>DATJPW010000001.1:0-5575 GCA_035506215.1 Desulfomonilaceae bacterium
CAGAAAATCTTTGCAGCCAGACCGCTGCCCCCGATGTACTGTTTGTAATACTCTTCCGGCAACGTCTCGATCTGAATACTGCCGTTTGTCAGGTCCAAATTGATGACCTTCCCCGTGTTACCTTTCATAAATCTGCTCCTGTGAAATCGGCGATAGATCAGGAATCGCCCGGTTGAAAACTAGCCACCGCGTCAGGGTCAGAGAATCCCATAAATCCTCCGTGCAAACAGGCACGTATACCGTTTGAAACATGTGCCAGACAATATGGAAACGTTCTGAGAGATGCACTCTTATTTAGTCATCTTGTCTCCCCAGCCCATATCCTTCAGGACCTGCTCGTAGATGACAGCCACCTTTTTCAGCTTGGGAGCCAGCTTCAGCAGTCCCGTGGCGGAACCCTTGACTTTGATCTGTCCCCTGGTGATGGCCATTACGGGGTTGAGCTTGTTTGCCCAGGACAGGTGAGCGTTGTCGGCGGAGAGGCTCATCGTGAGGTGAGGCTCCTCGGCGGGCTTGCCGGCGCCGACGATGAACTTTCCGTCGCGACTGTCCACGTAGAAAGAACAGTTAGGGCCATCCTGGGTGTAATCGAACCAAATGAGCTGATTCACCTTCTTCATGCCGTCGATGAATTCCTGGTCCTTGGAGAGTGTTTCCCAGAGGGTTACAAACGCCTTAACGGGTTCTGTCTCGTTATTCCAATACTTCATGGTTTCCTCCTTCTTGAGTTATCGGGCTTCTATATATAGATTGTACACGTCGTCCTCTTCCAGATCGCGGGGGTTGTACGGAAGCTGGGAATCCCCCATTGCAAGATCAATAAGAGGCTGGAGAGCATCGCGGCCTTCGGGAACACCAAAATCCTTCAGGGTTTGTGTCAGACCGATAGACTTCTGCAGGTCTTTCACTGCCCGAACGGCGGCCTTGGCTGCCTGATCAGGAGTCATGCCTTCAACGTTCACCCCCATGGCATCAGCGACCAAGACGAAGCGATCCGGCTTCTCTTCCAGATTGTAGGCCATCAGATGGGGCAGCATGATGCTGTTGGCCAGACCATGAGGAATCCCGTAAAGTGCGCCCAGAGCGTGGGCTGTGGCATGGACCCCGCCAGTGAAGGCGTTGATGAAGGACATACCTGCCATGTTGCTCGCGATCAGCAGATAACCCCTCGCCTCGACATTCTCCGGGTCTTTCATGACTTCGGGAAGATATTTCGTGATGATCCGTACCGCGTGTAGCCCCAATGCGTCCGAGATGGGATTCGCACTGCTGGTGGTGATGGCCTCGATTGCATGCGTCATGGCATCCATGGCCGTGAACGCCGTGATCTTTGGGGGAAGCTTCACAGTCAGTTCAGGGTCCAACATGGCGATATCTGCGTTGCAGAACGGGTGTGCACACGCCACCTTTACTTTATCAACATCGTTGAGGACAACCATAGCGAAGGTCACCTCTGCCCCCGTTCCTGCCGTGGTCGGGAAAGCGATGTGCGGTGGTAATGGTTTGGCTCCGTCAAACAATCCAACCTGCTCCGCAAGGGGCGAAAAATCATCGAGACCTCCGCCAATCAGAATGTTAACGGCCTTGGCGGTATCCATAACACTGCCGCCTCCTACTACTACCATGCAGTCAGCGCCGCACTTCCTGTAAAAAGCCGCCCCCTCATTGATCAGATCGAGGCGGGCGTCCTGCACGATCTTGTCGTAGACACCGACCAATTCCAGGCTGGAGGCTTTTATTGCTTCGATCACCATGTCCACCACACCGGCCTGAATGAGTCCCTTGTCCGTGTAGAGGACCACTTTCTTGCCTCCCAGCTTCTCCATCTCAAAACCTAACTCTTCTCTTACTCCGGCCTTGTACATAACTCGCGGCCGGTTTACCCAGGAGAAGAACGGTTCAAATAGAATATCGGGATACTTCATACCTGCCTCCTTTCGATGATTAGAATTAGACCTTGCACTGCCTGACCTTATGACACGACGGAAAAAATATTTTTGATTAGGACAGCTAAATTATGAAACACTCGCATAATCAAGTCAACGAAAAATATGGGTTGAAATGAGGCAATCTTATTCTTGTCGGCCATCGAAAAGAGTTCTCCTTTCAGTCGACATTACAGAGTAAGAATATTCTTAACGCTCTTGTTTGTCAGTCCATGCGGAGCACCTTTGCCCCGCGGATCCGCGCCTCCTTGAGTTCGACAAGGGCCTCGTTGGCCTCTGCCATTGAAAATTCCTGCACCTCTGGTCTGATCGGAATCTCTGCCGCAAGTTGAAGGAATTCACTGATGTCTTTTCGCGCCACGTTAGCCACACTCTTGATCTCTTTCTCGAGCCAGAGGTGTGTCGGGTAATTAAGCTTCAGAAGGCAGTCCTTGTCGGCCTCCTCTTTCCTGATGGCGTTGATGACCAGCCTGCCGCCGCTTTTGAGATTTTTCATGGCCTGTACTACCGGTTTCCACGCCGGCGTGGTGTCGATTATGGCATGTAGCTTTTCCGGCGGTTCATCTTCGGTATCACCCGCCCACACAGCCCCCAGTTCCCTGGCGAATGCCTGCTCCTTCTCGCTCCGGGCAAAAACAGAAACCCGGGAGTTTGGATATTTGTGGCGAACCATCTTGAGAACGAGATGTGCCGAAGCCCCGAAGCCCGTAAGCCCCAGCCCCTCCCCGTCCGTAAGATTGGCAAGCCTCAGGGACCGATAACCAATGGCCCCCGCGCACAGAAGGGGCGCTGCTTCGACATCAGAAAAGATGGCAGGTATAGGATAGGCAAAGTCCTCAGAGACCGTCATAAACCGGGCATATCCGCCGTTGACATCCCTGCCCGTAGCCCGGAATTCCTCACAGACATTTTCATTTCCTTCGAGACACGCACTGCAATGGCCGCAGGCGGAAAATATCCAGCCCACGCCGACCCGCTCGCCCACGCGGAACTTGGTCACTTTTTTTCCTTTTGATGTTACTTGGCCCACCACCTGGTGGCCCGGAACAACGGGGAACACAGACGGTGGTGTCCGGCCCTCGATTTCATCCAGCTCCGTATGGCAAACCCCACAGGCAGAAACCTTAATCAGGATGTCTTTCTCGCCCGGCACGGGCTCTGGCATATCGCTCAGTTGCAATGGTTTTCTGTTCTCGCGGATATTGGAAGTGCTCTTCAAAACCATTGCTTTCACTTTTTCTTGTTCACCTCGGTGGCCATTATGCCTCTACACCTTGTTTTAAATCAATATGAAATAATGCTCTCTACTTACTCAGTTTCAATAATTTTAATTAGTTGACAATATAGATGATATTCTGCATAGTTGCAATCATGCTTCAATGGAAGCAATTATTTATGAGCGCATTAATCGTCTGCCGAGAGGATAAGATGAAACAGTGCAGGGAATGCAAGCATGAGATTTCCGAACAGGCCATTAGCTGCCCGCAGTGCGGGGCGCCGTATCCTGCAAAACAAACGTGGGACGGCTGGGGATTTGAGTACAAGTCAGAACTTGTCTTTTGGCGACTGCCGCTTCTGCATGTTTCATTTAAGTACCGCCCGAACAGAATGCCGGTCGTGGCAAAAGGAATCATAGCTATCGGGCAGTTCGCATATGGCGTTGTAACTATTTCCCAGTTTGGTATCGGCATCTTCAGCCTCAGTCAGTTCACAATTGCCGTATATGCCCTTGCTCAGTTTGCGGCTGCGTATTCACTTATTGCCCAAATCGGTATCTACATACACGAAGGTCGCGGCCAGTTGGTAAAAAGTGCGGCGGAAATTATAGGAATGCTCTGGTAAGTACGCAGCCTTCGGGCGCCGGAACTAAGTAAGGAGAACAGATGAAAAAAGGATTAATTTTAATTGATATTCAGAATGATTATTTTCCAGGCGGGAGTATGGAGCTTGTCGGAATGGGGCAAGCGGCCCAGAATGCAGGATCAATACTTAACGAGTGGAGGAAAAGGGCACTACCCGTCTTTCATATTCAACATATCTCAAAACGCCCGGGGGCTACATTCTTCCTCCCGAACACGAAAGGCGTTGAAATCCACAAATCAGTCGCCCCTCAGACCGGCGAAGCCATAATTGAAAAATATTTTCCCAATGCATTCAGAGACACCGACCTGTTGAATGTCCTTAGGAGGTCAGAGGTGGATGAAGCGGTAATTTGCGGGGCCATGACCCACATGTGCGTTGACGCGACAACACGCGCCGCATTTGATTTCGGATTCAGGTGCACTGTCATCGAAGACGCGTGCGCGACCCGCAATCTCGAATATAAAGGAACAATGGTGGAAGCAGGCAAGGTTCAGGCAGCATTCATGGCGGCCTTGGCTGTTCCCTATGCAAGAGTCCTATCCGCGAAGGACTTTATCGGTAAATTGGCATAACGTGATGCGCTGACCATGAACCGGACATCTAAAATACTGATTCTTTCGGCAGTAGGCGTCAGCATTGTTTTTGTTTCTGCCGTCTCTTGGCATTCAGTGCAAGAGATCCATTATTTGAAGTCTTTCTATCCACAGCAATAGAGCGTGCAGGACGCCTTTTGGGCCAGTGCGGTGGAACTCATCAAGGTCTTGATCATCAGCATCCCGTTCTTTCTTGTCATTATCACCGGATTCTATTTGCTCCATTATTCGAAGAGTAATCCTTAACCGGCCCGGTTATAGATGTGGCCGGAAAAGATTGAGAAAGAGCAATTGAATGAAAAAGATATTTGATGCCCAGGGCCGTCAATGGGAGGAGACGTTCGTCCGTAATCCTGACATGTTTGGTTCAGAAGCAAGCGATCCTGCCAGGATAGCCGCGGAGATATTCAAGAAGGAAGGGAAGAACGTCATCCTTGAACTGGGCGGTGGACAGGGGAGGGACACAATCTTCTTTGCACGGAATGGCCTCCACATGACAGTTCTTGATTACTCCGAGAGCGCCGTTCGGGCGATTGCCGACAGGGCGCAGAAATCAGGCTTATCCGGTTACGTTACCGCTCTTCAGCATGACGTACGCGTTGTCCTCCCTTTCGCGGATGAATCCATGGACGGGTGCTACTCGCACATGCTGTATTGCATGGCCCTGACAACCTCGGAGTTGGAGTTCCTTTCACGGGAGGTGAGAAGGGTTCTCCGCCCCAAGGGGCTTCACATTTACACAGTGACACACACGGGAGACTGCCACTTTGGAAAAGGGATTCACCGGGGTGAGGATATGTATGAAGTTGAGGGCTTCATCGTCCATTTCTTCAGCAAGGAGAAAGTAGAGCGGCTGGCAGAAGGCTTTGAAATACTCGGTATAGATGAGTTAGAAGAAGGAGAGCTTCCGCGAAAGCTGTTTCTGGTGACACTCAGAAAGAATTAGGTGTGCCTATCCGAAATTGCCGACTTCCGCCCTAGGTGGGAAATATGAATCTCAAATTAATATTAACCCTTATCGTCACAGGTCTCATCGTCATATTCATAACCCAAAACGCCACCGTAGTTGACATCAGATTCCTTTTCTGGGAGGTCTCCATGTCCCGCGCCCTCGTGATATTTTTTTTTCTGATTATCGGCATTGCCTTGGGATGGTCTTTTCATAGTTACTTA
>DATJPW010000002.1:0-27366 GCA_035506215.1 Desulfomonilaceae bacterium
ACAAGAAGCTCAGGATGAGCAAGATGGATATCTTTCGGGAATTCATCCATACCCCATCCCTGATCTTGAACAATATAGGGTTTATCGGCTGTATCTTCGTCAACAATGCCATCATTGTCTGGCTTCCCACCTATTTTCACCGCGTCGAGGGCACTCCCATCAGCGAGGCGGGAATGAAGACAGGGCTGCTTATGTTGCTGGCCATCATCGGTCTTCCCGTGGGGGGATGGTTGACCGACCTGTGGTTCAAGAAGAATGCGAGTTCACGAATGCTGTTTCCCGCGCTGACAATAGCCCTGAATGCGGTCGTCATCTTTACCGCTTTTTCTTTCCTTAATGGAAAGGCACAGTACGTGGCGTTCCTGTTCATGGGGGTCTTGGCTAGTATGTTTGCTCCTGCGGCGATAACCGTTACCCAGGAGGTTATCCATCCCGGCCTTCGAGCTATTTCCTACTCGGTGAGCGTTGTTGTTCAAAATCTCTTTGGCGCATCTATGGCGCCCATAATCATAGGGGCGCTTTCCGATGCTTACAGCATCAAAGTCGCCATGTCTGTTCTTCCGGTCTTCCTTCTTGTTTCGGCCCTGCTGTTTTTTGCCGGCTCCTTTTCCTACAAAAGCGATCTGGACAAAGTGGAAAAAATTGCTCTGGAATGGGAGGATTAATCGATGAGCTCCCCACTGCAAGGCAGAGTGACAGCGGTAACGGGAGGCGCCAGCGGAATCGGCCTGGCAATCTGCCGACTTTTCGGCCGCGAAGGAGCCCGAGTGGCCCTCATTGACATGAACGGGGAGGAGGCATCGCGCCAGGTTAGGGCCTTGCAGGAATCCGGTATTGAAGCCACGGCCTTCACCTGTGACGTGAGCCGGGAAGAGGAGTGTTCAAGGACCATTCAGGATGTTATTGAGGTTTACAAAGGAATTGACATCCTTGTCAATAATGCCGGCCTGACTCAGCGCAGCGCCTTTGTCGATACAGAAACCGCTGTCTACAGGAAGATCATGGCGGTGAATTTTTTTGGTGCGCTTTACTGTACCAAAGCTGCGATGGAGAGTCTGATCGAACGGCAGGGCATCATTGTCGTGACCTCCAGCCATGCCGGATATTCACCGCTTCTGGGACGGACCGCATATAGCGCCAGTAAGCACGCTCTCCACGGCCTTTTCGAGAGTTTGCGGACGGAAGTGAAGGACATGGGCGTCCACGTCATGATGCTCTGCCCGGGGTTTACTCGAACGAACCTGCAGGAGAGGGCTCTGGATGGTGACGGCAGCATTAACCGTTACCCACGATCCAAAGTCGGGGCCGAGGACACACCGGAAAATGTTGCCCAGGCAGTATTGCAGGGAGTCATCAAAAGGAAGCGTATGCTGATTCTGACACCGACGGGGAAAATGACGTACTGGCTTAGCCGTCTGGCTCCGGGAGTGTATGAGAATATCATGGCCAACAAGCTGAAGCGGGAACTGATACGCCAGCCTTAGTGTGGTGTCTATGGACTACGTTGAACAAAATATCATTTCGAACGAAGTCAGAGACCCAATGCGAAGCGTTGTCCTTACAGTGTACAGAAGCCGGCTTGCAACGCGGCCGCAAGCCCTGCTTTTACAAACCAAATTGATTCATTTGTCCGAAAAAAACTCCGGATATAGTTTCCTGGCGCATTCCGGGCAAATGCCGTGAGTAAACTGCGCCTCAGAATGATCTCGTATATATTCTTCAACCTGAAGCCAGTAGCCACGGTCATCCCTTATCTTCTTGCAGGAAGCACAGATGGGCAATAGGCCACTCAGTTTCTTGACCTGCGCAAGCGCATGTTGCAGCTGACTTATCACCTTTTCTCTCTCTTCCTCTGCACGTTTGCGCTCTGCCACTTCCCTGGTCAGGTCTTCATTGGTTTTTCTCAGTTCTCCCGTACGTCTTTGCACCCTTTCCTCTAATTCCTGCCTTAGTATTTCGTTCTCATGAAGTTGCACCTTTTCTCGCGTCAGATCTTCAACAAGCACGATAACAAACCTTTCGTTCATTATTCTGATTGATCGAAACGTCATGCGAGCCCAGAGCATGGCGTTGTCAACTCTGAGCATTCCTTCACCAATGCGCGCCTTCCTGTCTGAGAACACCCGTTCCAGGACGGATTGGGCCGTCTCAGCGGCGGACGGTCCTCCGAAAAGAGCCGCAAACGGTTTTCCTTGAATCTTTTCGTAGTACGGAGTGAATCTGCCGCAAGCGTGGTTTGCAACAGTAACCTTTAGAGATTCGTCGATCAAAAAGACAGGAATTGGGAGAGCCTGGATTACCTTGCCGAAGGTCGTAGCCCAGATGCCTCCTCTAACGTCATAGCTGCCTGATGTCGTCACGTCACGAGTAAAGAGTGATTTCAGCTCAATAGACTCGGTGGTCTCGGAGCCGAGACGGAGAGGCTTCGGCGCTTGATCCAGTTCATAGAAAGAGTTGGGGTCCAGAATCTTGTGCCTGCTCATTTCCTGAAATGAAGCGACCGCACCAGCCTTTTCTGATAGCTCTGCTTCCAGCTCAGCAACTCGATTGCGCAACTTTTCAATTTTTTTGATAATATCGTCTCCAGACCTTTTATCGTCTTCCATGCCTGCCTCCGGAGGTCACAGCCAAGCTGCTCGTACAAACTATTGGACAGCCGGCTTTTCAGAGCGTTTCGGTTAGTGTGTCCGCGGGCCGAGTTTACTTGGCGTTGGAATCCCGCAAGCCACTAACTGATCCGTTCTCCTTTCTTTGATCTCGCACTGGTATAATACAAGCGCGGTTGCGCGAAGACGACAGGTTGCTCGTAGGCAGGCAGGTTGGAAGAGAACCTCTAAAATGCTTTCTGAAAAGGCGGCGTCCGGCGCTCCTGAAAGAAGGTCAGCCATGAATGATCTAACAGAACAAGCCCCGTTTCGTTTCGCGTTCAGTCTGAGCCCTCTGATCGATTACTGGAATAACACATTGGCCGCCACTGGTCCTTATTGGGCCAAAGAGGCGGCAGCCATCCGAGACGGGCTTGCCGACGCGCCGGAACTTCAAGGGGCGATCGAGGATTTGTCCGTACTGGATTTACACCGCGAACTTGTTGGGAAGCTCATGAGCGTGGTGTTTCCAGCGGCTTTCTGGGAGACCGAGGTATCGGGCGCGCTGGTTCCTTTTACCATGCAGCCCGCGTACGTATCTCCGCGGTTCAGAGAGTTATTTGTTGATGAGACCGGCGGTCTCCGCGGTCGATTTCATAGCGGGGGGGCCGATTTCCGCCGGGCTCGACTTATCAGGTCTTTTTTGTCCATTTTGCGGGAGTGCCATGGCATGGAAGAGGACCTGGAATTGCCGCTCATACGAGTAGCAACCGAACCGACAACCGGGCTGGACAGGTATTTCCGTTTCTGGCCCGACATTCGATTCATGGATATACGGGCGATTGAGCCTCTCAAGCCCCTCACTGATGAGGAACGCAAGACGATCGTGGAACATATTACGGAGCCGGAGGTGGTCAGTGAGATTCTTCATCCTGAGAATTTCGAGTTCCACGGGTTCTCAGTGGTTCGTGCGGTGGATGTGACGCAATCCGAACTGCTCTCGGATCTCCAGTGGGAACTGGTGGGAGGGGGCTCCATGTTCGCGGGCGACCGGTTCCTAAGGCTGCAACATTTTCTGGAGGTTATTTTCCAGCGCTCCGACCTGTGCATTGGCCTGGCAGCTGTCCAGGATGACGAACTCCTAATGCTCAGTACCGGTTGCGGCGGAGAGTGCAACTGCATTTATTGCGATTCCTTGCACGTCCCCACCGTTCAATTCAAGGGTTCATTGTTCCAAAAGGCTGTGGACAGTTCCCGCATCCTGCGGGTAAGCGACCTGTCGAAGGTCCCTGACCGAAGCCCGATGGACGAACAGCTACTCCGAGAAGGGATACGATCCCTTTTGATTGCACCTCTTATTTACCAGGGAGAGCTTCTTGGCGTCCTGAACGTGGGTTCCCCACGTCCCTCTGATTTGGGGCCAACTCAGGAAATTCTCGCGAGCGGAGTCTTACCTTCCTTTGCGCTAGCGTTGAAGAGAGGGCTTAATGAGCTGAACAGCCAGGTGGACACCATTATCAAGCAAAAGTGTACCGCAGTGCATCCGGCAGTTGAATGGCGTTTTCGTAAGGCCGCGCTCAGCCATCTGGACAGGACTTCCAAGGGAGAATCCTCTGACATGGAGCCCATTGTTTTCAGAGATGTATACCCTCTGTTTGCCGCATCGGACATCAGGGGATCGTCAGAGGCCCGGAATCGAGCCATCCAAGCTGATTTGATGGAGCATCTCCATTTGGCGATCAATGTGCTCCGTGAAGCCGAAGCGGTGCGATCGCTGCCCATCTTCAGCGAGTTGAGCCATAGAATAGATTCCTATCGGGAATTGATCGAAGGCGGGTTGGCCAGAGGTGACGAAACGGCACTGATAAACTTTCTGCGAAATGAATTCGAGCAGGTCTTCCCGCTGCTTCGCGGGTTCGGACCGGCAGTCACTGACGCTATGCAGCATTACAGCGAGGCTATTGATCCGGCTATGGGCACAGTATATCGGGACCGTCGAGACTTTGAGCAGAGCATGGCTGACTTCAATCGCAACGTTTCATTGTATCTAGACCGAGAGGAGGCGGAAGCACAAGCCATGTTTCCTCACTACTTCAACAAGCATCAGACTGATGGAGTTGAGTACCTCATCTATGTGGGCGCTTCCATGGTGGAAAATGTCGAGTTCAGCCGATTGCATGTGACGAACCTCAGGCTCTGGCAGCTCATGGTGGCCTGCGGGATGGCGTGGCATTGCAATACCTTTAATAAGAACTTGAAAGTACCTTTGGAAGCCACCCATCTGATCCTGGTTAACGACTCACCGCTTTCAATCAGGTTTCGCTTTGACGAGAAGCGATTTGATGTTGATGGAGCATACGATATTGCCCATGAAATTGTCCGTTCGCGTGTCGACAAGGCCATGATCAAGGGCACGAATGAGCGACTCACTCAGCCGGATCGGATTGCCGTCGTTTATTCCAGGCCCGATGAGGCCGAAGAGATGCATCAGCACATCAAATTCATGCAACGTCAAGGCCTCCTGAGCGACGACCTTGAATGGCTCGAATTGGACGATCTGCAGGGAGTTCAGGGCCTGAAGGCGCTCCGGATCACTGTGAATCTTGGATCCCCGACACTTGCTGAACGTGCCGGCCGGGTGACGGCCTAAGAATGGGTGGGAAGCGAATCCCGGGTTTCCGACCCTTGCCGCTACGCAACGGCGGGCTGAAGTGAAGGGTTGGCCCTATTGCAGGCCCTCTCCGGATCTATTCTATTCTTTATCTTTCCACCGCTTCGCACCCCACTCACCGGCCACTGCCCGATCGATCCTTGATATATTTTCTGTATGCCCCCAGCAGCGCATAGGCGTATTCTCTTCGTACACGTTCAGACCCGGGTATGTAGTTCTTTCTTTCTTCCAGCCGTTTCATGATCTCTTCCGCGGTCTCATCGGTAGGCTTCATGTCTTCAGCGTAGAGTTCGGCCATGACATCGTCCAGGCCGTTAAGGCCGACCTGCGTGTCATCCGGGAATGTCAGTATGCGCCGGCCAACTGCCGGTGGTGTAGGGACTCATCCCTCTTTTCATCCGCTTTCTTGATGCAGTGGTGTGGATTGGTTACTTGGTAACATGTTCACTGAATCATTCGGTATATCTACTTGTTTCCGTGACATAATGAAGCTCCTGCGCTACCGGCGAAAGAAAGCATGATACATTATCCCCATTTTCGGGTAAGTCTTCCATCTTCTGTCTTACAGGCAAAGGCCTGCAAGTGTACCGTAAGCAAGACCATGTTGACCATCCGGACCCGTCTCGAGTTTATGTACCACTTGCCAAGTTAGAGGTATACTACGTTTTTCTCCTTGAAGAGAAAAAGGGTCTCCTGGAACGTTGTCAGTGACGTCAATCACCGTTTGTGTGAAGAAGTGTAATGGGACTGCAACCCGTTGGTGACCCGAGAGATGCTAAGTTTAGCCGCATAAGTCTGGACCATAGCTCTAACCTAATAAGTGGTACACAATCTGGGGGCAGGCCATCGGCTGATTTATGTCTAAGTTGACATAAGACGCGGAAGCATGTTACCTTAACCGAAACTCAGCAGGAGGACAGGGTCTCCTGCTGAGTCATTTAGTTACTCTTGGAGGAATGTCCCTCAGCTTATGAAGATTGAAGCGGGATTTTGTGGCGAACATGGATTGCGGCTTTGTCACGACAACCTTTCTTCCTTGCGGGCACGGCGGTAGTTTACCTGGGCAAAGAAAGAGGAGAGGGTTTTCCGGACAGACGGCCAGGACGCTTCGCTGCAATCAGAAGCCTGCAGAAGGCATTGATCATGAAGGCTGAACGAGAATTGAGCGCAGAGGAAACAGCGACGATAATCGAACTCGACAATTGTCGAAAATGCGGATCTTCAAGCAGAGCATGCACTGGACGCGTCACCGTCATGATCGAAATCGCGAGCGATGATGCTGTTGGCGAGGACATCAGGAGCTGCCTGGCAAGACTCTTAGAAGATTCCGGATACGTTACCGTATCGGATGATAATCCAGATTGGGTGTTTTCAATTATTGGTTTCCAAGATAGAAACCTCGTTGAACTGTCTGTGGTCCTGCGGCGATTCTTTCGCTCGACGGCCCCGGGCACGGAGATGGCAATTAGCGATCCGTCGGGCCAAGCATTCCGGCGAAAAGGCGGCTGGATTTACGAATCGCTGCGGTACCATGGTCTGCATGGCGTGCCGAAACCGGATTTAGGAGACTTCCTGAAGGGTCTTGCCGACGTGTTCATGTGTCAGCACCTCAATCTGCCGCAGGATAGGAAGAAACAGCCTCAATATAATCGATAAAGTCGCTCGCTTAACGTTCAGTGTGTTCAATCTTTCCAATTTGGGCTGGAATCCCCGTCTCCGTAACCGTAGCGGATAATCCGTTTTCCGTCCCTTTTTCATTTACAACTTGATGGAAACACTCTCAAAATCTGGTCCAGATTATAGATTACAATAGGGTGGGACTTGGGCCAAAACTGTCGGCGCCTCTCGCGGCCGCAAGAGGGTCTACACGTCCAGTTCAACTAGTGGTACACAAACTGGCGGTAGACCAGCCTGTAATTGCCGTATAATTTCCGCTCACTTTTGACTCTTAATTATCCATCAAAACTCCAAAGGGAGTTCCACGGGTTTCCCTGTAGAGCGAGATTCTCTGGCCAGTTCATAAGCTTGTTTGTATTGCCCGGCCACTACTTCCCAAGACACCACTTCTTCCAGGTACTTCTTCAGATTCTCTCCTAGTTGCATTCGAAGCCCTTCATCGCACGCCAATTCGATTACCTTCTCGCGCAGCATGGCCTTGGTCGTGAAAAGGAACCCCCCTTTGCTCTCGAGAGTCTGGGCGGTCAAGCCCTCCATCGGAGCCGTGGTTATGAAAGGTTTGTTGAGCGCAATAATGCGAGCCAGCGTACCGGATTGGGTCTCATCCACCGAGGGCAATACAATGAAGTCGCAAATGGCCATCACCTTATAATAAATGTCACCTCGGGGGATGAACTCGAAGTAATGAGCCAGACCTTTGCCCTCAAGAAGTTCAACCTGTTTACGGTATGACTCGTACTCCTTCAGATCATGCGGATCTCGCATGGTCCCCGCTGCCAGGAGGTCCCATTCCTGCCCGGACCGAGCGCAAATCTCACTGTGGATGTCTTCCCACATGGAGGTCAGGATGTCCCAGCGCTTGTTGGATTGTATCCAGCCTACTAAGCCGACTATGTGCTGACCAATGTAAGGAGACTCATCCAGGCCGATCTCGCGTCGCAAGCTGGGTATCGCATCAGTTCCCCAGCGACGGTCCGGCCTGGAGCCGTGGGGGACTACCATGATGTTCCGAGGTGTATTCCATCCCCTTCCCACAAAGTTCCAGTCAAGTCTCCATTTCTGGTAATGGCACTTGAACAGCACCACACTTGCGCGCTGACATACCTGGTAGGCGAAATTTGCTTCAAAATCAGTGAGCCGGCCATGAATCGTATGCGGTTCCACGACGGTGGCATAATCGTCAATTGCGTCGAGCAAACTTATAAACCCCTCATTCCCATCACCCTTTCCTCTAGGGTCAACGTATTCATAGAGTCCATACTCATGCTCTAAGTGTACGGCATAGGGATTCAGCTCTTTGATCTTTTCAGCAACCGGCTTCCACCAGTCGTGTCTGGACATGTCGATAATGGGAAAGACACCTTCTCCCCTGCCGTCGGTATGACTTATTACAAGAACCTCGCGGTCAGGATTTGCCTTCTGGATGAATTCTCTTGCTTCTTCAGTAAAGGTGCCTATTCCACATAGCCTTGGAGGGTAGCTGGAAATCATTACGATAGGTGACGAACTTGTCATTGCGGTCCCCCTTTTGCGACTTTAACCATCTCAAATTAGATAATGCTCAGCCGACGTCAAGAGGAAAATCCGGTCAGTCATTCCTCAACCGAAGTCGCATAGAAACCGGCGCCAGTCGGACGGGACTTTTAGACAAACGCCATTTGATCCGAGAGGTCGCTGGACAGGCTGAGAAGAGAGGCTTGAAAGCCACGTGGCACTCGGGCCGCATGTCACGAAGGCTGAACGACCGTGCTTCCTGGCGCAGGCGACGCCGATACCGGTGTATTCATAATCTACAGTAATCATTGCCATCCAGTTTGTGCTCGGGATCCAAGTCTCTTCTTCGTGTCAGTGGCAGCGAATCTATTACAGGCGCCTTAGTCTGGCGGCGCTGAATATGTGCCGGACAGCCTTTCCAGCTTCGGTCAAGAGATGTGCGACTATAACATGCCCTTCCACTTCACCCTTCTCATGCACCGCGCGTAAGCGGTGTATCGCGTACAACCCGATAATCGCCGTTAGGAAAAAAAGGGAGTGGAGCCCCAACAGGCTGGAGATTGGGAAAGCCAGGAAAGAGCCTATTTCCGTCGATAACCAGTTCCGCATGATCAATAATTCTGGTCCAGTCAACTTGTTGGCAATGATTCCTCCAATAATCGGCGAAACGGCAGCGGCAGCGCCATCCACGATTGTGTTCGTCGCCAAGAAGGCTGTCGCCTTGCCACGCGGAGCCGCCTTGAGGGCAAGGTTCGCTGTGCAGAGATTGACGCCGGCGGCGGAGATTCCGGTTAGCGCATGAACTACCACGAGTAACGGGATCACAAAAAAGTTGCTTTCCGAGAGCAGCAGAACCGGCCAAAGCAGAACACCGATAATATACATGTAGCCGGACACAATGAGCACCGACTTGTTGCTGAAATTGTCCGCGGTGCTTCCCCAGATGCGGAAGGACATCACGCCCATCAACTGGCTGAAAACACCGAGACCGATCAATAATGCCATCGACAAGTTGAGTTGCTTGAGCATGTACACCGCGTAGAATGGACCGGACAAGTTGATCGCAAAGAATAATATGCCCAGGAATATGAGAATTCGACGGAAGTTGAGGTCACGAAACGGCTGGCCCAATGCCTCAGACATGTCTTGTGGTCTATGTTTCGCAACTCTGGCCTCGGGAACCTGCGACAGGAAGTACACTGCCGCGAGACCGAAAATCCCACCTGTCAGGAATAATAAACTGTAAGGAACCAATTGACTGGGCACATACCACTTTCCCACCTCGAGGCCTACACCGGCCAGCAAAGCCATCGCCGCGCCTGCCGCAGTGCTTATGGCCATGCGCTTGCCGAAGAAACTCCCCATAATCTCTTCCGGGACAAAGTCACGTAACCAAGGATTGAAACCACAGGAGGAAATGGTCCCAAGGCTGAAGTAAAAGAAAAGACATATAATTAATGCAGGGATCCTTTGCTCGGGCGCCACAAGCCATGGGATCACTGCGACCGCCAACCATGAAATCCTGCTCAAGAAGGTGCTGAGCACGACGAGCGCTTTTCGCGACGCTGTCCGCTCGACAAGATAGATTGCCGGGATCTGGAGAAACTGCGTCAACGGTGACAGGGCTGCCAGCAGCCCCACTACTGTGTTCGAAGCGCCAAGTAGGAGTGCAAAAGCAACGAGAAACGCCCCGCTCGTGATGGAGTCCATGACCTTCGAGCAACAGCCTTCGTAGAGAAGTGCTCGTAGCCCAACTTGAAGATCGCTAGCCTTAACCCGATCCCCGATTTTATCTAGAACGACCTTGTAATCGATTCCTGTGGCCTTGTAACTCTCGTGCAGGAAGGTTTTGTGTATCTCGTGGTGGTGAATTCTCAGCTCATGTAGCCAAATCCTCAGCTCGTGTAGCCAAATCCTCAGGCGCTCCACCATGTACGGCTTCATTCTCGCACTCCGACGCAACTCATCCCTCTACTCAACCTACCACATAACGTGGATCTCATCGGCCTGGCTTAGTGCGCCCGCCGGCCGGCTGCATGCTAGCGTATTTGTTCCAAATGAGAAAAGGAAAATTCCCCAAAAACTGGTCCAGGTTTTGAGTCTGGATAGTGTGAGGCTTGGGCCGAGCAGCGGAGATCCTATCCTGCGAAGACAAGGTACTATACCTCCCACTTGAGAAATGGTACGTGTTACGTGGGTCGCTGACTATGGAGTTGTGCAACAAGCTCTGTAAAGCGTACGCTTGATCTAAAAGACTCTTGGGAGGAGGATTAAATGAAACACCGAATATTGATTGCGACTGCGGCATCTATTGCTTTCGTCACGGTCTTTGTCTTGTCCGCTTTCGGCCAGGAACTGAAGCCTGTTCAACTACCCGAGCCCAAACTGGACCCAAGTAAATCGCTGGTGCAGGCGCTTAAAGATAGGAAAACCTCACGGGAATACAGCGGCGACAAACTTCCCGAGCAGACGCTCTCAAACCTGCTTTGGGCCGCATGGGGCATAAACCGCGCCGATTCCGGCAAACGAACTGCGCCTTCTGCGGTAAATTGGCAGGAGACTGATGTTTATGTCTCGACTACGCAGGGAATGTATCTTTACGATCCGAAGGGAAATGCCCTGATTCCGGTCGTGCCGGGAGACCTTCGTCCACTGACCTACACACAGGTTGATCGCTTCAAGGATGCGCCCCTTAATCTGGTCTACGTCGCCGACTTTCAGAAAATGGGTGACGCGGACGAAGCGCGCAAAGTGATGCTGGCTTCAATGGATACAGGCTTTATCGCTGAAAATGTCTATCTGTATTGCGCCTCCGAGAATTTGCCCACTTGTTTCCGTGTATCTATCGACAAGGAAAAATTGGGTCAGGCTTTGAAGTTGCGACCAACCCAAAGGATAATGGGTGCTCAGAGTGTAGGACTTCCGAAAGGCAAATAGTTCGAGTGGGGAACATTTCTCTGCGAAATGTGGCAGAGGATGTTCTCCTTCCCCAAATTAAATTCCGAGAGGCTTAGTCCTGAGTTGATATGTGTTTGCCTGGCGTAGCTTGCTGTGCTTCACAGGCTTCGGTGCTAAAGCGACGGCTGGACAGCTTTACTCCTCATAGATCATTTTCTTTGTCATACCGCCATCAACGATGAAGTTCTGGCCAGTGATGAATCCTGCTTCGTCAGAAATCAGGAACGCGACCAGAGACGCAATGTCTTCCGGTTTTCCCACACGCCCCACGGGATGCTGCGCGTGATCCCTTTCCGTGAGACGGGGCTTCTTGGCTTGTTTGGCCTTCTTCCACTCGCTCACATCGATCCAGCCAGGGCTGATGCAATTGACACGAATGTCCGGCCCAAGGCTCACGGCCAGAGAATGAGTCAGAGCCAGTACGCCCCCTTTGGAAGCTGAATACGCCTCGGTGTTTGGTTCAGACTGGATCGCTCTGGTGGATGCAATATTGACTATCGTTCCGTTTGCGCGACGCAGGTGAGGAACAGTGTGCTTGACGCAGAGGAACATCCCTGTGAGGTTAGTCCCAATAATTCTGTTCCATTCATCCAGTGACAGCTCATGTAACGGTGCGTTGCCTGGATGAGCTATGCCCGCATTGTTTACAAGGGCGTCCAGCCTTCCAAAATGCCGCATAATCAGACGCACTGCTCTTTCCACAGAGACCTCGTCAGCGACGTTCGTCTCATAGAATTGGACTGGGCCAAGTTGATGGAAGCTGTCCTCAGCCTCTCGCCCTGCTTCAGCATCAATTTCTGCTATGGCTACGGCCAAGCCTATGTTCAGCAGATGCCTGACAATACCCTTGCCAATACCCTGGCCACCGCCAGTTACCAAAGCAACCTTCTGATGCGTGGGCATGAAAAATCCTCCCCAACGGACAAGCTATGGCTCTTCCTTATCGCAGAGCACAAGTCTCCGAGTACCCCCGGAAGATCGATTTACCGCTTCAGAATATCTACTTTTCCAGTGGAATCATGGTCACTCAGTCCCAAAAGCCTGTGGGGTTTTGGTAGGCTTCTCAAAAGCCGCGGTCAGTCAAATTTCTCTCGCCAGGCGCGCTGCTTTTCAACGGGCCAACGAACACAGACAGCCGGTTTGCCCTTCATCAAGATCTTCATGCAAGAATTGCATGCATCGCACTGCAATATTTCATCGTCCCTGCCCTGCATTACCTTCCGAGGCCATTCCGCATCGGTCCAGAGGACCCGAGCAAGTCCTATGAGATCCGCTTTGCCTTTTTCGATTATCTCTTCCGCCAGTTCTCCGGTAACAATAAGACCCGCGGCTATGACCGGAACATCCACTTCTTTCTTGATCGCCGCTGCCAGATCAGCCATGTAACCAGGCTTGGATGATTTCTCCACAATTTCGGGCAAGCGGAAGGATTCGTACGTGCCGCCCATGACAGATAGGTAGGCAACGCCAAGGGTAGCCAAGGAACGGGCCAAAACGGTTGATTCCTCCAATTTCAGCCCGTCCGGCAGCCATTCATCAGCCATGAACCGGTATCCGATGGGGAAAGTGCCGACCGCTTTCCTGACCTTGGAAAAAACTTCCAGAGGGAATTTCTGACGATTCTCGAAGGAGCCGCCATACTCGCCCTGCCTCTTATTGGTCCGTGGCGAAACAAACTGGGCAAGCAGGTAACCTGTGCCGCCATGTAGTTCAACCATGTCGAATCCGGCCTTCTTAGCTCGAAGAGCTGCATCCACATACTTGTCCTGGATTTCACCAATTTCTGATAGAGTCAGAGCCCTGGGTGTCCGACCGAAGGTTTCCACTGCAGAAGGAGCAACCGCTTCCACGACACCGGCAAAGCGTCCCGCATGGTTGATCTGCAAGCAGGCAATTGCTCCTTGCTCTTTGATCGTTTCAGCCAGACGTTTCAGTCCGTCGAGATTTTCATCGGTGTCTGCCCGGATGCAACGACTCGCTCCACTACCGCGGGGGTATTCAACCGTCGCGTTTTCCACAACCACCATCGCTACACCGCTACCAGCCATCAAGCGGTAATGTTCCAAAAGCAAATTACTAACCGATCCTCCTTCACCCGCATACCCCAGGTACATGGGAGCCATTGTGAGTCGGTTCCTCAACGTCAGTCCACCAATCTCGAATGGTTCGAAGAGACGAGAGTACATGCTGACTTCCTTTCTAATTAAAACCTCTGTTTCAAAGGATCTCGTTATATCGCTCTCACACCGGGAGAAGATGCCCGAGCCTCTCTGTGGGAAGATCAGGCGTTATGGCACACTCAAGACTTCTTCATCTTATCAGCTTTCATTGTTTCTGGGAAATGGGTAAAGAAAGCGACTGAGGAGTCTCAGTTGACCTCACCCCAATATACATATCACTGTTAAGTCATGGGTTTAGGCCTTTGGCAGTATGGTTCAGCAGGGCCAAGAAGCCGGGAATCCACGAGGAATCCAAGAATAGTTTGAGCGTGGAAATTTCTCTTTTGATCTTGAGCGAAGAGAAGCTATTCTCTGATTCAAGACCTCGTGCGAGCCTCTAGAGGCACCAAAATGAATTCAGACCTAAACCTGGAAGTATTCCTCAATCCCAAGTCGGTAGCCGTTATTGGGGCTAGCCAGCGGCCCGTTTCCTGGGGTTCATTTATCATGAAGGAGCTTCTTTCTACAGGCTTTTCCGGCAGGATCTATCCCGTGAACAACCATTCAGAAGAGGTCTTCGGTATTCCCACTCTAAATGATGTTTCAGAAATCAAAGAGCAGGTTGACCTTGCCATTCTCATCGTCCCAGACGAATTTGTTGAAGAGACGGTTGCCGCCTGTGCTCAACACGGGATCAAGGGAGTCACTATCGTGTCGGCAGGCTTCGGAGAAATCTCCGAACTCGGGAAGGAGAGAGAAGAATCGCTGGTACGACTTGCCGGCGCTTCCGGAATGCGAATTTTGGGACCGAACGTTAGTGGATCGTTCAACTTCCATTCAGCATTCAATGCATCCCCGTACCATCCCGAAATCTCAGCCCCGACTCCTCTAGCCGCGGTTTGCCAAGGTGGCTATGCCATGTACGATCTCCTCGCCTCCGGTTCGCATCGAGGCATGGGGGTGGGTCAATTCATTCACACTGGGAATGAGTGCGACTTAACGGTGACAGACTTTCTAGAGCATTTCGGCTTTGATCCGCATGTTGAAGGTATTCTGGCGTATATTGAGGGAATCCGCGACGGAAGGCGTTTCATCAAAATTGCCCGCGAAGTGACCAAGAGAAAACCGGTAGTCCTTTACAAGGCAGGACAATCAACTGGTAGCGCGCGGGCAGCTCAAAGCCATACCGGCGCCCTTTCAGGTCAAAAAGAGATTTACAACGGGATTTTTCGTCAAGTGGGCATCATTATCTCGCCAACGATGGAGCTTCTACTTCCCGTTGGACATGCGTTGATCGAGCGACCCCGCTTGCGAGGTTCCAGGATAGGAATTGTGACGATGGGGGGATCATGGGGAGTAGCCCTTTCAGATTCTCTTGAAGCGGCGGGTCTAGTGGTCCCTGAATTCAGTCCGAGGCTCCGAAAAGCACTCGGGTCGATGGGTCTTCCTGTTAGGGCCTCAACAAGAAACCCTGTAGATTGGGGTGCCTCAGGGCTTTTCGGGTCCGTCGACATCCTCCTCAGGCTTGCCCGAGGCATTCTTGAATCGAGCGAAGTGGACGCTCTCGTTGTGCATGGGTTTGGTCGCCCCGGACTACACGATGAAAATACTCCCGTCGAAATGAAGGTATTTCTCGAAATTGAGAAGCAGATGATGCAGGCAGTTCAATCCCTGGAAAAAGAAATGGGGATTCCTGTCCTTATCGGCAGCCATCATAGTATATGGGAAAGCCAAGCGATATTAGACCTGAACGCACAAGGGATTCGAATCTACAACCGCCTCGATGAGATCGCACAACTGCTTTCCTTAATGCTTGAGTACGGAACAAGAAACTCAGATTGCTTATGAGTGACCTGGCCCCCAAAAACTGGTCCGAGTGCTAAGTTAGTATAGAGTAAGACCTGGGCTAAGCATGGAGGTCAAAGATGAACCGGAATCGTTCTAAGGTGGAGACGATCTTCAAGATGCTTTCGGAGGTAGAGGTTTATCTGTCTCAGGGTAAGAGTATCAAGCCAGGAGCCTTTTGCGTGAGAGTCTCCTAGGGTGGAACGTCAGGTCAGTGAAATGATCCGGAACGACCGCTATGAGACTTCTCGCTGGTTTCATCGCTGGATCGTTGACGAGTTTCGGCTTGTTGGACCGGCATCTTTTCTCAGCTTGACCGTGAGCCATTTTCCTTCAGCTACGGTCCCTTTCTCAAATTTTGTCATGCGGATAATCTCTTCAATCTCCCCGACGGTGTAGGGTGGCGTGAGGTTGGAAGTGAAAGAGCCCCACCAGTAAGCGAGCCTGTCCACCGGCTTGAGGCCACTCTCCAAGAGCCGTTGAGTCTCCGGGGTCATGATCTGTGCCGGGTCTAATAACCAGGCTTCACACCCCGCTTTGAGGACCCTGAAGCATTCGTCGATCACGAGCACCGGACTCTTCCAGGCATGGAGGGAACCCGTGCTGATCACGAGATCGCATGAATCATCTGCAAAGTCGAGCCTGCTGCCATCGCACTTCAGGAATCGGACTCGATCTGACATACCCTCCATCTCTGCATTTTGTTGAGCTATACGCACCAACGCTTTCGACGAGTCGATTCCGACGACTGCGATCCGGGGTGCCTGCTTGGCGATCTCGATGGAGAGATATCCAGGACCAGTACCAACATCCAAGACCAAACCCTGACTTAAGTGGGCTGTGACAGACCCCGCCACTTCCTTGTAGTAGGTCTCAATGGCTCCGTGAGCCATTTGGTCGTATAGGCGGGCAGCAAACCAGGGTATTCTTTCAGGAATGAGTGACCGCAAAAATCTCGACGTCAATGTGGTTCTTCGCCCCATTGTCAGACACCAAATCTGAATGATCTCTGCGTCTCTGCTAGGGAATATCTCACGAGCAAATCCTCTTTAACACCCATGCCATCCTTTTCCCCAGAGACTCTGCCAGCATCATGCCTTCCTCATCCTTCTCCACATCACCTCTGTCCCGGCCTATACCGATCGCACGGCCGACAACGATCATCTCCATACTCAGGAAGAAATGACTCATGGTGTCCAAAGTGTGCACGGCACCGGTACGCCGCGCCGCGGCCACCAAGCAGCCCACCTTGTTCCTGAACATCCCCCCGTTCGATCTGGAAACAAAACCCACCCGATCGATCAACGCTTTCATCTCAGGTGTGACATCCATAAAATACACAGGAGATCCCAAGACAACACCCTGTGCACGAGTGATCTTTTCGATATACTCGTTTGCCGCGTCATCTTGCACGGCACATCGCTCATTCTTCTTCTCGAGACATTGGTAACACGATGCACAGCCATGAATGCTCTTGTGGGAGAGCTGAACAAACTCCGTTTCTATCCCCTCATTCTCCATTTCACGAAAGACTTTCTGGATCAATGCAGCGGTGTTTCCATCCTTCCGTGGGCTCCCATTGAATCCGACCACCTTCATGCTCTTCTCCTCCGACCTCTTCTTGATCATTGCTGCAGCATTGACCTGCTTCCGGATTTTGTACCACACGTTCAGCTGGAGGCATAGTCTGTTGTCCTCCTGTGTCAGAGAGAAAATCTTCCGGGGGAGCTTGGATGAGGCACGATGTGAGTATGGCTTCTGCCTTGTTCTCTTATCTTCCGGCAGACAGGCTGAGGCGCGTATACGCAGACGGCCTCTTTATGTGCGGCCTGAGGAAAGATGTAATCGCTGTTTCCTATATCTCTCAGGGCTGGATGTGAAAGGCCACGTGCTCACATGCTCGCACGATGTAGCTTGGCCCTGCTTCATGAATCATCACTGCCGGCCGCATATGGGGAAGAGCCCGACTTTCCATAGCAAAATTGACGTTCGGGAATAATCTAAGTATGATTAAATAAGAGCGAGACTGTCCACAAGTTTGGCACAGAACTGAGAAGTGGCTCTGCTAAGCTTGTTCAAGATCACTCAACTCCAATCACTCGTTTCGCTAGAAAGGGGGCCGCCAGGCCCTTGCTGCAAGTTTCAGGACCGTGGAACAGCCGAGCACTCCAGATACTTGTGAACCAATGAAAGCGATTTCCCGATTCCTGATAATGGCTCTCTTATTCACCATTGTGGCATCAGTAAATAGCCATGCCCAAGACACCGCCCCAACTCAACCCGCAAGGACGGTGGTTCTCACTGAAGAAGTTGGAAAATACCCGCTGGGTTTGTACCTAGACATTTTGGAGGATCCCACTACAAGATTGACCATTGAACAGGTCGTTTCGGCAGAACTTGATGGGAGATTTGTGCCCGGTCAGGTTGCAGTCCCCATTTTCGGCCACACTGCCTCAGCCTACTGGGTCCGCTTTCGGGTCAGGAACGAGGCGGGCCCGTCAACGAAATGGATTTTGGAGGTGGCTTACGCACTACTGCAACATGTAGATCTTTATCTACCACGGGCTCAGGGTGCGGGTTTTGAAGTCAAAAAAACCGGGACCGCTTTGCCGTTCAACACCAGAGATGTCCCGTATCGCACATTCGTTTTCCGACTCCCCCTCGCTCCTGCAAGCGAAACGGCAATTTACCTCCGCTTTGAAAGTCAAGCGGACATGACTTTGCCCCTCATTTTATGGTCTGTCGACGCATTCGCCCAGGCAAGTGAGGCTGAATCGCTTAAATTGGGAATCTTTTATGGCATTTTGATCATAATGGCGTTTTACAATCTCTTTCTCATGCTTTCATTGCGCGACAAAAGCTATTTCTATTACGTAATATTGATAATCACTTTCTTATTTCATCAATTGCTGTTTGAAGGAGTGGCGTATCAGTACCTCTGGCCCAATCGGGTATGGCTCGGCCGTTCCATCGAGCTGTATTCTCTAGCAATCATGACTGCTGCATGGCTAAAGTTTGTCGGCGCTTTTCTCGAAACGAGGCGTAATTTTCCGGGCCTGCATAAGTTTATGAACCTATTGCTTGCCCTGTCCGGATTCCTGACAATTCTAATTCCGATTGTTGATTATCGCGTTATAGTGGGGCCACTGATGGGATTCGGGATAGTAGTGTGCGCAGTGGGGATTATAGCGGGATTTCTTGCCTTGAAACAAAAGAATCGAGCTGCCCGTTATTTCGTGCTGGCGGCAGTGCCCTGCGTGATCGGAATAGTCACCTTGGCGATGGTGAGATTCGGCGTTATTCCAAGCACTGCATTCACGGAACATGTCCAACGGATTGGGTCAGTGCTGTTTTTACTGTTTATGTCGTTCGCGCTGGCCGACCGTGTCAACATTCTCAAGAAAGAGAAAGAAGAAGCACAGTCTGCGGCCCTGAAAGCCTCGCAAGACAAGGAACGGTCGGCTTTTGAGCAAAGCATCACTCTGGAAAAACGGGTAGCCGAACGAACTGAAGAATTGGCGCGAGCAAAAGAAGCTGCCGAATCCGCAAATCAGGCGAAGAGCACCTTTCTGGCAAACATGAGCCATGAACTCCGGACCCCCTTGAACGCCATTCTCGGCTTTGCCCAATTGATGAAACGTGATCCCAACGCTACATCTACCCAGCGAGGAAATTTGAACGTGATTGCTCGTAGTGGCGAGCACCTGTTGGATCTTATCAACGATGTGCTCATTATGTCCAAGATCGAGGCAGGTCGAGTAGAACTTGAAGTGGTCCCCTTTGATCTTTATGGGACACTTGATGGCATTGATTCAATGATTAGGGTGCATGCGGATGCCAAGAACTTGTTACTGCAGATTAAACGTGACGCAAATTTGCCCCGATATGTGAAGACAGACCAGGGCAAATTGACGCAAGTACTGGTCAACCTTTTGGGCAACGCTGTCAAGTTCACCGAAAAGGGAAGAGTGTTCTTGAATGTAGGCTATGAGGATCCTCAGGAGAATAGAAGTGCTAAAGGGTTGCTGCGTTTTGAGGTCGCAGATAGTGGACCAGGAATTCCCGCATCCGAAATTGAGCACATTTTTAATCCTTTTGTACAGACGGGGAGCGGACGGAAGTCGGGGGAAGGCACAGGATTGGGGTTACCAATAAGCCGCCAGTATGTACAGTTGATGGGAGGCGAGATCAGCGTCTCCAGTGAAATGGACAAGGGCTCGATCTTCTCTTTTTATGTGGAGATTGAACCGGCAATCGAAGTAGACCAGTCCGCTGTCGATAGTGTCAACGACATTATCGGCCTGGCTCCTGGGCAGCCCATGTATCGAGTCCTCGTCGTGGAGGACAATCCGGAGAACCGTACCGTGTTGATGGAGTTTCTAGAAACGTTGGGATTCCAGGTTCGGGAAGCCGTAAATGGGCAGGAGGGCCTTGAGATCAGTCAAGACTGGCACCCCCACCTGGTCTTCATGGACATGCGTATGCCGGTAATGGACGGGTTCGAGGCGGCTCGTAGGATCAAAGCCGCCGAAAAAGGTCAGGAGATAAAGATCATTGCGGTCACCGCCAGCGTCTTTGCACACGAAAAGGATTTGGTCATGAGCGCGGGGTGTGATGACTTTGTCAGTAAACCCATTCGTTTGCGCGACATCGTCAAGAAGCTTGAGCAGCACCTCGGCGTTCGTTTCAATTTCGCGGAGCAATCCGCTGAAGTAAGGGACGAATCGCAGGAACTCGAGTACGCAAGGATACGAGAACACCTGGCAGCTCTTCCGACTGAGTGGCTCAGCCAATTGAATCATTCGGCAGCAGCAGCGCATCTCAGAGAGACATCCGCCTTGGTAGAAGACATCCGTGTGCGTGATGAAGCATTGGCTCGTGCGCTCTCGCGATTGCTCAAGCGCTACCGCTTCGACGAGATTGTAGCTCTTACGGAGGAATGGAGGCAGCCAAATTGAAAAACCAAGAGTCCGTGGCTGACATTCTCGTGGTTGATGACACGATGGAGAACCTTGACGTTCTGGTTTCGATGCTCAGCGAGTACGGATATAACGTCCGTCCAGCGCCCAGTGGTGAAATCGCCTTAATGGCGGCTCGTTCCATTCCACCTGACCTAATACTCCTGGACATCAAAATGCCGGACATGGACGGGTACGAGGTCTGTCGAGTCCTCAAAGATGACGAACGAACTTCCGATATCCCGATTATCTTCCTCACTGTGCTCGATGAGGCGACGGAGAAAGTGAAGGCCTTTGCCGCCGGTGCAGTAGACTATATTACCAAACCATTTCAAGGAGAGGAGGTCACAGCCCGTGTAAAGATACACCTAAGGCTTCGGAATATGCGGCAAAGACTTCAGGAACAGAACGCCCAACTTGAGCGAGAAATCGCAGAAAAGGAGAAGGCTGAAGCCGCGTTGCGCGGAAGCGAGGAGAGGTTTGAACTTGCTCTAAAGGGCGCCGACCTTGGTCTGTGGGATTACAATCTTAAGACCGGAGAGGCCTTCATCAATGATCGCCGGGCGGAGATGGTGGGATATTCTGTCGATGAACTGGAGCCTCACGTAAGTTCGTGGGGGAAACTCGTTCATCCTGATGACATGGATCGGGTCGTGAACGCTTTCAACGCTCATGTGGAAGGTCGCACTCCTCTGTACCAATCTGAGCACAGGCTCCGCCACAAATCGGGCGAGTACATATGGGTTCTCTCTCGGGCTAAAGTCATGGAATGGGATAAGCAGGGGTATGCAGTACGAATGGTGGGAATCAGTCGTGATATCACGGATCAAAAAAGGGCAGAGGAAGAACTTCGAACAGCTCGCAATGAGCTTGAGCGTAGGGTAGAGGAACGGACCACCGAGTTGAGAGATACGAACGAAAAGCTCCTTGTGGAGATGGCCGAGCACAAGCAATCGGAAGAGGCACTTCGTGAAAGCGAGCAAAGATTCAGAGCCTTAGCAGAGGGGGCCCCCCTTGGTATTGTGGTAATCAAAGAAGGAGGGGCCTTTCAGTACATCAATCCGAAATTCAAAGAAATGTTCGGGTACGCTCTCGAAGATGTCCCCAATGGCAGAGAATGGTTCAGGAGGGCGTATCCTAATACAGAATACCGACACAATGTGATTTCAACGTGGATTGATGACGCAAGGATAGCCAAAATCGGTCAAGTGCGACCAAGGATCTTTACGGTCACGTGTAGGGATGGAACCGAAAAAATCGTTAGTTTCATTCCGTTGAGTCTGCCGTCCGGCGAAGAGATGGTGACCTGTGAAGACATCACGGAAAAGCGACGAGCCGAAGAACTCGCCATCCGGACCGAGCGCCTCAAGGCCATTGGCGACCTTGCCGGCGGTGTAGCCCATAACTTCAACAACCTGCTCCAAATGGTCGTGGGCGGCCTTGACCTCGCATTAGTTGATCTGGAAATGGGAAGCCTCTTCGAAGTCAAAAAGACAGTCGAAGAGCTACTTCAGATTTCGAGGTCTGGCACCGAAACCGTTAGACGACTCCAGAGTTTTGCCCAGATCCGCGGTGAGATCCAATCTCCTGAACGCGAGGTGTTTGACCTCTCCAAAACTGTGGAGCAGGCGGCTGAGATGACAAGGCCTTTTTGGAAAACCGGTCCGGACAAGGAAGGTATAAGTGTCGCCCTGAATCTGGAACTCGCGGCTCGATGTTTTGTGAACGCAAAGGAAAGCGAGATCTTAGAGGTGCTGGTTAATCTCGTGAAGAATGCTTCCGAGGCTTTGCCAAAAGGGGGCGAAATTCGAATCAGGACCTTCTTCCAAGGAGATCAGGTCATGCTCCAGGTCGCTGATAATGGGGTGGGAATAAGGAGAGAGCATCTCAAGAAAGTGTTTGAGCCTTTCTGGAGCACTAAAGGAGCCTCCATCGGAACCGGTATGGGGCTCGCAGTGAGTCACGGGATCATCAGTCGTCATGGTGGGACTATTTCTGTGGAGAGCGAAGACGGAAAAGGCACCACCTTTACTGTGACGCTTCCTTTGGCCAAAGAGACTCTCGAAATGCCAATACCTTCGGGCGAAGAGGTTCTAGGAGCCAAATTAAACATCCTTGTGGTTGACGACATGGGGATCATTGTCATGCACCTTAAGGGACTATTGACCAAACAGGGGAACACGGTTTACTCCGCAAAGTCTGGAGAAGAAGCTCTTGAGATATTCAGGAACAACAAGATCGACGTGGTGATCTGTGATCTGGGCATGCCGGGCATGAATGGTTGGGAGGTGGGTAAAGCTATCCGGGCAATCTGCCGAGAACGAGGCCTGCCCAAGACGCCATTTATTCTGTTGACCGGGTGGGGAGGTCAGCAGCTGGAACAAGAGAAAATCCTTGAATCGGCCGTCGATGCAATAGTGGAGAAGCCCATTAATCATAAGAAGTTAATGGTGACCGTCAGGGAGGCGGCCGAAAGGGTTCTCCCGGAAGAGTCCGAACGAACGAGTCCATCCGAGCACTGACACTGGTCTATCACTCGAAGCCGGCCGAGGCTGTGAGTTCATATAGGTAAAATTCAGGTCAAACGAAAACCTGTTGTCAAGATCAAAGTAGCGGAGTTATCACACCCCTCATGCCTTCCCCTCTTTTGATGAAATATCAAGTAATTTGCCATTACATTGAAGGACGTTTAGGGCGCTTGATTTCGGGAAAGTCAGATAACTTGTTGATTATATAAGGGTTAGCTCAGCCTCTCACGGTG
This sequence comes from Desulfomonilaceae bacterium, assembly GCA_035506215.1. GTDB lineage: Bacteria > Desulfobacterota > Desulfomonilia > Desulfomonilales > Desulfomonilaceae > DATJPW01. The sequence continues at coordinate 23,109 of DATJPW010000002.1, forward strand.
GGCACAGGGCTCCTTCCATGTTACACTCCGGTGCGTTCTTTGTGTGCAAAAGTCGTCTTTTTCTGACGAAAAATGCACCAATCAACACACCGGGAAGTTGAGGAAACCCAGAAATCACGCTATATTCCTACAAACCGTGGCAGTGGAGAAGACTATATCAGCAGCCTTGCACGCCGGCGACAGGGGTTCAAATCCCCTTGGCGGGGCAGAAATGATGCACTAACCTCACGAGGAATTTAGTCGAACGTTTTCCGTTCTGGGGGGTTGTCATGCGTCTTTACAATGTGTCACGTGATGCAGTACAGGGGGTTAAACGGCTTCTGACATGACCAACATCGGTGTCATACACGGTCGGTTTCAAGTCCTGCACAACGATCATATGCAGTACCTTCTTGCCGGAAAGGAGCGTTGCAAACATCTCTTCGTAGGAATCACAAATCCGGATCCATCGCTGACCAGAGAGGATCCAGCCGATCCCCAGCGAAGCGATCCAATTGCCAATCCTCTCACGTACTACGAGCGCTACGCCTTGCTCCGCGCTTCTTTTGAGGAGGTAGGCGTTCCTCAGGCGCAGTTTTCAATAGTGCCGTTTCCCATTAACGTGACGGAGCTGTACAAGTACTACGTCCCAGTAGATGCAGTTTTCTACCTGACGATTTACGATCAGTGGGGCCGTCGAAAGCTCGAGTTATTCAAATCGGTCGGTCTGAAGACCGAGGTGATGTGGGACAAATCGGCCGAGAAAAAGGGACTGACCGGAGCTGAAATCCGCCGTCGGATGATCGCGGGCGAGCCGTGGGAGCACCTCGTGCCGGCCGCTGTCGCGGTTCTCTTGAGAAAATGGGATGTCGTAGGCCGGCTTCGCCGATTACGGACGGGCTGATACCGATTGGCTATATGAACCCAATTCGAATGGCCCGGAAAAGGCTTTAACCCTATCACTTGTCGAAGAGCATTTCCCCGGGCACCTCCGACCGAATGGAGCTTCTCCATGCTTTCAAAATGTGTTGTCATACTCCTGGATGGACTTGGTGACCGCTCCTTCCGGGAGCTGGGGGACATGACCCCTCTCCAAGCAGCCGTAACGCCTACCCTGGATCGCCTGGCGGAACGAGGATCCAACGGCCTGTTTCACGCTAATAGATTAGGCATGGCCTTTTCTAGCCAGGACGCACATTTCTCCTTGTTCGGCTACGATTGGCGGAGCATGCCCCGGCGGGGGGTGCTGGAGGCCCTGGGAGCAGGTATCGAGTTGTCACCGGAGAACGTAGCCGTCCTCGGGCGACTTGTTACGGCAGCCGACGAGAATGGAGCGCTCATGATAAAGGAGCGCCTCCCTCGATGCACGCGCGAAGAAGTGGCAACGCTGATGACGGACGTGGCAAGTTTCGAGTGGGAGGGCATTCGCTTTAGTTTCAAGCCGGTGACCGGAGTCGAAGGTATCCTGGTGATCAGTGGCAATGTTTCGCCGCTTGTGACTGATAGCGATCCCATGGGGAATCAGCTTGTGGCTGCGGAAGTCAAACCGCTGGATTCGGCCGGCAACCATGTCGCGGCTCAGAAGACCGCTGCTGCGCTCAAACAGTATCTGATGTGGACATACAGAAGGCTGAGCGCACATCCCATAAACCTTGAAAGGCTCGCTCGCGGTGAGCAACCAATCAACGCCTTGATAACGCACCTTGCAGATCAGCCGCAGACTATTGTTCCGTTCAGCAAGCGGTGGGGACTCAAGGCGCTTTCCATTTCCGCCAAGCTGGTTCAGTGGGGCATATGTAGTTCGCTAGGTATGGATGTTTTGCGAGTGAAGAGCACCGGAAACCCGGGCCAGGATCTGGCGGAAAGGATTTCTATAGCTTGTGAACACCTTTCCGATTACGACTTCGTTCACATTCATACTATGGCTCCTGACGAAGCCGCGCATACCAAGAATCCGAAGGCAAAGAAGCGAGTTTGCGAGGCACTGGACAAAGGACTGGCAACATCCGTTGGTGAATTGTTGAAACAGCCTGATGTCCTTCTGGTGATAACTTCTGACCACTCCACGCCGAGTTGCGGGCCGCTGATCCACTCAGGAGAGGCGGTACCTCTTACCATGCACGGGTGCGGGGTTCGGGTCGACGGAGTCAAACGCTTCAACGAAATAGACTGCGCTCAGGGAGCCCTGGGAGTGGTCCGAGGCATTGAGTTCATGTTGCTCGTTCTGAATCACCTGGATCGATGCAAGCTGTCACGTACTGCTCCGTCTGTTGACGAGCAGCCATATTGGCCGGGTCAATACGAGCCCTTCCGACTAGCGTGAGAATGAAGAGATTCAAAGAAGACGTGTTGCGGCGTCCGGGAGGCATTCCATGAATGCAGCAGCCATCTTTTGACTGGATTCAGGCGTGGATCTGGTAGCGTTTTCCTTTGCGGGAACGGACGAGAAATTCCTGCAAGAATTCTCTGACGCAATAGAGGGTTTGCAAGAGAGCCGGCTCCTCTCGCAGTTCCAGAACCCACCAGTCACAGAGAGGAAGTCTTTGCAGCAAAAGCAGCCTGCCTTCAAGATCGGAAGAGCGGGCAGGAGGTATGTGGCCCGCCATCGTCTCTTCGTGATAGATGTGAGCGCTCAAAATCCTTTCAGGGTGAGGAAGGGCAAAATCCTCGACATCGTAGGCTTGGTTCGTGACGGACGCGCACACTTGCGCGTGACCTGTGTCCAGAGTCCCCCAGCAGCCGGTTTTCCGGATCAGCTTCTCATAGAGATCCGGTCTGCCGGTCCAGCCTCGAACAAGATTCTCCAAGCAGACCCGAATTCCAGACTGACGAGCCTTGGATGCAACATCTCTTAGGCCGGCAATGGTCCGTTCCCAGGAGATCTCTCCCATGGAATCTCTGCCGAGGCCGACGTGAACGGTCGCATAACGTCCGGACAGCTTGGCGATCAAGGCAAGCGCCTTATAGAAGAGGTGCTTGGCTGAGCGAGCCTTCGCTGCATCGGTGTGCCCAAGTTCGGGACCGGGAAAGAAAAGATGATATCGAATCTCCAAGGGAGCGAGTCTTGACATAGAGTTCACAAACCGCTCTTCATCCAACAGGTTCCTTGGCAAATCCCCCGGAGACAGAGTCCACTCTATTCCATTAAAACCGTAATCCAGGGCGAACGATTTCATCTTGATGAAATCTCGATATAAATTGGGGCATGCGAGCTTAGGGCCGTTCATGAGCAAGCCTCTCCTGCAAGGCATCGGAACCTGTAAATACTATATTACTTTTGCCGATATTTCAAATAGCCATTGGCGATAGGCTTGTGCTCAAAAATCAGTGATGAGGTCATTGGTGCCAAGATCCGCACCGCGACAATTCGCCACTTAACCGCATGAAATCACAGTGAAGCCTAAACGGTCAGGTTTCCCTGTTTTCGTTGACTTTGGCATCACAAGGGCCCCCTGCTCCTCAAGGGGAAAGTGAAGAGGGATATTTCTGCCCAAGTCATTGGCGAATTGAGTAAGGTGTCCCCGGAATTCCGGAATTCAATCCCCTGGAGAAGCTACTCCATAGCTCTGCAATATCGAGAAAGCCTGTTAGTCCAGAAAAGATTTTCCACAAAGGTGTAACCCAGGAACGACTCGTCACACTAACCCTGCAAGAGACGCGAATGGTCGAACGACAGGACGTCTCGAAAGCTGACGAACATTCCCTTTTTGAAAGCTGAAAACAATGAGCAGAAAGGTCCTCTGGCATGGAAAGAAGATACTATCGGCGAAGCGCTTGGAGCGTGACTGGCAGATCAAGTGCCATGCTTGTCAGTGATCAGAGCGTCACACTCGGGTGATACTCTACCTAGGAGAGTAAGCAACGAAGAGAGGTGTTCTCGTGGAAATCGACGAAAGTGACCTTTGGAGAATCAGCCGTCGAGATATCCTGGCGCTGCCCGTCAGCGTTATTACTGCAATGTCGTTCGGGGGTACGTTAGACGCGGGGGTCAGCCATGCAGCGGACTTCAAGTTCCCCGAAGGAAGATGTGTAGGCAAAATGAAAAAGAGCGTATTGATCACCTATGCCAGTAAGTATGGCTCCACTGCGGGAGTCGCTGAGGCCATTGGAAAAGAACTGTGTGCCAAAGGCGTGAACACCGACGTGGTTCCGATCAAGAATGCCGGTGACATCCACTCATATCAAGGAGTAGTCATCGGGAGCGCGATCTATATGGGCAAGTGGATGTCTGAGGCGATAGATTTTGTCAATAAGAACCAGGATATCCTGCGTCAAATGC
>DATJPW010000003.1:0-3574 GCA_035506215.1 Desulfomonilaceae bacterium
CGATGCCGACCGGTGGTGATAATGAAAGTGAGTTGTAATCCAACGATAGGGGGGTCATCCATGGCATTCAGATGGCAGGTTCTTGTCGTATTTTCTGTGACTCTTGCTCTGGCGGGATGTGGTTCTTCGCTGGACAAGCAGGTGTCTCAACTGTCTGAGACAGTCAAAAATCTTGAGCAACAGATTGCCCAATCGAAGGAAACAGTTGCCAAGCTGGAACAAAAGGAGGCTTCCCTAAAAGCCGAATTGGACAAGCAGTTAGCGCAAATTAAGGAGCAGATGTCAAAGCTGGAGCAACAGGCTGCTCAGCCGAAGGAGGCCATCGGCAGGCTCGAACAAAAAGGGGACTCTCTGAAAACAGATCTTTACAAAGAATTGGGGGAAGTCAAGGAAGCGATAAAACAGTTGGAGCAAAAAGTTGTCAAGCCGAAGGAAGGCGTGAGTGCACCGGAACCACTCAGAGCGGCTCCTCCGACAAAACCGTAAGAGCCGCTGTTCGGTCCCAGAGAGAGCGGTTCTCGAAAGTTTTCACGTAATCTAATATCTGCCCAGCGAAGCACTCGGTGGGGGCCGGCGTCTCTGCCGGCCCGAACTAGTTGATGATTTATGTACACAAAGTGTGCCGGCACGGAGCCCGGCATCTACCAATTGCGGGGGATTGCTCTTTGCAATTCGTGATTATTTTTGAGAATCGCTAATAAACTGCCGAAGGGCACACATGTGGGGCAGTCTCTACCTGCCCCACTGAAATAATAAAGTCGCTCCTAGTTTTCAACCTCCGTATCCCAGAGCCGGAGCACTACTTTTCCGTCTTTTAGTCGACCCCTTATCCTTTCCATGTGCCGAAGCGCGGCTGTTTCTCTCTTCAAGGTGTCTTCACTGATTTGAAGACCTTGGCATATTGCCGTAGGTTCGGCTTCCACGGCATTCTGCAAAAAACCTACAATCCTCGACTGAATTTCATTCAATTGCAGGCCCTGCGAGCCCGCCGCTTCAAGACGTTTGGCACTGTGAACCGCCCATGGATCGCACGAACGCGCGGGTGAAAGCGCGTCCATGTAGCAGTCGTCACACAGAGTTTGACCATAATGTTCGTGTGCATCGTCTTCGGGAATCTCTCTCTCGCATCTATGACAATTCATCCGTCAATCTCCTTCACACGCGCAATTGTTTCTCCTCAAAGGATTTATTCGGTTCGGCAAGGAGTTCGGTCAGACGGCGTTGACGGCCGTGTGCAGAGACGCATTTCGGTGGCTTGCTGGCAGCTAGCCGCAACCGAACAGAAGTTTTCAATCCTAACCTGCGCACGTCGTCGGACGAGCGTCCTTGTCCATGCCGGCTTCTTCTCCGAAGCGGTGTCGAGCCAAGAAATCTATTATATGAGACGCGTATTGTTCGGGTTGCTCATCGTATGTATTGTGGCCGCATTTCGGCAGGACGGCGAGTTCGCCCTTGGCAAGGGCCCGGTAAAAGGACACACCCTGCTCTACTTCAAAAAGGACACTCCTGTCAGGGTACAGCACCAGAGTCGGGCAATTCACGAGCGCCAAAACCGGCCTTAAATCAAACATGTATCTGCCGTACTCCCCGCCGAACTGGCGAAACTGATTGAAAAACGGTTCAGCCCTTTCTCCATGCCAGTCAATCAGCTTTGATTGCAGATAAGGATCCAATTCCTCAAACGTCTTGCCAAACTTTGCTGCGTTGAATTCATATAAGAAACGAGTGCTGTAGCACATTGTGCTTGATATCACTGCGTTCTTAACATGCTCCGGATATCGGGCCGTGTAATCTATTGCCAGAACGCCGCCTTCGCACTGACCTACTACGTGGAAGGAATCAATCCCGAGCCAATCACGCAACGACTCCAGTTCACGCACGGTCTCAGACCTGAACTCATCGCTCACATAGAAATCGTCAAAAGATTCGCCCCGTTCTGACTGTCCGAAGCCTCTTCGATCATAACAGATGGTCTTATACCCTTGCTCAACCAGCCGAGGCACTAGTTTGTCCCATATCTTGGTGCATCCAAAACCGTGATGCAATAGCAGGACCGGATCTCCGAAGCCCTGAATTTCATAATAGAGGTTAATCCCGTTTATTTCAGCAAGGGGCATATTGAATTCCTCCTGAAGAGTTCTTTGGGGAGGCCCTTTTTGCAAAAAGGGTCTCCCCAAACCCCTCCCCAAAAACTTCTATTCATTATCAGCCTACCGACCGGAGGTCGCAGGGTCAATGAGGATGTGAACACTTCTTTCGGGGATGTCCCGCGTTCCACAAAGCAGAACCTTGGAACCAGGAGTTATCAACGCCCCAATCTATATGATCTGTCAGAAATTTACCACGTATCAGCCCTCCCTTCAAGATCGGCAAGAGCGTCGCCATTCAGACTTTCGCAGTGACCGACCGCTTGAGCGCCAGAGTCAGACCATCCGCGATGGGGACCATGCTCAAGAAGATCCGGTCGTCGGAAAGCAGCTTTGAATTGAATGCCTTAATCGAGGCAGTATCCGCATCGTCCCCGTCGGAATCGAGTACCCTCCCGCTCCAGAGCACATTGTCCACTGCTATGAGTCCGCCGGGCCGCAACAGTTCCAATGACCGTTCGTAGTAGCCGTCATAATTCTCTTTGTCCGCATCGATAAAGACGAAGTCGAACGATCCTGCAAGACCGTCAGCCAAGAGGCTGTCCAGAGTATCCATCGCAGGCGCGAGCCGGAGGTCCACTTTGTGAGCCACACCGGCCTCAGTCCAGTACCGCCGGGCCATAGACGTCCATTCTTCATTAACGTCGCAGGCTATAAGCTTCCCGTCCGGAGGCAAAGCCAGAGCCACACACAGCGAACTGTACCCGGTGTAAACACCTAGTTCTATGGTCCTCGTCGCGGCAATCAATTTTATTAGAAGCGCCATAAATTGGCCCTGGTCCGGCGAAATCTGCATGAACGAATGAGGGTACGGCGCAGTTTCTTCTCGTAAACGCTTCAATATGTCGGGCTCTCTGAGCGAAACCGCTAAGATGTAATCATATAGCGGTTCAGAAACCTTAATTAATCCCTTGGACATGAATATCCCCCTCCGTAATCCGTACCACTTGTTAAACGAGAGATACAGCTTTGTCTTGATCGGCACGGAAGGCAACGGCTATTGCCATCCGTGCCGTGAGACAGCGAGTATCAGGCGGCCTTGGCATCCTCCTGCCATAGGCCAAACGGATTGTTTTGGGGATCCATCAGGACCGCGAACCAGCCGTAACCTCTGACCGGCGTCCTGGGAACAATCACGGTAGCCCCTAATCCCTCTGCTTCCTCAACGGCTTTTTCAGCCGAGTCCACGCAAACGTAAAACAATGGCTTTTGCTCAGGATGCTGGCGAGTCATCATACCTGCCATAGGTTTCTCGTCTCCGTGTTTGATCCCGAAGTATTCGAAATCCCCCGGCGCCTTTTCGTAATTCCAGTCGAAAAGACCGCCGTAAAACTTCTGTAACGATCCGAGATTGTCCGCCGGGATCTCAATGTGGCAAATGTGGCCTTTCATAATTTCTTTCTCCCGGAATGGTTCCTTGTCAATTG
>DATJPW010000004.1:0-2692 GCA_035506215.1 Desulfomonilaceae bacterium
CACAATCACTGCTAACAGTCTCCGGCAGCGAGAAGGGGGGAAACTGGGAAAAGGAATTCCAGACGGTCTGTTCTCGAACGGACGACGCGATGACATTAACCGACGATCAAATGAGAGATTTCATCGCTCGTTGCGATAACCTTGAAAACCGAATTGGTGAAGTTCCCGGGCCGGGTCGCAAGGTATTTCTCAGGAGGCTCCAGATGTGTAGGGACCTTTTTGTTTTCACCCTCGCCACACGGCAAAAGGAATAATCGGTGAAGACTGTTATCGTCGTTACCACCGTTTTCTGTCTATTTTTCACGTTCATTGCCTCTACCGCCGGAAGAAGCTTAGTGCCTGCTAAGGAATACGGAAAGGTAATTTTGACGGACCATTCTACTAAGGCCCTCTTTCCTCCAGCCCGTTTCGACCATTGGCTGCACCGGGCCTTTTTTACCTGCCGCCTCTGTCATGTAGACCTTGGCTTTGCCATGCAACAGAATGGTACGAAGGTCACGGCAGAGGCGAACGCGCACAAACTGTACTGCGGGTCTTGTCATAATGGAAAGACAAAACACTTTGGCAGGCCGATTTTCGAGTCGTGCTCATCTGAGTATTCTTCCGAGGAGAAATCCCGGTGTCGTCGGTGTCATTACAGTGAGGAAGAGGCCGAACGAACGTTTACATACGACACCTTTGCCAGGAGATTTCCCAAGCTTAAGACAGGAAATCTTGTGGACTGGGAGCGTACGGAAGCTCTTGGATTCATACAGCCTCTTGATGCTCTACCCGATTCACCTCCCCGACGCCCGCCACTCAAGGCCCAGCCTGATTTCTCTATTACATCCCGAGGCACATGGATAGCAGACATCATCTTCTCTCACCAAAAACACGCGGTTTGGAACGGCTGCGAAGTGTGCCACCCGGAGATTTTCCCGAGCGTAAAGAAAGGCGCGACCAGGTATTCAATGTTTCAAATCTCCGAGGGGGAGTATTGCGGCGCCTGCCATGGTTCAGTGGCCTTTCCTGTTGAGGAGTGTCAACGGTGCCACAAGGCCAAGACAAGTACCGCACCGCCCAAGGGAAAGTGAGCATATTACGAGTATTGTTTCGTCTTCGCCCTGAGGCGACAATATCAACAAGGGTGTTTGTGGAGGAAGACTCCAATAGGAGCATTATAGAGATAGATGGAGCATTTATAAGGATCCTACGGGGAGCGGTGGAATTGTATATAGTTGAAGCCAAAGCGGGACACGCTAGAGGGTCCGAAAAATCTGCCAACTTATCTCCTTATCCATCCCATCTGAACTGGCGTCCCGGGCAGCTTTCTTTGCCCGTCTCCATCGTGGCCTGAGCCTGGAAGAATGGCTCAGCCGAGTCATCCAGGAAAGGCTGGACTTGGAAGAAGCCGCCTTTTCAGGCCTCAAACGCGAACTCGCTGCAAAGAACAGTTGACCCTGCTAACATCAAGGCGTGACGCGTAACGCGTGATGCGTAACGGGTAACGGCAATCCGACGAACACTTTCACCCTCATCCTGACCGGGAAATGGCAGAGCTTGGCGGAGAATTATGATTTTGCTATAACAGTTATAGCAAAATCAGAAAAGCTCCCAGATTTCCGTGCCGATTCCCTAACACATGACGGATGATCCCGCTGGAGCGGCGTGGGCAGCGAGACTAGGAAAATTGCTAATGATCTTTCTTGCAACATTCAATCGTTTCGTTGTATGAAAGATTACAAGGGTGGTTTGATATAGAGAACAGGGTTCGGGCGGCATGGCGCTCCGAGCATAGTCGGGCGCTATGCTCGACATCGGCAAGTGGAGAGAATGTGACAATCCGCTGAGATGAATCAGCGGCGCAGCCAAGTTATTTCTTTTCAATGGTCATCCTCGTTGTTGATCCCTTTCTTCGGGATCGTCCCTGCCTTTCTCGCCTCGTATTGCACCCTCGCTTCTTCAAAGAGCACTCCCTCTTCCTCCGTGCTGATAATAAGCGGCGGAACTTCGAGTGCGCCCCCATCTTTCTTCAAAGCTACCATGACGAAATTGGCCGCGAGCGCGTGGGCCTGCTTTCCGGCGTAGAGATCTTCCACCTCCACCTCCACCCTGACCGTCATAGAAGACCGGCTGGCGAAGACAAGTCGAGAATGGATGATAACCACATTGCCCACCTTAACCGGCACCAGGAACTGAAGATCGTCCACCTTGGCCGTTACTACCGGATTATTACAGTGACGGGCAGCAGCCACTCCGGCTGCATTATCCATCATCTTCATCAATTCGCCGCCGTGGACATTGCCGGCAGGATTCGTCTGATCCGGCAGCATAATCTGGGACATATATGTTTCCGAATATCCCACGGTTCTACCCTTTATTTGATGACCGGCCTCCAGGGTTTCCAAAATCCTGACAAAATTGGCGTGATGAGTGTTTTCAGTCCTGGCCATCTTGCGGAAAAAATCCGCAATCTCTGCGAATCCCTCCTGTTCGGCGACCTTTGCGGCTTGGGGGTAAATATCTCTCGCCTCCTCGCTCTCTAGCTCTATTGCCGCTTCCAGATTGGTTCGAACGTCCTTCGCCCCGCCCAGATGCCTGAAACAGTGTACGGCATGCTCCATTTCGTTCTTGGCAGTGGCTGTGAATATGTCGGCCACCGGTTGCTGTCCTTCCTCCTTAGCCGCTTGGGCCATTCTGGTATATCTGAAGT
>DATJPW010000005.1:0-24464 GCA_035506215.1 Desulfomonilaceae bacterium
TCATTCTCGCACGGATCATGAACATGGTTTCAGCAGTGCTACGCCGTAAGCTGCCCTTAACCAGCGCCAAGGCCGCGTTGGCTGCTGCGATGTGTGGCGTCGTCGCGTACCTGGGAATGATGACTTTCTCCATGGCCAGCCGTTGGGGACCTCTGTGGATCTGGGAGCACTCCCTCACCGCATTGCCCGCTTATTCACCGGGCGTGGAGACCTCTCCTTATCTCGACATACTGATGAACTATTCGATACAACTCACCAAATCAGGCGACTATGGTCGGGTAGTTGAGGTGCTTCAACGGGCTTCTGAGGTCGCGAAGGCTGCGCAACCCCCCAAGAGAATGAGAGTCCTCTTGAACCTGGGCAATGCCTTGGCAATAACGGGAAACCGCCAGGAGGCAATTGAGCGGTTCAAGGAAGCTATCCAAGTGGACCCCCGCTGGGCGCCACCCTACAACACTTTGGGAGGCTGGTTGCAGGAGTTCGGAGACCTGCCCGGGGCTCTGGAGAATTTCAGGACAGCGGTGAGGCTTGATCCATCATTAGCGCAGGCCCACTATCGCCTGGGAAGGGCTCTGCTGCTTATAGGCGACAGCGACAATGCGATACTGAGCCTTCAGAAGGCTTTGGAACTCGAACCGAATTACCCGGAGGCATCGGCTCATCTGGGGATGGCCATGTGGAATCTCAACAGAGTTAACGAAGCCGTTCACTACCTAGAGACAGCCGTCTCCGTATTCCCAAACCATGTGGAACTCCACAACATTCTGGCCAAGGCGTACTCGAAGCTGGGAATGGTGCAACAGGCTGAGCAACACTTCAAACGTGTCCTGGAGATCGAACCGGGCTACCAGGACGCTAGACGAAACCTCCAGTTGTTGTCTCCGTCTCAATCCAAATAAAAGCGGATGTTATATCGTACACCCGGGAAATTCGGATTCAACTGATAAGACTTTTTGAACTCTTCAAGCGCCTTCTTGGGCAAACCCCTTTGCGCGTAGGCTGCTCCGAGCATATTGGGAGCGTCCGGTCCACCATTGAGTTCCAGGGACTTCCTCAAAAGGGCAATGGCACGGTCCTGATCTCCTGCGCTCAGGACTATTTCCGCCATGCGAATATACGGCTCTGACTGCAAGGAATCTAGTGTTGCGGCAGTCTGAAACGCCTCCAATGCTTCCTGTAAACGGCCAGCCCCCTGGAAGCAAATGCCAAGCTGAGTCCTAAGTTCGGCGGACTCTGGCAATTCCTTAATTTGTTTATCAAAGTACTCTATAGCATCGTCGTACCTGCGGTACTCTCGGAGCATCTTGCCTAGCATGAAACGAGTTTATAGGTACAAAATGCACTGACTAGTCAGACACAGCGAGAAAGAATGTGGTTGACGAGAATTCCGGTCGGAAGTATGGTTAACCTACCGAACTGAGACGCTTTTTCATTCAATATGACCTCGGTCTCGCGATTCCCCTGCTTCGTAAGGAATCAGGCAGGGTCGCTTTCGGTGTCAGTGGAGACTGCGGAGACCAGATTCCGGGGCAGACACCCACGAACCACCGGACGGAGGCGTGATCAAGGCTCAACGGGGCATCCCGAGTGACAGAGTTCAGTGCAAACAATATGAAAATTTCTCCCGCGCCGGAAAAGAGTGTCGAGGCGGAAAATGGTCGCGCGTCCAAGACCAGACCAATCGACAAGTTCGTGGAAGCGCTGGTGCCGCTGATCTCGGTGTTTGCATTCTGGATGTTCTTCTCCTCGACGTGCATCCCTTTCTATCGAGATGACAATGTTACCGCAATGGGACCGCTCATTGTTGAGGCTGCCCGACAGGCGAGGCACGGTCTGTTTCCGTGGCACACTAACTTAGTCGGCGGCGGAGGCGGCATACCCCTTGTGAGCATCATGCAACCTGGAGTCCTCAATCCTCTCAACTTGATTCCGGCCATTTTTCTTGGATACGATCCAGAATTGATGATTAATGTGATCGTGTCTCTGCATTTGGCCTTATTCGCGTGTGGAGGTTTGTTTTTGGCAACCAGCTTGCGCGCCCCAGCCTGGGCAGGTTTGGTTGCAGCTTTTTCCTTGGGTTTCAGCGGTTCGTATGTTGTGGGGGCAGGTAACGGAGAGTCAGTGGTAATACCTTTTACCTTCCTTCCCTGGCTGATCGGTGGCTTGCTGAGACTCCTGGAAGCGAGGTCTTGTCGAGAGTTAATAGTAGCACATGTGATAACCGCCTGGGCAGCCCTGAGCATGGTATTCTCAGGCGCTCCCACCCCAGGGTTTTACGGTTTTATTGTGGTCTGCTGGGCCTGCGTGTGGATGACCTGGCGTGATAACGGCAAACTGAAAATACTGATTCTGCGACTCCTGCCCCAGGTGTTCTTGTTTCTTTTGATAGCAGGCCCTCTCTTGTGGTCGGCCTGGAAAGTTTACGATTACTATGGCCGGCAAAATCCGGCTTCAACATTTGTTGAACTGAGCGTGCCCTTGCACGCATATCTCGGGCTACTTGTCCCTCAAACGGAGTCTTTGTGGCAGCACGTGGGCGTACAGTCAGTGTTCACGAATTATCTCCTCTTTTGCGGCGGAGTAGTCCCATGGCTGATTTTGGTTGCATTTGTCGCCCGTCCGGTCTTGCTGCGAGAGGGCAAGAATGTAGCCATGTTGTTCGCTATTCTCTTCTTCGTTCCTTTTTTGTCGCCAGATGCTCTGAGGTTAGCTGATGTTTTTTCGAAGACACCTGTTCTGGAACTATTCCGTTGGCCCTATCGGGGAATTCCGGCACTGCACGTCTTGTTGATCTTCTTCTTCTTGACACTTTTCTCGAGCATTGACCTGCCGCGGAACAAGGCAATCCAGCTTGCTCTCGTTGCGATCTGTTTCGCTAGCGGCGTTTACGCGGTGACCCGAGAATTTCAGTTGGCGCGTCCAGGGCTGGCTACTGACTGTTGGTTCACGACCAATCGCTATTTTGAGGACGAGGAGACCTGGTCCAAATCAACTATGAACAGATTGCGAGGGGACGGCTATCTGATCACGATCAGCCGATTCGATATTAAGTCTCCCTGGTACGAAAAACCGAGACTCTTTATTTCAAGAAATCTGGGAGCCCAGTTTGGAGTGCGCACCGTCCATCGATATGTATTTGGAGTGGCGCAATGCGAGGCGTACAGGCAACTCGGGATGTATTACGATGGTCTCACTTTCGATTGGGAAGCTGTCAAGCGTTTCATAGAGACATCGCGGAAAACTCGCCCCCGGACCGAGCAAAGATGGGCCAATGGTATCGGTCCGAGAGACTATTCGGAGCTGGCCGAGAAGACTTTTGTCGGAGCCGTAGTTGTGGATACGGCTTTAGGCCAGCCGATGAAGTACTTTCTCGATTCGAATGAGTGGCAACTGCTTGAGAAACGCAAATCAGCGATCCTGTTTGTCAGAAATTCCGTTTCATATTGATCTCGTCAATTTGTGGAAGGAGCTTTTGTTGACTCCGCAAACAAAAGCCTGAGGGTAGGAATAACTGTTCAAGCGTTGTGTTACATCCACACGGTATTTCACGCAACTGCCCCGAACAACCATCACTCTTTGTTCTATCTCGTCTACGTGTTTGTGTGAATATCTTCTCGCCCATCCCGTCCTCCAAATTGCAAAAGTAACGGATTATAGTCCTAATAAGAACATGTCACTACACATTTCCCTTGCAGAGGTCTTAATGTGGTTTCTCGACCAACTAAATACCTGCCTCATGCTGGGATGACGGCTTGAGTCTCTCGAAGAGCAATGCGATCTGACAGCGCGCAGGAAGTAATCGCTTCATAGTCTCTTCCGACAAGGCTTCACCCGTTCACAATTCCTTCAGAAGAGTTGCCCCTTGTAATATTTCAGAAGTGCCGAGCGTGCCCGCTCGACAGAATTCTTCGTGGTCGCGAACCTGGAATATTCCTCCGGAGTCCCACATTCACGAGCATTTGCTTCAAGCAAACCCAGAATGGCGAGGCGACTCTCCGTAACTTCCTCCACCCCGTTACGGTACAAGGGACTCTTCGCATTCAGACGGGCCAGCTCGGAGAGTAGATACTGAACGGTCGGGGGCTGAAGGCACTTTTCAGATCCGTTAAGGCCCACGACTATGAGCCCATATAAGTCAGGGAAGGGGCGCTTTATCACGACCTCTTTGAGTTCCTTTACCAATTCCCCGCGGATTTCACCCGAGGACAGTAGTGATTGAAAAGCCTCGCTGCGGACTCTGGTTGCTTCATCCGGGTACCAAAGGTTTTTGAAATCGGACTCGGCCAACATCTCTTTGAAACGTGAAGAGTGGCTGCGGACGAGCACAACAGAATGGTCATCTCTATAAATACAGCCCCATTGCCGGCTCTGGACAAGGTCCTTGGCGAGATTGAAGTCGTACGGGTATGTTGTCATGACCACGGTTGTGACTGCATATCTGTCCAACAAAGAGAAGCGGCTCGCCTGCGTATCCTTCACAACCCCCATGATTGTGAAAAAGTCCCGGATAACCTTCTCGGGATAGAAGGATTGGTCCCTAGGGTCCATGAACACCTTCACGTTCGGCAACTCATGGAGCAGGAACGAGGAAATTTCCCATCCTGCCAGCACGTTCCCATCTATTTTATTTGAAATGAGAAAGGATATGAGGGGCTGAGAAAACCTGTCGTAGCTCATCAAATCGCGTGCGAGACTTCGGTTACTCGGTCTGAGCGGATTCTCAGGGTGATATGGTAACACGGAAGACCTATAGAAGAACCACGTCATGGCAAGAGTCATTAGCAAAACACAGATTGATGTTGCAATCCAGAGCCGCCGCACGTTCAGTTGGCTCCTAGCAAGCCTGGCCGAAGCGGTCAGAAGGCGGTCCGTTGACAGAGAAAAGATCACCGATGCGGTGGGAACCAAAGCAAATGAGGCGAAAATGATAAACCTTCTAAACCGAAAAGCCAGGAGCGTCGTGATCAAGACGATTGCCCCCTCCATCACCCAGTCGGTTCGCAAAGGTGTCCGCGTCGCAGCACGGGAAGGCTCTTCGGAGCGCATTTCTTGATCATTTGTTATTTCGTTGGTCGAGCTGGAGCTTGCATGCTTGATTGATTCGTCTCTCTCTTTCATGACTAACGCGAACAAGCCGGCACACAAAACGACCAGGAGGAAGAGAAGGTATCCGTAAACCGAGCCTGGACCCACGAGATTGTTCATATGCTCGATATCCAGCAAGGGGAGCCAATCTACAGAATGAGAGGTCACGAGTTCCGTGCCCAACTGGCGGAAGGGCATGAGGAGGTTTTCAGGACCAAAAGGAGTCGCAACGGCCGTTAAGATCACACTGATGAGGCAGACCAGAGTCCACTCTCGCACCGTCCTCCAAGTGACAGGGAAACGGAAGATCGTCCATCCTTCCACAAACTTTCTCAAAACAAGAATTCCGATCTTCACGACCAGCAGACCGAGGCCCAACATGAACGACCCGTGAGAATTGGACCAGATGATGATCACAAGGGGAAGTCCGATACGTCTCACCCAGACATTGTGATCGGCCTGCGAAAGAGCGATCAAGAAAAGCACAAAATAGAAAATGCCGAAATTCTCGGCGCGGATTCCTAGAAACGGGCCTGCGGCCATTGTGGCAAAGGACAGCGTGAAAAAGGCGGTTGCTGCGGACACCCCGAGCTTTCGACAACCGGCAAATAAAAGTCCAAGACAGCCTGCCAATAGCAGCACTTTAAGTGCCACCGGGCCGGACGGCCCAAACGTTCGCAAGGAGACGGCCAAGATCAGGTGGCTCGACCAGCTCTGATCAACCCACACCTTGCCGGAGGCCGTGAAGGACCAAGTGTCGGGAAATGCAGGGCCTTGTTGGAGTATCTTTGCCCCCGCTGCAAAGCCAAGAAACAGATCCGGAGAAGATATTCTGTTGCATATAGCCGTTAAGAAAACCTGTACGAGTAGCAGGAAGAGCAGGACGTTCAGGACCGTGTGTCGTGGGCGGGCGTTAGCTGATGTGTATTGCTCCATATTATTTTGATTCACAAGAATCATCACGAATTGAGGAAGCGCCATTCCTCGAAATGGTAGACGCCAGCCTCCAGAAACCGTCTCCCTAATTCCCTATCTGAGAAAAGCGCGGCGCGATGCAATCTAGAGATGAGTTTCATACTCGCCCTTTCTCGCATTTTGCAAAAAACGGACAGTGATAAAACTCGGCTACAGCATCCTACACAGAGCTTACGATTCTGGCAAGGGACCAATACTCTCCTTGTGCCTCTCGGCAAAAAGAATCCCCCTTGACCTCCTTTATTCTTTTCTCGTTCCCAGGCTCCAGCGTGGAAACGTGTCTTTGGGGGCGGAGTCTCCTCTATCATAATGAAACAACAACATTTTCCTGGCAGAGTCTGGAAGGCGTGGGTTCCCAGGCTGGAACCTGGGAACCAGAAGGAAAGTCTCTGAACATGTTATGTGTTAATCGAGGTTCAGCAATAGGGTCTAGGCAATCACTCAGCCAGCAACGCCTTCAATTCCTTGTTCAACTCCGGGACGACCTTGAAGAGATCGCCTACGATGCCGTAGTCAGCCTTGGTGAATATGGGCGCTTCAGTATCTTTGTTAATGGCCACAATGACCTTGGACGAGCCCATTCCGGCAAGGTGTTGTATCGAACCGGAAATACCGCACGCTATGTACAAATTGGGAGTAACCGTCTTGCCCGTCTGCCCCACCTGGTCCGAATGCGGCCGCCAGCCCGCGTCCACGGATGCCCTGGACGCGCCTACAGTCGCCCTGGCGCCGAAAATTGCCGCGGTTTCTTCCAACAGCGAGTAGTCCGGGCCGCCCATACCGCGTCCGCCGGAGATTATGATTTCCGCTTCCGTAAGGTCCACCTTGCCGCTGGTGTCGAGGTTGAGGTCCTTGGTGGCATACGTGGGACGACTAGTATCCGGAGTGAAGGCGATCTGTTCGACTTTGCCCTCTTTAGGGTTCTCGACAACCTCTAAGACATTCGGCCGAGCAGTTGCGATTTGAGGCGTGCCCAACGCCAGCCACTCAGCGTAGCACTTGCCGGCATACATAGGACGCTTCGCCACAAGCTTGGCACCGTCGAGGTCAAATGATATGCAGTCCGAGATACTCGCCACTCCGAGCTTGGCCGCGGTACGTGGAGCGAGGTCCTTTCCCTGCATGGTGTGGCTCATCAGCACTATTTCCGGTTTCTTTTCGCCGAATACATGAGCCAATGCTTGCGCATAGTATTCAGAATTATAATTCTCGAGTTCCGGCGCGGCGACGGTGCAGACGGTGTCCGCTCCGCATCGTGCCAGATCTGCCGTGAACATGTCAGCCTGCGGGCCAATAAGCACAGCGGTAAGCTCTCCGCCGAGGCGGTCGGCGAGTTTGCGTCCTTCGCTGGCGAGTTCCAGGGCGGTTTTCTTGAGCTTGCCGCCTTTGATTTCTCCGTATATCATGACCTTTGACATATTTGTTGACCTCCGAAGATGAAGATTTCCTATCGTTCCAGACCGGATCAGATCACTTTCGCCTCGTTGCGGAGCGCTTGAACTACCACCTTTGCAGCCTCTTCCGGTTCCATTCCCTCGAATTTCTTTCCCGCTTGTCGCTCCGAGGGCATCGAGTAATTGCGCGCTTCCAACTTTGGTTCCACATTGACACCCAAATCCGCAGCGGTCTTCTTGTCGATAGGCTTCTTCTTGGCTTTCATAATTCCCGGCAATGAAGCGTATCTAGGTTCGTTGAGCCCTTTCTGAGAGGTTAGGACGCATGGGAGAGGAACTTCAACCGTTTCCTTGCCCCCCTCGATATCACGTTCTACCACAGCGCTCTTCTTGTCGCCGGCTACTTCGACCTTGGTCACCAGCGTGACCTGCGGGATCTGCAAGAACTCGGCAAGCATAGCGCCTGCTTCAGCAAAATCGTCGTCAATAGCGCGATGGCCACAGAAGATCACGTCATATTCGACGCCTTTAGCCGCGGCGGCCAGCGTCTGGGCTATGACGCACGGGTCCGCGTAGGCCAGGGATTCGTCACTGACATGAATTCCTCTGTCCGCGCCCATGGCCAAGGCCGTACGGATTGCCTCTGTGGCACGATCAGGGCCGATGCCGAGTATCACCACCTCGCCCTCCTTGAATTTCTCTTTAAGGCGGAGGGCTTCTTCAACGCTAAATTCATCGTACGGATTGATGATGTACTTAATTCCATCAGTCGCGATCCCGGTGCCGTCGGGTTTCACCTTGATCTGAGTTTCCGTGTCGGGGACTTGTTTCAAGCAAACCAGTGATTTCACGTATAATCCTCCTTTCGCTCGTCTACCCTGGGCGCGGCCGGAAGCCCTCGCCGTCTCGCGAAGGGGCCCCGGACTGCCCCGTCAGGACGGTCGAAGATTCAAGTTTTCGGGGAAGGCGTTTCCCAGGGTCCTGAGAAAACCTGCCAACAAAGGTCTAAGTTTAGATGTGCTTGATTCGTCAGTCAAGCAAATTAAAAGAGAAGTAAACAGGTCCACTTACTACGAGAAAAGCTCGACCTGAATATTTCATTGCGAGCGAAGCGAAGCAATCTGCCGTAGGGACGCATGGTCCCGCGCAGGACGTGGGACGCCCGACAGAGGGCAGACGTCGTCCGCCCCCACAAGAACGGAGATTGCTTACCCGCTGCGCGCGCGATTGCACTCCTCCCAATGACAATCTTCTTCCTCCCTCAACTTGGGTGATTACGTGCGTACCGGCCTCACTTCTGGGCCCGGCTCTCTAATTCGGCAATTTCGTCACTGAGACGCTTGCGGCCGTTGTTGTTGGTCTCCAGTTTCAAGGCCATACGGAACCATCGCAAGGCCTTGGAGGGCTCATCTTTTTGTCTGTATATGAATCCCAGGTGCTTTATTGCCATCAAGTTCTCGGGGTCCTGTGCAATAATGTCCGTCAAATCTTTTATTGCATCATCATAGCGACCCAGTTGCTCGGAAATATAGGCTCGGTTGCCCAATGCCCTGATCATCCGCGGATTGATTTGAATGATACGGTCAAGATCCTGCAACGCCCGTTCGTGTTCTCCGACATCGAAAAACAGAGCAGCGCGGTTGATCAGCGCCGCTGTGTCGGCTGAGTCCAAACTCAGGACTTTGTTCAGGTCCTTGAGCGCCCTGGAAAAGTCGCCCTGTAAGCGATAAGCCATCCCTCTTGCCATGTACGCCCCAGCCAACGAGGGGTCCAACTTGATGGCTCGGTCGAAGTCCTGCACTGCTCTATCCGTGCGCCCTTGCAGCAAAAGAACCTTGCCTCTGCTGAATAGGGCGGGCACATAACGGTTTGAAAGCTTTAGGACCTTGTCAAATACCGTCAACGCTTGGTCGAAATCCCCCTTATTGGCCATATTAATGGCCTGGACGGTCAGCTCTGAAGCCTGATTTTCCAAGGCCTGAGGTGACTCCTTCGACCATGCACTGACGGACATTCCCAGCAAAAAAACCGGGAGTACCAGCAATACCAAATTGCGCCCAAACCCATGATGATCTTCCCTTAATCCCCGTTTATTAAAGGGAGGATTGGAAAGATTTTCTTGTGCGGCGCCGGGATTGCGTGTTCGCCACTTTAAAGCGAACTCGTGTAAGGTCCTAAAGATCTTGATATGTAACGTTCTCATCATACTATGGGTGTCGCCTAACCGATGTGTCGGTGCGACTTGCTGCTCGGCCGGCCGCATCAGGCGATCCTTTGAGAAAAAATGCGAAAAAATCTTTCGTATAACCATCTTCGTATCGACTCAGGGTATATTTCGACTGCTCCGGGGAGAGCGTCACTTTTCGTACCAGATTTCCGAAGGAATCTCTGATATACAGGTTCCCCACGATGTTGTCGGGGTTGGCGTCTGCATGCATGCCCCGCTCACATCCGGCTAGAACCAGGGCCTTCGCTAAGTCTTTGCTTCCGATATGGTGGCCGATGGCGAAGACGAGGTTCCCATCCTTGCGTATGCCAAATGCGCTTCGGTGAGCAACGAACCAGAAGTGTTGCCCATCAAGGTTTTTTCCGCCACCGCCAAGTAAGAACCCCAAACCGATTTCCGCATCCTCCCGGCGTCCAGCCCTGGCTACCGATTGTACGACCATTCCATTTTTCACGATCAGGTGTCGAAGTTGCCGCGCGTCCCGCACCGCTTGAAGCGGGATTTCCGGACTCCATTCCCTAATATCCACTGAGCCGTCTTTATACACAATCAACGTAGCCATCCCATCAACCATGGGATAAACAACCTTGCCTCGGAAGATAGCGCCGGCTCCCCTGGAATGGCGCTGCATCCACAACGCGTTGGTGATTGCAAGAATACGAGGCCGAAGGTCCGACTCCACTTCGGAGAGCGCCAGAGGTGCGCCAGGTTCATGGGACCCAACGTAGTACTGCATGAATGCCTTCGATAGATCCAGAACCATCATGAAAACTATGGCATTGGGAAAATCAACACTGGGTCGATAGAAAGTCTTGTAAATAATCGGCCTGCCCATTGAATCTCTTGGAGAGCCTGATGACTCCCATACTCCTTCTCCAAGCATTCCGGGAGAAGTATAGAGCGGCTTTATATTGTCCAACCGGAGCAGATCCAACGGGTCGCGCGCGAGCAAATGGAACTCACCCGAGTCCGGAAGCATAACGGTATCCGCTTCAAGTGCTCCCTTGCCCGATTCTTTGGATATCTTATTCTCTGCAGAGCGGGTCTCCGACCTGCTTAGAGCCATCGACGACTCGGATTGCGGTCCTTTGGCTATGAGCTTCAGGTTATCATTGCCGCAGTCCGCCGTTGGAGCACAAAAGCACACGAGCGCCGCGCCTACGGCCAACTTCGTGCATACTCTAGTCAACCACCCTCGAATCAACAGTCTCACAGAAACTCCAACACGGCATTTCTTATATGGTATTCTCAAATTTATACTCCAAAACACGATAAATTTCAATAAGAATCCGGCACTGCAATCAGTTAGAGCGCTACAGATCTGTTTCGCGATGGACTGACTTCGGAATTGTTGGGCTGATTGACGCCCAGTCCGTTTTTATCTAAACTCACGTCCAGTGCCCTTGCTCAGGCGAGCTTCAAACTCGCATCTCCCATGGCACCTGACATCTGTTTGCATCCGGGCTACAACAAGTGAAGAAGCAAATTGCCCTGATATCATTAATCATTATCATCGTTGTTGCCGTATACGGGCCAAACCTCCCACGATCCTTTACAAATTGGGACTTTCAGGCATACGAACGGATTCTCTATAGCACTAAGCTGCTTGAAACATCGTGGGACCTGTTTTCGGACTTCAAGGGTCAGGTGGTAAGTGGATACTATGCTCCCCTCTCGTCTGTCAGCTTAATGCTGGACAAATACGTGGCTGGTTCGCAAGTTCCCATTGCGCGAGCGACAATCCTGATCAATCTTATCATTCACTGCATCAATGGGCTCATTCTTTTCTATTTGGTTCGCGCGGTGGGTGCGAGTGCAGCAGTGTCAGCAATCACGATGTTCATTTTTTTGGTTCATCCGATGCAGGTGGCGTCAATTCTTTGGCCTATCCAGCGAAAGACTGTTATGGGCGCGATGTTCTACTTCGCATCTTTTCTGTTTTATCTTCACCACAAACAATCCGGGTCCACAGCTTATTACGCTGCTTCTTTATGTATGTTTCTGTTGAGTCTCCTGTCCAAACCTACTGCGGTTACACTTCCGCTGGCGTTGATTCTCACGGAAGCGCTGATCTTCTCCGCATGGACGCAGAGGAACGACCGCGAGTCCGTAAATCAAGCGGGCGTAACCTTGAGCGGACAAGCCTCGCAGGAGAAGGTTAATACTGGAGCGTTCTGGCACCACTCGGACTCCATTTTTCTGTTCCGGGCTCTATGGAGAGTTGCGCCATTTCTGCTGATCGCGTTAATTTTCGGGCTTCTGACTACCACCACTGAGACTACGCGGGACATCGACCTTCCATTGATCGAGCGATCTTTCATCGCGGCCTCTGCGATTTGGTTCTATTTGCTCAAGTTCTTCGCGCCGATCAATCTGGTAGCCATTTATCCTCGCTGGAGCTTTGAGATATCAGACCTGTTGTGGTGGATTCCGCTTGTTGGTCTTGTGATCGCAGGGGTGATGCTAATTCGACTCAGAAGACGCGTCGGTAATCTGTTTCTTTGGGGGCTGGGCAACTTCCTGGTGAGCATACTGCCGGTTATCGGGCTGATGGAGTTTGGTTATTTTCAGCATGCTTTTGTCGCGGATCATTTTCTATACATCGGTTTAGCGGGACTCGCCTTTTGTACGGCCATAGCACTGGAAAGATCCGTGGCGTCCGTAAGCGCAGCACTCAAGTATGCCATAGCAGGACTTGCGCTGATATTTCTTGCATTTCTGACAGTTCAAACTTTCATTCAAACAAGGATGTGGCAAAACAGCACGATTCTCTGGACTCGCACTCTGGAACACAATCCTACGTCATGGACCGCACATCATAACCTTGGCGGGGAGATGCTCCAACAGGGCCGGCTAGCGGCTGCAGAGGAGCATATTCGACGCTCTCTCGAGATTAAACCGAACAATGCACGGGCTTACAATGACCTGGGAAACATCTTCGCGGAAAAGGGTGACATGGACGAGGCCGTGAAATTATATCGCAAAGCACTTGAGCTCCGACCTGACTATCCCGATGCTCACAATCACCTGGGAGCCGCGTTCGCAAGAGAGGGCCGCGTTGACGAAGCCATGGAACAGTTCCAGCAAGCGATCAAGTTGGACCCGGATAATGGGCGCGCGTACAACAATATTGGATGGACGCTTAAGAAATCCGGACGAATCGAGGAGGCGGCAAAATACTTTGAGATGGCCCTTCAGAAGGAACCTCAGCTTGCGGAAGCACATATGAATTTGGGTGAGCTTATGGAGGCCGCAGGAAAGATGGGCCAGGCAATGTCGCATTACGAGGACGCAGTAAAATTCAGGCCCGATTACCCTGAAGCCTATTACGATTTGGCCAACGCGTTGTTAAGATCTAAAAGAGTGGGGGAGGCCATCAGCCACTATCAGAAGGCTTTGGAATTGAAACCGAATTTCCCCGAGGCTCACAACAATTTGGGGGCAGCCTATTTGATGGCAGACAATCCCGCGGCCGCGGTCCCTCATTTTCAGGAAGCCCTCAAGCTCCAACCGGAACATGAGCGGGCTCGCTTGAACCTCGAAAGGGCCCTCGATAAACTGCGCAAATCATCTGAGCGGAGCGAAAATCTGCCTCAACCCCGTCCTGAATAGCACATTTCATCCAGTCTCAATTAATATCTCAATTAACAATTACAAATAGCACTGATACGCAGCCCAACGGACAGAAGAAGCTGGAAAGTTTTGAGCTGGCGAACGTACTGTAGAACACCTCCCGGATTACATCCTGGGGTGCTCCTTTGGAGTATTGAATCGCATGAGGATGGCTTCGAGGACTGATCCGCTTACGGCACGAGCCTTATCCGAGATGGTACTACAATAGGCGGCGTCTCCACGCGGGTCCACATCTCCGATCTTCAGCCCTTGACTCACATAATTGTGCGGCCTTATGAGGCCACGCAAGATCCCATCCAATTCCACCTTGACTTCCGAGCCGCTCACGCGGCCGATCACCTGACCTTTTTTCACCATCGCTCCGATATCCAAATCGGATTCGAATATACCGTCTTGCGGCGCCCTGATGACCCGGCGCGCAGTCTGGCCCAAGATCGGTCCGGGGATGCCGGTGTCCGCCTCCGCGGCACCGTCGAAAAGCAAGCGACCCAGATAGTGACCTCTGTTGGTTTCCACTACGCAGTGAACATCCTGACCTGCATAAAATCCGGGCCCCAAGGCAATCACGAGCGTAGCATCCTTGATGCTGGTCCCCAGATTCTTCTTGACCAGTGTCGCGTCTATGACCACATCAGGATTCAATACATCCTTGGAAGTGTTCTCCGGGTCCACCACCACGGGCACCATGCCCTTGTCCCACGCTTTCGAGGCTTCCAATGGCGAACCTATTCGCACCGCGGCCACGTCCTCTACGACACAGCTCCCGCTATAGAGAGCTTCACAGAAGCTTACCAGCCGTCGGACCGCGAGGGGATGCTCAAGCTCCGTCATCAATATTTTCCGAAAACCGGAACGATAAAGTCGGCAGGCTGTTCCCGTAGCCATGTCCCCGCCGCCCCGCACGATTATCTTCAACGCGGGCAATCCCTGACACGTTTCAATAGCTACCTCAGTCACGATCCATTTTCCTTGAGCGCTTGGATGATTGTTTCTTTGGGGACCACTCCGTAAAATGTGTTCTTTATTTCTTCATGACGTATAATAAAGATCGCGGGGATCCTGCTGATTCCGAAGCGTCGCGAGATAAGGTTTGTATCGGTGTTGACCTTGCCGATGACGGCCACACCCTTTACGTCCTTAGCCACCTCTTCAAGTACCGGGTCCAACATTCGGCACGGGAAGCACCAGTCAGCATAGAAGTCAACCAAGATAGGTAACTTCTTCGATGCTTCCACGACTTCCGCTTGGAAGTTGTCGTCAGTGAACACTTTTACGTTTTCGACTTGAGGTTCCCGGGCCCTCTTCTGATAAATCGACCACGAAAGAATTATTACGCCCAGCAGCAATAGCACCAGGGTCGTAATGATTGCCGGACCACTCCTTTTCATTCCACCTCCGGGTACTTCTCTATATATGCAGTTTAGATCACTTTTTGAATAATGGAAACGGCTATAATGCAAGGATCGCCATTTATTACATTAATTTGGTATTATGCCCCCCGATTACCAACCAGAGTGGCCAGTATCAGAAGGCTCAAGGCAACGATTCCCGCGAGCATTCGCACGATATGCCACTGCCACCATTGATCTCTGAGTTCCGTCCAATTCGACGGGGGAGCTTGGATGCTCCAGGTCATTACTTGGCTGTTGATCGGTTGGTTCAAAAAGCGCGTGATCATACCGCCCCCTAATAAACACACCACTGTAACAACCAACATGAAGCACACCGCATCATTGCCTCTATCAAGTATCGCCAGGACGATTGTGAGAAGAGTGCAAACGGCCCCGAGAATGGGCATTGGTGTATTAAGAGTTCGGATTCCATGCTGGTGCAGCTCGACGTAGAAGCCGGGCGATAGGCCGACTGGGTTAAAGAGCAGCCAGACCCCGAACATGGTACCGACCATGAGAGAAACGAGTAGCAAATCGACGAATCGGATGATCGCTTCTATCATGGGCTTTTCCTTTCATTACGACGTGCAGTGGATGATTTCCGGGGACATAATCTGGGATTAATTCGCAACCATGATCACATTAATTCGACTGGATCCACGTCTACGACAATTCTCAGGCCGTGAGTTCTCAGGCTGCCATTTGCCATGAGCGCCTTGACCAGGCTTCGCACCGGTCCCCTTTCGCCGGCTTTAAATAATACCTGCCATCGGAATCGTCCAACAACTTTTTTCCGCGGCGCGGGCGCCGGTCCCAGTATCATGACATCTCTGTAATTTTTTTTGAGCGCTCTGGCTGCCCTGCCTATTTCTATGGCTTTACTCTCTACTCGCTTTTCACTATTTCCTTCAACCCGTACGAGAATCAAATGACCAAAGGGCGGGTACGACAACTCCTTACGGACGATGGAATCGCTTTGAAAAAACTCTTCAAATGCATGAGCAGCCGAGTATTGGATGGCTTGATGATTGGGGTCGAAAGTCTGCAGAATGACACGGCCACAATCACTCTCTCGTCCGGTACGGCCAGCGACCTGGGTAAGCATCTGAAAAGTTCGCTCGGCTGCGCGAAAATCAGGGAAATGCAGGGAGAGATCGCCGCATAACACTCCAACCAGTGTAATTCCGGGAAAATCATGTCCTTTGACTATCATCTGAGTGCCTGCCAGTATATCGATCTCCTTTTTCCTGAATCGGTCCAGAATGGACTCGAGTTCATGCCGTCGTCTGGTGGAATCGCGGTCCAATCGTTCTATTCTGGCTTCCGGAAACAGGGTGGTCAGTTCCTCCACAATCTTTTCGGTCCCGACTCCTCCGAATACGAGTTTTTCGCTCGAACAGCTCGGACACAAGGGCGGAGCGGCCTGTGAAAATCCGCAAAGGTGACATCGCAGCGCTCGGTCCCTCTTATGATGAGT
This sequence comes from Desulfomonilaceae bacterium, assembly GCA_035506215.1. Taxonomy (GTDB): domain Bacteria; phylum Desulfobacterota; class Desulfomonilia; order Desulfomonilales; family Desulfomonilaceae; genus DATJPW01. The sequence continues at coordinate 16,183 of DATJPW010000005.1, forward strand.
CACACTGATGTCGCAATTGGGACATTTGAACACATGACCGCAGGATCGGCACTGAGCAAATGTGTCGAACCCGCGGCGATTGAGAAAAAGCACCACCTGTTCTTTGGCAGCAAGAGCCTTCTCGATTGCCTCGGTAAGGACAGGTGTCAGAAACGCCTTTCCATGCCGTTTTCCCTTCGCGACCTTGAGATCTATCAGTTCGACAACCGGGAGTCCGCCGCCGTGCGGTCTGGATGGAAGGTCCAAGCGAACAATTTTGCCTCGCTGCGCATTGACGAATGTTTCGAACGACGGAGTGGCGCTGCCCAATACGACCCTGGCTCCTTCAAGGTTCCCTCGGGCCAGCGCCATGTCGCGAGCGTTGTATGGGCAACTGTCTTCTTGTTTGTAAGATGGATCGTGTTCCTCATCGACTACGATCAGCCCCAAGTTTTCGAGAGGCACGAAGATCGCCGAGCGTGCGCCAATGACCACATTGACCTTTCCTGAACGGATTCGCCGCCACTCGTCCAGCCTTTGAGCTGGTGTAAGTCCGCTGTGGAACAGACCCACGCCTGCCCCGAGACGCTTCAGGAAGCGCCGTGCCAACTGCGGGGTCAAAGCAATCTCGGGAACCAGGACGAGGGCGCGCTCGCCTCGTCTCAAGCTGTCTTCAATAGCTTGCAGATAAACCTCCGTCTTGCCGGAACCTGTGACGCCAAAAAGAAGAAATGAATGGAATCCTCCTTTGCCGAATGCTTCATGAATGCTGGCGACGGCTTCGCGTTGTGCTGGGGTGAGATCAAAAGGCGCCTGGCCCACCGATCTCGGAACGCCGGCGGGGTCAAGTAGTTCAGGGAGCTTGCTTCTACGCAAACTTGTCTTAGGCCGTGCTATGCGTTCTTCCACGCGTAACCAGCCTCTTTTGATTGCTTCATCAAGTCGCTCCCGGCCTGACAGTTGAATGAGGTCGGAAGTTGGCATGAAGCCTGAGCGAAGCATTCTTCCCGGTAGAGTGAGTCCTTGGAGACCTCCTTTACCTTCAAACCATTTTCTTCCGTCAGGAGTGAGAATTGCCCACGGTCGGGACCGTCTTTTGGATCCCGGCGGGAGCGCGGTCCTGAGCACCAGTCCCGATGGCAAGAGGTAGTAGTCCGCCACCCAACGTATGAACGACCATAAGGCCGATGTGAGGTACGGTAGCTCGTCGGGAATATCAATGATCTGCTTGAGGTCTCCCGGGACGAGGTCAACTTCAGGGTGGCCAACCACAAAGCCGGAAACAATCTTACTTCTGAACGGCACCAGCACACGTTTTCCGATCTCGGCAGCGGCAAACAGTTCATCCGGCGCCTGATATGTAAAAGGTGACTCTACAGGAACGGGAATCGCTACATCTACGAGGTTTCTTCGCTCGCTCATGCCCTTGCTCTACAGCGAATCATGTCCAAGCATCTCGGAAAGAACAACGATCACGGATAGTAATGGTTCGACTAAAATCCGCCTGTCCTATGGAGACAGGCAATCCTGCCATCGGCGAGACCGTCCTACCATAAAGAAAGAATTACTCATTTGAAAAAATGTCGTTATTACATACTTTCGCAAAACCGGCAGTATTTGTCTCGAATCTCGGTCAACACAATCTCGGCACAGAGACCGAGAGAAATATCAGAGCATCCAATCATTGACAAGAGAAAGGTGATCGTCATATCTAAACTGCGATGTGACACTCGGTCGTGCAAGCGCCTATGCCGGTAACTATACGATGGAGAGACGACCATGAGGTCCATATTGCGGTTAATTTATGACACGCAAGTTGAAATTTTTTATAACAATTCTAAAAAATTAATGTACGTTGTACATGTTATGCGTCCCGAAGATGGAGTTATGTACAGTCATTTCGAGGCCACACAGCCAACCGATCTGCTTTTTGGCGGCTTAACCGTCAATGATCGGACAAAACCTTCAGAAACCGATATAACCATCGGTTTTTTGACGTGCAGGGAGCTGGCGTATGTCGAACGCTGAGACAGATGTAGAGGTTTCAGCGATCATGCCTTGCCTCAATGAGGCAGAAACGATAGGCGTGTGCATCGAGAAAGCTATTAATTGCTTCGCCGCGCTGGGCGTTTGCGGGGAAATAGTTGTTGCGGACAACGGTTCAGATGATCGTTCGGTCGAGATAGCTTCAACGCTCGGAGCCAGGGTAGTCCATGAGCCCAAGAGAGGTTACGGCGCGGCGCTCCAGACTGCCATTGGGGCCGCACGTGGAAGATACTGCATTATGGCCGATTGCGACGATTCCTACGATTGGGGCGCGATGAGGCCGTTTATTGAGCAACTGCGCAGGGGTTACGACCTTGTCATGGGCACCAGACTCAAGGGAACAATACTTCCGGGGGCTATGAGGCCGTTACACCGTCTATTCGGCAATCCTTTTCTTTCGGGGCTTATGAACCTTTTCTTCAGGACCGGCGTGAGCGATGCTTATTGCGGAATGCGGGGTTTTTCCAAGGCGGCCTATGACAGAATGAATTTACAGTCAATAGGTATGGAATTCGCCATAGAAATGGTTGTCAAAGCAAAAAACAAGAAAATGAAGATAAGTGAGGTCCCTATAACTCTGCACGCAGCAGGACGTTCTCGACCCCCTCACCTGAGATCATTCCGGGACGGCTGGCGTACGGTAAGGCTTCTGCTTATGTACGCGCCTGATTATCTCTACGTGATCCCAGGGTCCACGCTGTTTGTAGTCGGGGTGATAGCGCAGGCAATGCTATTGCGCGGCCCCGTAACTCTGGGACACTTTTACATGGGAGTCCACTGGCTAGCTCTGGGCTGTCTGTTCTCACTGCTCGGCTTTCAGGTCCTGTCACTGGGGGCTTTCGCAAAAGCATTCGCCATGAACGAATCGTTCGAAATGAGCGGCCCTATTTTCAGCCGACTGATGAACTGGTTTACCCTGGAGGCCGGCATCATAGTCGGGACCTTTCTGATCTGGTTAGGATTGCTCGCGGACACTGCAATTTTTGCAACATGGATGGTCCGTAATCAAGGATTTCTCGGGTCAACGCATGCGGTCTTCGTGGCTACCACAGTTATGGCGCTCGGCTGCCAGGTGGTCTTCTCATCGTTCTTGCTTGGTATGTTCAAACTCGGTAGGTCGAAAGGCTCAGGGCCTGAATAATCTCTAAAGTGACGCAGTGGTTTAATGGTAACCGAGCGGGGATTGTGTCCCAGATGAAAGTCCTGCTCATAAATGAACCTTACGTAAAGGGCTTTAACCGAACACAGCGATGGGCTGCCCGCACTAGAGGTCGTGTTCTGCGGCCACCGGACTGGCTCGCTTACGCTACCGCAGTACTTGAGAAAGCCGGCATTGACGCGAAGCTCTTTGATTTTCCCGCCATGGATTGGGACAAGCGTGACCTCGAGGCCCTGGTCAGGACGGAAGTTCCTGATTTTGTCGTTCTGGATTCCACTACACCGTCGATTTACTCGGACATCGACTGTGCCGGGATTTGCAAGAAGCAAGGCGCAACCCGAACGATTATGGTCGGACCACATGCCTCCGCACTGCCGCTTGAAACCTTGATGATTGCACAGGGCGCAGTAGATGTGATCTGTATTGGGGAATATGATTACACGATCCTTGATGTAGTCAGGAATTTCAATAGGTTGAGAGAGCTCAGAGGCATTTGCTATTTTGAAAATGGAAAGCCCACGATGACCGACGCCAGGCCACTCATAGAAGATCTCGATTCTTTGCCGTTTCCAGCCTGGAGCCAATTGGATTTGATGAAGTACTTTGACGGGTCGAAGTTGTATCCCTACATCGACATTTTTTCAGGACGAGGCTGCCCGCACAGGTGCTCCTTCTGCCTATGGCCGCAGGTCATGCACGGTCGAAAAATTAGGCTTCGCTCGCCAAAGAGAGTTGTTGATGAGATCGAGCATGACATCAAGTTGTGTCCGGAAGTCGCTCGCGGGGGCGAATTCTTCTTCGAGGACGATACTTTCACGGCGGTAACGTCCAACGCTATGGCAATTTGTGATGAGATCCTCGGCAGAGGTCTGAAGATCACCTTTTCAGTCAATGCGAGGGTCGATACGGCTGACTCGGAACTTTTTCAGCTCATGAAGCGGGCAGGATGCCGCGAACTCCTTGTCGGTTTCGAGTCCGGTGATCAACGAATATTGGATGGTATCGCCAAGAAACAGACTGTTGATGATGCGCGGCGCTTCATGGAACTGGCCGGCGCCGCCAAATTGGACGTCCACGGATGCTTTGTGTTGGGCCTTCCCGGCGAGACTGAAGAGACTATGGAGGCGACCATCAAGTTTGCATTGAATTTGGGGCTTCACACAGTACAGTTTTCGGCCGCAGTGCCGTTTCCGGGGACTTGGTATTTTGATTATTGCCGCGAAAAAGGCTTGCTCAAGACGGACAAGTGGAACGACTGGCTGGATAACGGCGAACAGGCCGCGGTTGTCGATTACCCCGGCATGGGAGCGAATGCTGTGAATCGTGCGGTAGATCGGGGCCTGAAAAAATTCTATTTTCGGCCTGGATACATGATCAGGTTTCTCGTGCAAACGAAAAGCAGGTCAGACTTGTACCGCAAATTGTGGGGCGCCAGGAACTTTCTTTCCTACCTCTGGACGGAAAACCGCAAGAAATGAACCGTGGGATACCGAAAGTCTCGGTGATTGTTCCAGTTTACAATTGCCGGGAAACGATCCTCAAGTGTCTCAATTCCCTTGTCGCATTGGAGCACCCATCGTTCGAGGTGATTATCGTGGATGACGGATCCACAGATGGCACAGCAGAAATCTGCGAGGCATTCTCACAGATAAGACTGATCAAGCTCAGCCGTGGCGGCCCATCTCGCGCACGGAATACGGGTATCAGCCAGGCGCAGGGAGAGCTGATAGCATTTACGGACGGCGATTGCGTTGTTGACAAAAGGTGGCTAACTGAGTTGGAAAGCGCGTTTGACGGTCCGGAAATCGTAGGAGTGGGGGGAGATCAGAGAAGCCCTGACGACGAAACCATGATGGGAAGCCGAATACAGGAATTTCTAAAGCAAATCGGTTTCATGACCGGGTACATAAAAACAGCTTCGATCATGCAGGAAACCGAGCACAATCCTTCATGTAACGCGATGTATAGAAAAGCGGTCTTGGAAGAAGTAGGCGGCTTTGATGAAGCGCTATTTCCAGGTGAAGACGTGGAATTGGACTTGAAGCTTCGGCGCCGGGGCTGGCGTCTGATTTACAATCCCGCCGCGGTCGTGAGCCACTATCGGCCGAAAAATTATACCGACTTCGCGGCTATGATGCGTCGGTATGGCGCTTCCCAGAGATACCTTGTGAAAAAATACGGCTTCTTCCGTAGACTGCATTTCGTGCCGCCGATTTTAGCGGCGAGCCTGGTGTTGCTGATCGCTGCTATTATATGGCGTCCGGAGATATGGCCGATCGTCGTTCTTGCAGGATTAGTCGTTCCAGTCTGGTTTTGCGTGAAGACAAAGCGGTTTGGCAAAGCCTTGCGGTTCAGCTACTTGTTTCTTTTGACAGTGGTGAGTTGGAATCTCGGATTTCTTGGCGGCTATATTTCGATGACAGAAAGTAAGCGCGAACTGAATCAATGACAGGCACAAAGAACCTGCCAAGGTCCTTTTCGGAAACCACTCTCGATTTTTGCACAATTGATCTCTGACGCCAGAGTTTCCCGAAGTTTTTAAAGGTATCGAGATATCCCCGGAAGAGGCTCGCCAATAGATCGCCCTGGCCCTGAACCAAAAACTGTATTGTTCTCACGGCATCGTACGTTACGGACACCGGAAAGGCAGAAAGAAGTCTCGGGACTCCCATGTTCCTAATCACGTTGGCAAGCCGATTCTTTTGGCACAGATAGGTCTTGAAGGGAGTCCCAATGGTTGGGGTCTCACCTCCACCCATATGGTGGTGAACTATCGAATCCGGAACGTACATGATTGAGTAACCAAGGAGCCGGAGCCTCCAACAAAGGTCCACGTCCTCGTGATAGGCGAGGTAATCCGGATCGAATCCTCCTGCTTTCAAGTAAGCATCCCTCTTGATCAAAAGGGAACATCCGCACGCAAAACCTACTTCCCCTGATTGATCGTATTGCCCCCGATCCTTACTCCACTTACCGCGATCCAGGCCCGAACCTATCATGGTCAGCATGCCACCGGCATGATCGATGACATCAGGGTCCCACTTCATCACAATTTTGGAGCCGCACGCGGCGATGCGAACATCTCTTTCCGCTACTCTCAAAAGCGCGTCCAGCCATCCCTCGTCCACGACGGTATCATTGTTGAGCAACACGACATAGTCATGGTCAAGCTGACGGATCACGCGATCATAGGCCCCTCCAAAACCTAAATTGGTGTCGTGCTGTATAATCCTGATCGTGGGATAGTGAGTTCGTGTTAATTCCAAAGAGTTATCATTCGAATGATTATCGACCAGATAAATGTCCATCAGCGGATGCTGAATACTGAGGAGGGCTCGGAAACAATCGTCCAAGAAATGAGCGCCGTTCAGGTTAAGGACGAGCACAGCCACCCGTGCGCTATCCGGCGGCTCATTCATCGCACCGTTACCTCAGCGCCCAACTGGGAGGAAGGTTCTTTGTTATTTCAATATGCTCGAATTGCTTGCTCTGCCTGGCCCCCACTTTTCGGGCCCACTCGACCATGCGATGAACTCCTTCTTCCAAAGGAGTCGGGACCGGTGCGCCAAATATTTTCTCCGCCTTGGCATGGCTTGAAAAGGCATGAAGGACTTCTTTGCGGGCATCGAGATGATCCACCCTGCATTCCAGGCCCATTGCTTCAGAAACAACTTGCGCAAGGTAGTTAATACTGTAAGGAGTGTCCGCTCCGATGTTGAAAACTTCATTGTACGCATCGGGGATTTCCACGCTCCTTGCGATGACCGGGGCCACATCACCGACATACGAAAAAGCCCTGGACTGAGTTCCGTCACCGAAGACGGTCATCATTCGTCCTTGAAGCAACTGATTGATAAAGATCCCGATGACGTTTCGGTATTTGTCGCCGATATTCTGCCTTTCACCGTACACGTTGTGAGGTCTGAAGATTATGTAGTTAAGACCAAAGATCTCTCTGCTTGCTTTGAGATCGAGTTCGACAGCGTACTTTGCGACACCGTAAGAATCCTCCGGCAGGGGAGTCATTTCCTCTGTCATGGGCAATTGGGCAGCTCCGTACACGGCTATCGAGGAAGTAAAGACAAAACATTCGACATCGAAGTTTACGGCGGCATTGATCAAGTTTACCGAGCCGATCAGATTGTTATCATAATTGAACCTTTTGATAAAATGACTGAGCCCCTCCGCTGCGTATGCAGCCAGGTGGAAAACGTAATTGAAACGATATTTCTCAAAGAGACGGTTCACCAGATTGAAGTCGGTTACCGAGCCACGAACGAATTCCGCACCGAGGGGAACATTATCTGCAAAACCTCCGCTGAGATCATCAAGTATTAAGACTTCCTGGCCTCGTTTCAGAAGCTCTTCCGCTACATGAGACCCCATGAAACCGGCGCCGCCGGTAACCAAACTTCTTTGGCTCACGATCATCTACTCCCGTGTTGATCGGAATATTTTCGGGATTCGCATGTTGTCCACTCTGTTCTTTGTTATAACCGCCGCGGCCTTAATGAGGGCTTTCACGAATTCACCAAAAGGAAGCCTTCTATAGTGAAGGTAAATTTGGTCGATATAGCCGAAACCTCTCTTGACGGAAGGTACCATCAAGAAATCACTTTCCCGGCTTCGTTTTCTACGACGGGGATTTTCGCAGAACTCGGCCAGCGGTGTGATCACACTGTCATAAACAAGCTTTTCTCTCACCAACCTTTGAGCGTTTTCTGAGGCCCTGGCTACTTCCTCGGGATGATCACGTATTTGCCGAAGAACTTCGGATAAGGCTTCAAAGTCTTCCGGAGACACAAGCCATCCGGCCCGATACTCCTGAATCATATCGCTAAGCTCGGCATAGTTGTTGTAGATCACCGGAAGACCTGCCCACAAGAATTCGACAGTCCTTGTTGTGAATGCCAGTTCCCGTTCAGGGTTGCGCGGCATCAGTTCCAAAGCTAAATAGCCCCTGCGGTAACTCTCGACGAGTTTTTCTCTGGTAACATAGCCGTGGAACGTTACAAAAGGATTGTTTTCAAGCTCACGTTTGAATTCGTCGAATTCGCGCCTTTCTCCCGGATTGGTGTCGTGGCTGCCTCCATATATA
>DATJPW010000006.1:0-3092 GCA_035506215.1 Desulfomonilaceae bacterium
CGAATTTCTGCTCGATCAGTTCTTCTCTCCTTCGCCTGTCCCTGTTACAATTTTGTTTCACCCTCCTCTCCGAACAGCGGTAATCGACAGCTTTTTCCGTTTGGTATGCATGTTGCGATAACCCACGTCAAGGAACCAGTCTAATGGGATCAAAAGAGGACTTTGATCATGTCAAAGAAATCCAGAACACAAAGACGGTTTTTCCATCATGGGGGATTTTCGCTCACAGAACTGATGATCGTCCTGGTAATCATCGGCGTCTTGGTTTTGCTCGCACTTCCGAAGCTGATGCCGGTCGTCACCAAGGCGAAAGCAACAGAAGCGAAGCTCCAGCTTAAGCAGGTCTATACATTGGAACAGGCGTTTAAGTTCGAGCACGACAGATACTCGGCTTCGCTCTCTGAGATCGGATTTGAACAGGAAAAGCTTGTTAGCCAGGGAGGGCAAGCACGGTACAAGATCGAGATCCTCTCTGCCGACGAGAAGGGCTATAGCGCTCAGGCGACAGCCGTTGTGGACTTTAATAACAACGGGGTATTCAATGTCTGGGTTGTAAACGAGACAGGCATGATACAAGAAAAGGTTCCTGACTAGTGGACAAGGGATTGACTTGTTGAGAAGAGGCCGAGCATGACAGGAATCTATTTGGTTATGGCGCTCCTCGGCCTTTCCCTCGGCAGTTTCGTCGGGGCTTGTGCGTATAGAATCCCGAGGCACATATCAATTGTCGCGATCCCGTCGGCATGCCCAGAGTGCAAGACACGTCTTACCTGGAGAGAGAAGATCCCGCTTCTGAGCTTCTTAGTTCAAAGAGGCCGATGCCGGAATTGTTTTCGTCCTATATCATGGGGTTACCCAATTGTGGAGCTAGTCTCATCGATTGGCACGGTTTGGCTGTTCATGGGATTCGGCCTGACGATAGGATTCCTGGTTCATTGGGTGTTTTTCCTACTCATGCTGCTCGTCTGTCAGATCGATTCAGAGTTTCTAATAATCCCGAATACTGTCTTACTCTGCTCGTTGGGAATGGGGATAGTTTTCTTTGCGCTTTGCCCAAGCTATTCTCTCCCAGAGGCACTTCTCTCCTCGATAATTTCATTTGCGGTACTCCTCTCGATCCGGGCTGTGGCAGGATACTTATGGGGGCATGAGTGCTTGGGAATGGGAGATGTGAAGCTCGCAGGCGTGCTCGGGTTCTTTCTTGGCCTTAAGTTGCTCCTCCTTACTCTGTGGGTTGGGGCCGTCGCCGGAGCACTCTATGGCCTTCTTCGGGGTAGGGAATTCAGGTATAGTCCTCTCCCCTTCGGCTCATTCCTCACAGTGGCCGCAGTACCTCTTTACTCCTGGGAGCAGCCGGTCCAAAGACTTATCTCACAATGGTTCTGAGATGACCCAACGTGAGATTTCTGACATACCGGCGAACACGCTTGCGCTCATACCCCCGGAGATGGCCAGGGCACTAAAAGTCCTGCCATACCTGCTGGAATCGGACTGCCTCCGCGTGCTCACTGCGAACGAACAGATTGAGCAGGTGAAAAGCGATCTGGCCTTTGTTACTGGCTATCGCATTTTGACTGAAGTTGTGCCGCAGGAGGAAATCGATACGGCGATTGCAAGATTCTACGGTGCCCCTTCCAAAGTGGCTGGAGCAAATGCTGAAAACGACCGGAAAGAGCCAGGCGCTGGAAACTCGATTGAAGATGATTCTATAGGCGAACATCCACCTCGTATATCCTCCGACTCCTCTGCCGTTTCAACCGCAAGTAGGATGATCTCAGATGCGATAAGGCTTGGCGCGAGCGATATCCACGTCGAGCCCTATGAAAAGTTCCTGCGGATACGATTTCGTCTGGATGGAGTCCTCAAGGAGGTCGCGCGACAATCACTTGATACCTCTCGAGCGCTGATCTCAAGACTCAAGATACTGGCGGATCTTGATATCGCTGAAAAGCGCCGGCCGCAGGATGGAAGGATCCGGGTGAAGGAAGAAAGCCGAATTGTTGATATTCGCGTCTCATCGCTCCCGACTGATTTTGGAGAGAAGATCGTCCTCCGCATTCTTGACAAGAGCCAGCTTAAGCTCGACCTCTCGGTTCTCGGGTTCGACGAGGCGGAACTCCGGTCGTTTCAAAGAACCATTCGGCTTCCCTATGGGATGATCCTCGTGACCGGGCCGACGGGGAGTGGGAAGACTACAACTCTGTACGCTGCTCTAAGCAGCATTAATGCCCCTGGCATCAATATCACGACTATCGAAGACCCGATTGAATACAACCTCGCGGGCATTAATCAGACGCAGGTGCGGGCAGATATCGGCCTTACGTTTGCCGCCATACTCCGCTCGATTCTCCGACAGGACCCGAATGTGATCATGGTGGGGGAGATCCGCGACGGTGAGACCGCCCAGATTGCGATCCGGGCAGCCCTGACGGGTCATTTAGTATTTTCCACGCTCCACACGAACGATGCCCCCTCCGCACTCACCAGACTGATCGATATGGGTGTGGAGCCATTCCTGGTGGCCTCTTCCGTACGCATGATTCTCGCCCAGAGGCTTCTGAGGAGAGTTTGCCCGGACTGTTCAAAGCCACATGAGCCGCACCCTGAAGAAAGGGAACAACTCCAACTTCCTGCAATCGATGCTGCCACGTTTCGTAAGGGGAACGGTTGTCGCACATGCAACAACACGGGCTACAAAGGACGAAGGGCTGTGTACGAGCTGCTTGAAGTGAGTAATGGACTCGCGGAAAAGATCGCTCGTGGTGGAGCGGTGTCTGAAATCAGATCAGCAGCCAGAGAGCATGGAATGAGGACGCTACGCGAGGCGGCCTTAGCTTCCGCCCGTCAGGGCCAGACGAGTGTCGACGAGGTCCTTCGAGAGACATTGATGTAGGGGTGGTAATCTCTGAAGAGGAACAAAATGTCAATGTTGAAAGCCGTTTTGCCACCAGCCATGAGAAATTCTGAAACACCGCTTCGGTTGATTGAGGCAATTCTTGCTGGAACAATTTGTGCATTGGGGATTTCACCATCCTCGAGCAATGCGCAGTTACCAGATACTACGGTCAAGGTCCAGCCGGCCGTACCCGGCG
>DATJPW010000007.1:0-17688 GCA_035506215.1 Desulfomonilaceae bacterium
TTCAGGTTGGCCGCGACAGCATAATCCAGTCTGGTCGCTAGGACAGTGGCGTCCCTTATGAAGCCGTCGCCCGAGAGATTGTAAGCGTTGAGGCCTGAACCATAATCGTAACCGAAAATGTAAGCGTAAGGCCGCAACAGGCTGAAGTTACCGAGGTTATCATCAAATATGGGATGCCAGACAAAAGCAGCGGGCTGCTTCCCTATGAATGCGCCATTCCTGCGGTCCGGACCCGGAGTCACGGCGAACAAAAAGCTGGTTTTCACAGGGCCGCACACACATCCTAGTTCCGCCATGTACCGCCATTGCTCGATGTATCTCGCAGTGGGAATGCCGTTTAAGAACAACAGACCGGTCGGGTCCGCATACCTGTCCGTCCAATACAACCATGCTGCTTCCGCGTTGAAAAAGAATCGTCCATTCATATACTTGGTAAAGACCGAACCGTGGCAATATTCCGAGTCCTGAGCTACAGGTCGACCCGCGATCACGGGAGGAACCAAGGGGGCTTCAGGGCCGACATGAAATGTGCCGTAGTTTCCGATGATTCCTGCGTGGAGAGGACCGTTGGAATAAGTCACGTACGCGAAAACGTCAGTCGACGTAGATCCGCTTTTGTCCGCGCGACTAAAATACTGGCTTATTCCCGGAGTGAACGTGGTCAGGTCATAAGGATCTGCCAGAGCTATAGTCGCCGCCGCGCTGGATATTCCTAAAAAATTGATGCTGGAGGTCCCGACGAACCTATACGGATAATACCCGATCCCTATGTCCAGCGGCCCATACGGGACGGTAAGAACAATTGATTCTGTCGTCGCAGCGTCCGGGTCATACTGAAGACCGGTCCCGAATCTCCACGGCCTTTTGCCGATACCGAACACGCCCCAGGGGGTTTGCGCGGTAACCCAAAACATGGTCCACTGCCCGTCGCTGAAAGCGGTATTCACGCCACGAGCGTCTTGAGTGTGATAATTGGAGTTCAGGGGAACGCCATACGTGCCCAGTCTGTATTTCCCGACAATCCTGATTGCCGGGTTAACTTGAATCTTTGGATTGAATTCCACATTGAAATACGACCATCCTGAATCCGCGCTGGTGACTATGTTAGTGTCAAATTGCGCACCATCCCAAAAGTTGAGATTTGTGGTCGTGCCAGGACCGTTGTCAACATTGTAGAGTCCAAAGAAACCCCTGTGCCCGGTTTGGTTGTACCACTCGTACTTCCACGTAAAGGCAGCGCCCAAATCCATTAGTTCCCATGCGCGGGCAGAGGTCCCACCCAGCGCGAAAGACACACACAACCCGATTCCCAACGCTACAGCCCAAAACCGCCCCATAACCCATCCTCCATCAAAGCAGCACATGTTCAGAATACTGCCACCGGAAACAACACCCATTTTTACACATATTCGTAATCTTTCGCCGTGTCCAGGTTTTGTTAATAACCTCAGGGACAAACGGACACGAAAGCACGGAGACATCCCTCCGATTGGCGTTCGTGGCACCCTAGCAAGAAACGTGCCACTAGATAGACGTTTCTCATTATGTTAGATGAGTCTAACTCGCAGACTAACGGATCGGGTCCCCTTTTGTCAACCTTTTTTGTAGTCGCTCTGTGGAATAGTCGTTATACGGCTTCCAATGACCGGAACGGGCCGGCTCACAACCATGAGCCAATTGGACAAAACTTCCGAGAAGCACTATAATTCAACCGTCGTCGCGTCAAAATGTCATCTCACCCCACCCTTGTATGTTCGGATCAGGAATGTTAAGGGGTCGGATCAAGTGTGATGCGTCCGATTATGTCAGGAACCCGGAAGGTCGATACCGGGACCTCTTTATCATGGTGAAAGATCTTCACAAGGAATGGGGCGATTTCTGATCCGGTCATCAGATCGTGCCCTTACAGGACTGTTTTGGAGCTTCTATGGCCCCTGCCAATAACGTCCATCCTATCGCCACTAATGTGGTCATTGAATTTCTGCAAAAGACCCTTCCATTCAACGAACTGGACCTGGAGGAACTTCAGGAACTGGCCGAGGCTTCGGTGATAGGTTTCTATCCCAAGGGCACGGTCATTCTTCAGCAGGGAGTTACGGACGTAAACCATCTCTATGTAGTGCAAAAAGGAGGGGTCAAGGTCCTGATCCGGGACGAAAATGATGTCGAAAGCCTCGTGGATTTCGGCGGTGAAGGATCTTCCTTCGGCGCTGTGAGTATCATGAGAGGCCCCAAGGCCAATTTGAATGTCGAGACCGTGGAGGACACGTTTTGCTTTCTTATTGACAAAGAAGCTTTCCTCAGGTTGATACGCCAGAATCTCGCTTTCGCCACCCATTATCTGCAGAATTTATCAGAAAATCTGATCCAATCTGCCTATACAGAGCAGCGCTCCCGCAAATTGCAGGCCAGAACGGAAGATTCATTTTATCTTTTCAACGCGACTGTTGGCAATGTGGTTAAGCGTGCGGCCGAAGTGATTTCGCGGACGGAATCGTGTCATAAGGCTGCCGCACGCATGGCCACTCTCGGGATAGGCTCTTTGCTGGTGAGAGATGCGCAGGATGAGATCATCGGTATTGTTACCGACAAGGACCTGCGAAACAAGGTGATCGCTCGGCGCCTGGATTACGACCAACCTGTCTCCAAGGTAATGACATCTCCTGTCAAAGGGATACCTTTTGACGCGCCGTGTTTTGAGGCCGTCCTCAAGATGATGGCGGATAAGATTCACCATTTGGCTGTGGAGCGGGAGAATCGGATCATGGGTGTGGTGACGGCCCATGACATTTTGGTCTATCAGGGCAGCTCGCCTCTGGGTTTTCTGCGGGACATACGGTCTCAAACGCAGATCGAGGGACTCTACCCTCTGCCCGGAAAGATTCCCTCAGTGGTCCGTTCCCTCCTCGAAGGAGGCGCTAAGGCCAACAACATCACCAGGGCCATAGCTATATTGAACGATCAACTTGTAGAACGGCTCTTAACCATATTGCAAGAAAAGCACGGTGCAGCCCCCGTACCGTACTGCTGGATGATGATGGGGAGCGAGGGCAGACGGGAACAGACCTTCTTGACAGACCAGGACAACGCGATCGTCTACGACGATCCCGGGACCGTCTGGGAAAACGTCAAGGCCGCCAAACTCTATTTCCGCAGGTTTGGAAATGACGCGATAAAGCACCTCCACGCGTGCGGATACCCGCTTTGTAAAGGCGGCATGATGGCCTCTAACGCAAGGTGGCGGAAACCCTTTTATATCTGGGTGGGCTATTTTGAGCAGTGGATGTCGAGCCGGAAGCCTCAAGAAACACTCAACGCGAAGATCTTTTTTGATTTCCGGGCAGGACATGGTCAAGAAGCGGTCAGCATGCGGCTGCGCGATCATATTGCCGAACAGGCCCGAAGTCGCAAACTTTTCCTCGAATATTTGATAAAGGACTGTCTTTCCATGGCCCCTCCGCTCTCCTTTTTCCGAAATTTCATTGTGGAAAAAGACGGCAAACACAGGAACAGTCTAGACTTGAAAATACGCGGCCTGGTCCCGTTTGTCGATTTCGCAAGGGTGATGGCGCTGAAATACGGAGTGAAGGAAACCAATACCCTTGGCCGTCTCCAGCTCTTGAACTGGGGAGGGCATATCTTCGACAGCCTGTACAAAGAAATCGCGGAAGCTTATGAATTCATTATGCACTTGAGGTTGACACATCAGTTGGGTTTGATCGAGCAAGCTCGAGAACCGCACAATTATGTTAATCCTGCGGACCTTTCTGATTTAGAAAAGCAGACGCTTAAGGAAGCCTTCGGAGTTATTAAACGGCTACACGAGTTCATAGTGGAACAGCGGGATGAGTAATCAAGGGTGGTCGTCGACCTAGGAAATTCGCACACAGTTGGCCAAAAGTAAGACCAAAGATGACCCGTACATGCACGATACGTCTCGTGATAGTCCATTTTCGGCAAAAATCACGCCGCGGATGGATACATGACCCTAGGCCGGTAATACAGAAGATAAAGTTGGCATAAAGAGGATCGCTTGCAGTGCGGCTAAGGTTCCCTTTTATCTGGTCGAGAAGAAAGGAGAAGCATCCCGTACTCGTACGTAACGAACGCTTTTTTTCGGCATTCGATCTTAGTCAACCTGTGGATACTTATGATTTCGTGGTTTTTGACACCGAATTAACCGGCCTGAAGCCGCGCCGTGATGAAATCGTCTCTATCGCGGGTGTACGTGTTCGAGATCTGCAAATAATCGTTCATGATTGCTTTCACTCCTACGTGCGGCCGAAAATAGAGCAGCATACAACCGGCACTTTTGTCCATCACATCACACCGGAAGAATTGAGAAATGCTCCCGACCTGAGTTCCGTGTTGGAAGAATTTGTAGATTTCTGCGGGACCTCAGTTATGGTGGGTCATCACGTGTACATCGACACTTCGTTTCTTTGGAAGGCAATGAGAAGGACCATGGGATCTGTCATGCATAACCCCATGATCGACTCCATGCAGTTGGCTGTCCACCATCGCAGTTATCGCAAGGCGGCAAGGGAATATCCGGCCATCGCCGACTGTTCCTACAATTTGGCGGCACTGTCCAGAGCATATCGTCTGCCGATCTTCCCTCAGCATGATGCGCTTCAGGATGCGCTCCAAACTGCTTACCTTTTTATTTTCCTTGTGGCAAACCTGCGGGACGAGGTGGAGTTGAACACTTTGCATCAATTCCTACGCGTCGGTCAACCGTCGCACTCGTGGCTGTAGAGCCGGATGTGCGCGCCACTCCAACGCCATACTATTTGCCGGAACCTCCCCACTCCTCGACAGAGGAGGAATGGGGAGATTTGTCAGCAAAGCCTTCCGGTCCGGTCGCTCTTTACTTTGTGACCGGTATCGACGCGCGTCTGCATTAGGCTTTGATCAACTCATCAATGCCCATGCCCGTGGTTTGGCGCACGAGCATCTCGTCAAATTTCTCTTGTTCTCGTTTGCTTGGGAAAAGCAAGGCAACAAGGATTGCAACTAACCACCCTATTGGCGCCGATACGATGCCGGGGTTTCTGAGCGGGAACCATGGACGGTCCAGACCCATTATGGATGTGCCGTCTTTGTTGGCTTCGTAGGTTTGCTTCGCTTTCGCCAGGTCGCCCTGCTCTTTTTCCGTCAGTGCCTGACCACTTGCCTGCTTCTTCTCGAGATTGGTAACTTGGGTTTGGGCGCCTTGCGCGACCAGCTTGGGATAAGTCATGTTGGGGGACACCAACACCAGAGCGAAGGACACGATCGTACCAACCAATAATGCGGCGCAAATACCTCCCGTGGTCATCTTCCTCCAGAAAAGTGAGAAGAGTACGGCCGGCACTACGCCGGAAGCCGCAATGGCAAAAGCCAATGTGGCCAGGTGGGCCACGTTCACA
Organism: Desulfomonilaceae bacterium; assembly: GCA_035506215.1. Lineage (GTDB taxonomy): Bacteria > Desulfobacterota > Desulfomonilia > Desulfomonilales > Desulfomonilaceae > DATJPW01. The sequence continues at coordinate 5,412 of DATJPW010000007.1, forward strand.
TTCTGAGAGGATATTCCTATCAGGATGGATACAATTCCCACGACCAATGCTGTGATCCGAGCTGCCATCACTTGCTCACGCTGGGTAGCTTTTCCCTTTCTCACAATGCTGACCCAAATGTCATGTGCGATAGCGCCCGCGGCTGCGAGAACCAGTCCGGCCACCACGGCAAGGATCGTGGCGAAGGCAACGGAGCACAAAAAGGCCAAGAGAATGTCTCCAACTACTGGCGAAATGTTGTTGCCGAGCAGTTTGACCATGAGCAGATTCGCCATATTGCCGCCCTTGTCCACGGCGAAAATCGACTGCGGGGAAACGATAATGGCCGCTCCAAGACCGAACATGGTTACCATAACAAAAAAGATGCCTATTAGAATCATGGCCACCACTATTGATTTTCTTGCCGCCTTTGCGTCAGGCACCGTGAAAAACCTCATGAGGATGTGCGGCATACCTGCAACACCCAATAAGAACGATCCTACGCCCAAAGATACCTGGTCCCAGACATTTGTTTGCAAAAGAGCGGGCTCCAGGAACCTTCGGCCATATTCGAATCCCTGCTGGGCTACAGGTTGTTTCATTATAAACAATTGTACCCATGACTGGATTTTTGTGCTGTTGACAACTTCCGAAAAGAACCGGAGAGGATTAAAACCGAAGTGCGCCCACATCAGTACGAACAGCACCGCGCCTCCTCCCATGAGAAGACCAGCCTTGATGATCTGCACCCATGTTGTGGCAATCATGCCTCCGCCAACGACATAAATCAGCATGAGTATGCCGACAAGAATGACAGCATACGAATAGGGAATGCCAAGCAACAATTCCATGAGCTTGCCGCCGCCCACCATCTGCACAACCAGGTACATAATTGATAGGAGAACAGCGGCAAAGGCCATTGTGGCTCGAACAGGCACAGGGGACGCCCTGAATGAAAGAATATCGCCTACGGTGTATTTGCCCACGTTTCGGCAAGGCTCGGCCATAACGAGGAGCAAAGTTACGTAGGCAAAGCTGGTTCCGATAGCGTACATCATCCCGTCCCATCCGAAGAGCGAGATGAGGCCCGATACCCCTAAAAATGACGCGGCGGACATGAAGTCGCCTGCCATTGCCCATCCGTTTTGCATGCCGGTTATTTGGCTTGATGCGGCATAGTAAGCTCCCGTAGTTTTCGTCCGTTTTGCCGCCCAATAAACAATGTACAGAGTGATGGCTATCAAGATACAAAACATCGTTATTGTTATTCGTTTATCCGCCTGCATTGTCGCGGGAGCCGCCGGAGCAGCGGCTTGTGCAACCACCGCCTGGGCAACATAGGATTCGGAACCAGCCAGGACCTCCGCCGGCAGCAAGGCTATGAACGTGTTGAGCAGAACAAAAGTCAGAGCGAAGATAGCAATATGTCTCTTCATTTCTGCATTCCTCCTTCCTTCAACTCCTCAACCAGCTCAGTCGTGATCCTGTCCGAGACTTTGTTTGCCCAAGAGGCATAATAGCCGGCTAACCACCAACAATAGACGAACAATACCAGGATCAACAGGTATCCTATATTGATATCGCCTATCACACGCCAAGCAAAAAAGCTCTGTGCGAAAAGAATGGAACAGACAAGAAAGATTACGTAGATAATGATGGAAATTATCCACCATCCAAAAAGGAACCCCACTTTTCTGTGATGAAGCTCCGCAAACCTAGGGTTGGCGGCTATTGCAGCCCAATCAGCCTTCTTTTCTTCCACCATGCTTACTCCTTCCTTTCGTAGATATTTAGAATCGTTCCGCAACTTGGCGACGATCCTCTTGCCCTTACTTGATGAAGCCCCGAAAAAGGTTCCCTGGTTTCTCCCGAATAGCTGCAAGACCAGGAAGTAGAAACAGGCGTATTGGTTGAGGCTAGCAACGCATGGGACCTAGCCGCGCAACGATTGGAGTTGTAGTGAACGGTAGATCGGGATGGCCTTGTGAGACCCTTAAGATGCGCCCATGGACAACACACCAGATGGCAGCCAATATGCATAGGACATACACCACCAGCGCCATCTCAAAACTGGCCATTCCGAGCCACATAGCTTCACCTCCTCATTCCAGTTTATAGGCGCGGCTCAAAATTGGAGCCGCGACGTTAGTACACGGAACAAACAATCAAGAAGCATCAGATCCGATCAAAATGTCCTCGATGTTGCCAGGGCGGTGTTGAGGAATGATAGCTCGTCTTTTCTTCAGGTTCTGGGGAAACCGTCTCTCTCATAAGACTACGGCGCTTGAAATCAAATTGGCTTGTAAGATCCTATAATCAGGGACTAAATGAATATTTTCCCCCTTGTAAAGGTGGGAGGAGTCAAAGGTTATCACGAGGCCAAACTTATAATCAACACTAAAATCGGCCTACAGAGAGAAATTCTTATGGGGAGCCGTAATATACGAATCAGATCTGTTTCGCAATATTTACAAGGGGCCACCGAATATTTTGGCTTAATACTTAAGACCATGTTTCATCATGGCGAACCTCAGACCCCTGTGGTCTCCAAAAACCAAACGTCCCTATCATCTTAACACTCCATTGCCGGCCCTCTTGGAACAATTGCGCTCTCTTCTCGTTTGCGCTAAATCATATCAACCGATATCGGAGGGCTGCTTCTATGGACAGTGGAATGACAAAGACGACGGAGAGCACTGATCGATCACCGGCAACCAGTACAGATCCGGCTGAGAAGCGAAGATCAGATAAAGCCGGCATGCCCCCGGGTTCCCTCGTCCATATTGGAACGCGAGGCCCGGAGAAAGTCACCATTTCCGTGATAGACTATACGGAAGCTGAATTTCAGCAGAGTGATGTTGCGGATGTTCAAGACCTCGCGCCTTATCTCCGAAGCGGGAGCAACACTTGGATATGTGTCCGGGGACTTCATCAGACCGAGATTATCGAGGCTGTCGGTCGTCTTTTCAAAGTGCATCCCCTGTTTCTTGAAGATGTCGTGAACACTTCTCAACGTCCCAAGATAGAAGACGCGGGCGATTATCTGTTTATCGTGCTCAAGACGCTTTACCGGGACAGTCATGATAAGAAAAAAGAGTCGATAATTGCAGACCAGTTGAGTCTAGTGCTTGGGCCGAACTTTCTCCTGTCTTTCGAGGAACGGAAAGGAAGCCTGTTTGACCCTGTAATAGAAAGGTTGCGAGCGGGCAAAGGCAGAATCAGAAAAGCAGGAACGGATTATTTGGCCTACGCTGTAATAGACGCGGTGGTGGACAATTATTTCGTGCTGTTGGAAAAGCTTGCCGACAAAATCGAGTTTCTCGAGGAAGATGTTGTGACCAACGCGACGCCCGATCTCTTGCGAATCATTCACAAATTAAAGACGGATATGATTTTTCTTCGGAGATCAGTTTGGCCCTTGAGAGAGGTGATCAATAGGCTCGCTGTCGGCGAATCCCCTCTGATAAAAGAAGCCACGCGGCCTTACTTCCGAGATGTTTACGACCATACGATCCACGTGATCGATACGCTGGAAACTTTCCGCGACATAGTTTCGGGGATGCTGGATATATATCTCTCCAGTGTCAGCAACAAGCTCAATGAAATCATGAAGGTCCTGACTATCATAGCGACCATGTTCATACCGTTGACCTTTCTGGTAGGGTGGTATGGTATGAATTTCAAGAATATGCCTGAGCTGGAATGGCGATGGGGTTACCCCATGGTGATGGTAATCTCCGTATGCACAGTTGTTGGCCTGCTTTTGTTTTTCAGACGGAAACGCTGGTTATGATACCAATTCGCGTTCAAGTCTATAAGAAAACCCCCTCTAGCCGCCCTTTACCAAAGGGGGGAACGGGGGGATTTGAATGCGAAATGGTGTAAGCGCGTAGGATTCCGTTTCCCGGCAACGAAGATCAGGAGGCCCGAACGCTTGGCACACTCCTCAATCATTAATCGTTACGTGTTCCGAGAGAATTTTGTCTCCTCTGTCTTTTGTTTTTCCGTATTCCTTTTTGCCGGTCTTATTGCGGGCTTTCTTCCGCTTCTTCAGAAGGGTATGGAAGCAGGCCTCGAACTGACGCTGATACTGTTTCAGGTCCTAATTAATGCGCTTCCAGGGACTCTTGTAACAGTTTTGCCGCTCTCCATTATGATCGGGATTCTGCTGGGTCTGGGCAGGATGGCCTCGGACAATGAAATCGCCGCTATCAAATCTTCGGGCATTTCCATATACCGGTTGTTGCCGCCGGTGTTGCTCCTTGGCTTGATGGCATTCTTACTTAGCCTTTTTTCCACTCTTGTCCTCATTCCCAAAGGTATCTCCGAGGGACGCAGACTCGTCAGCGAGGCAGCCACCAAACGAGCTGACGCCGGTATAGAGGAGAGGACCTTTTTTGATTCCCTGAAGAATCTGGTGATCTACGTAGAGAATAAAGACCCTGCAACAGGGATTATGAGCCGTGTTTTTATAAGGGAATCCTCCCAGCCCGATGAAATTAAGACTATAATCGCGCAGCAGGGTCAGGTCACCGAAGATCCCGAGGGCAAGTCCCTGATTCTTAATCTTCGCAACGGAACCATTATTCGGGAAGAACGCAATGGAGAGGCAACGGGGTCTTTGGCTTTCGAAACCTACGTGTTCCGCTATCCACTGGACAGAACAATAAATGAGGCTTCAACGCCGACCTTTGAAGAGCTTTCGATTCCCGAGATCCGGAGGCGCGCCAAAGAGATCGCCGCGGAGAATGGCGAGACCGAGCCGGGAGTAAGAGCGTACCACCGCCGAGTCACGGTCTTCTCGGAAATCTTGATAGCACAGCGATTCGTACATCCGCTTGCTTGCTTGGCTCTTGCTCTCACGGCTTTCCCTCTGGGTGTGCTTAACCTAGGCAAAAGCCGGCTGAACAACGTGTCCGTCGGCTTAGTCGCGGCTTTTTTGTATTATGCGTTTACCCTCGCGACGGAACGAATGGCGCGATCCGATCTGGCTCCTCCAGAAATCGTTTTGCCGCTGCCTTCTTTGATTTTCATAATGGCTTCCGCTTATTTTACTCGTTGTGTTGATTTGGAGCGGGTACCGAGGCTTGTCAGTCTGCTGCTGGAGGCGATTCTGAAAATACGACCGAAGACAGCGTAAGACTGTATTATGTTTCGATCTGTCTTCGCAATCTTACGGCTTTCTCTTGCGGTCCATGGTAAATCACAAATTGGGGAGCCGATGTTGCTCGGATTCTTTGATTAGTGAGCCATTTTGACTCATTGAGACCATCCCTAATCTATTGAAATTACGTGTGCGTGTACTTTGTTGCGTCTTTTGGGCTCATGGGTCGAGACCGCATGAAATTAATTGCTTCGACTTATTTTGGGCCGCGCTTGTCATTCGGCCTACTTGCCAAGGATGACCTTACATTGTACGATGGCATGAGAATTGCTTCCCCCACATCAACGAGAGGCCCATTAGAGGGTCGGTGACAAAGCGGACCCACTGCGGCTGCGCCCATATTTCACTCTGATCTGAAAGCGCCGCTGTCAGCGAGCAACTACGAACTAGTATTCGATAATCCGAGTTAATTATTGTTGATTTCGGTAGCTTATTTTGATATACGATGAAATAGAAGCATTACTATCGCAACAATGCAGCATAGGTTAATATTTGAGTCCGCTCCTCCGGGATGAGGGTTACAATGGGAGCAGTCGAGGAATCTGTCCCTCTTTGAGGGTTCCTCGTCCGATCAATTCTCCCGTTGTGTGGGCTGTGCCGTTGGTGAAGCGGCTGTGCGAATTATGACAGCCTGCTTAGTGGATCTGAGAATTTGCGGACTCACGTTCCCTTCGAGGGGAAAATGACCGGTACTATGGAGTTTCCTGACAATTTGTCGGAGGTCATGGATTTCTCAAGCTATGACCTTTGCACCACACTTAGATTGATTGTCTTGAGCGGAGAGACCAGAAGGGTTGAAGTGACAAGAGGCAGTAAACACGGCTCAATCTATGTTAAAGGCGGAGAGATCTACGCTGCTGTCACGGATACCTACCAGGGAGATGAAGCCTTTTTCGAGATACTCTCTTGGGATGGAACGAGTCATGTTGATTATAATGAAGCGCATCTCTCCGAAAGGAACATTCGGATTCCAACGAGCGTTCTCGTGGAGGCTATGAGCAGCCGAACACCCGCCCCGTAGTAAAGGAATGGAGCATGCAGGCAGCGAGTTACAGATCCGCGGAGGATTGGCCCAAAAAGCGAGATCTCCGCGCTCTCAGGTCCACTTTGTCCTGCGTTGCCTCGCCCTTTTTTCCGGGGCAAAGCATTGGAACTTATCTGCCGATAAGAAAATAATCGGCCCACGGAGCTGCCTTTGGTCGAGCGAAAGATATTGATTTTGGAGCGACAAAGGGACTTGGGCAGTACTGTCGACAAGTATTTCGCTCAGAGGGGGTTCCAGTCCCAAATTCGGGTTGTAGACTCGATCACCCAAGCTATCCAAATGCTAACTAACGATGTCATTGATCTCGTGGTTTCGAATCATGAAGTGTCCAATGGCATCAACGGCCTCGAGTTGCTCGATGCGGTACGAAAAGCCGGCCTTCCCGTGCGGGTAGTATTGTTGGTGGACCCGGCCCTGGAGAGTGATCACGCGACGGCGCTCACTTTAGGCTGCACTTGTTTCCTTGTGAAACCGGTCCCTGAAGACAAACTGTGTGACTTACTCTTTAACATGCTGAAATCGCATGAAGGTTTTGCCGGCCGAGTGGTCGGGATGAGGCTCGAAGACATAGTTCAAATGCTTTGCTATCGTAAGGACAGCACTCTGCTTTCCGTCGCCCACAATGGTAACGAGGGTACAATTTATGTGCATGACGGCGGAATTGTGCATTCACGCTGCGGCCCTGTGACCGGTGTGGATGCCTTTTATGAGATCCTCGAATGGGACGGTGGGGAGTTCCGCTCCCAAGTTATCTTCGATGTTCCTGAAAAGACCATCTTCCTGGACTGGCAAAGTCTGCTCATGGAGGGGATTCGCCAGAAGGATGAAATTCGGCATGCCTTGTCTCCAGTACCTGATCCGAACGCCGATAATCAGCCGACGGATTTTGAAACAGAGCGAACCCCATCTGCAAAAGCTGTCACTGAGGCGGCCGTCGAGGTATCTGGAGAGCCTGCGAAAAGAGTGATGATCGTTGATGACTCGCGCTTCATCCGGAAAATCGTTCAAGAAATTGTCGAATCGGATTCAGCCCTGAAGGTCGCGGGCTATGCGACCAACGGACAGGAAGCCCTTGCCAAGATAGAAGAGATCAAGCCGGACCTCATCTTACTCGACTGGGACATGCCGGTGATGAAAGGTAGCACGGCCCTGATGCATATTATGATAAGAACTCCCTGTCCGGTGGTCGTGCTAAGCAGTTTTGTAGGCGGCGTGGGCGCAAACCCTATTGATTTGCTCTGCTTGGGCGGCGTGGATTTTCTGCGAAAGCCACAAAACAATTGGCGCTTGGACGGCAGGGCGGATGACTTGGTACGGCGTGTGAAGCAAGCGTGCTCCATCAAGTTCGACCGAATCAGGCGTGTAAAGGTCCCTCCGCCGATCCCTGAGAATACGGTTTCAAGGCAGGCAGCAGCCCCGGCCGATTTCCTGACGATTTTGGGATCTTCAATAGGTGGTTCCTCGGATTTGATCCGTCTCGTCCCGTTTTTGCCGGAAGACTTGCCTTGCGCGGTGATAGCGATGCATGACATGCAGCAGGAGGCACTACCTGCGTTTGTCGATTATCTGGAGAGACGGAGCCGAATCGAAGTTCAGCCGTTGAGATCGGGATTTCTGTTGGCCAAGGGCGTCTGCTATGTTCACCCGTCCAATATGCCTGTGGAACTGGTGAAGGATCGAAACGGCATCACGGTCAAAACCCAGACCGCTCTACAGGGCGATACGCCCCTCGATCATCTGCTTCTGTCAGCGTCCAAGGTCCTGGGAAATAATCTCATAGCGGTACTACTGTCCGGCGGTTCACGGCAGGGAATCAAAGGATTGAGGGCAGTCCGGCAGGCGGGTGGAACTACCCTGGTCGAGGACCCTGCTTCCAGCGCAAGTCCCGAGATGGCAGAAACTGCCTTGCGAGAGGATGTTGTGGACCACGTTGTTTCGGCCGAGACTTTAGCCGAAAGAATTGGCAGCCTGGTAAGGCAATCGAACTAAAGGACTTCAGTATTCTACGATAACAGGAGAACTTCCATGAATGGTAGGAGCCAAATAACAAGGGCGGTCCCGGAACCGGAACAGTTGGTTCAACTTATAAGTTTCTCCGTGGGTTCCGAGCTTTTTGGAGTTGAGATCCTGGTGATCCAGGAAATCATCATGATGTCTGCAATAACGGAGATCCCGAATGCGCCCGATTTTGTGGAAGGCGTCATCAATCTCCGGGGCAACATCATCCCGGTTTTGGACCTGAAACGGAGACTCCGCTTGCGCAGCTATAAGGCGCCCGAAACGCCCAAACCGGGCACCCGAATCCTCGTGGTCGAGATCGAAGGCAATGTAACCGGCTTCATCGTAGATGGGGTTGAAAAAGTCCTCACCATGCCGGCTTCCAAGATCATACCCCCGCCGGACATAGTGGTGGCGGGGGTGCAAAGTCAGTATATCACCGGCGTCATCCATATGGATGAGGGCATTTTGGTAATACTCGACTTCAGGAGGATACTCTCCATGGAGGAAAAAGACGCCCTGAGCACCATGTCTCAGAGAATGCCGGCCGTATTGGAACGGGCCTCTTCGTAGGTCCCGTTTCCCGCGGCCATCGGCTGGAGTCTAGCTTATGAACTTGGACGCAAAAGGAAATGACGTTGCTTCATAGAACGGCACAATAATTCCAGGAGGAACAGCCATGAAGATACCTTTGATCCCCCGTCTCGTAAGAAGCCTTAGGAACAAGCTTCTGCTTTACTCTCTGTTGATAACCATCATACCTATTGCCATCATTGGTGGCTTTGGCTACTCCACCATGACCGATCAAGCCCTGAAAGCAGCCATCCGTGACACCACCAGTATTTCGGAGTCTGCAGGGGGGACTCTCAACGCATTTATGAACGACCGTGTCAACGACATTCTGGTTTGGGCCGACTTGAGATTGATGAAGGAAGCCATCGAAGTGGCCGAAGTCCGTGAGGACGCGTCCCAGGCACTGCGGGAAGTTGTCAAGGCCTACGGATCATATGAGGCCTTCCTTCTCACTGACGGACGAGGCAACTGTGTCGCGTCCAGTTGGCCTGCGTTGGTCGCGACGGATTTGTCGGGCGATCAAGCCTTTAAGCAGGCCAAAGAAGGCAAGCTCCACGTTGTTGACTCTCACAAGTCCTCATTGGTGGAGCAGATCGATCCCGCTTCCAAAGGATGGACCCTCGTTATTGCCGCGCCGGTGAAAGTCGGCACAAATGTCATCGGGACATTGATGGGCTTCGTAAAATGGTCATCCGTTCAGCAATTGATGAGGAGCTACAAGGTTGGGGCGACAGGCTACGTGTACGTGATCACCAAGAATCTTTTGATCATGGTTCACCGCAATGCCAATTTCTTAGGCATGACCCCGACGGCCGTGGGAGCGCCCGCGGTAGAAGCGGCAGTCAAGGCCAAAGAAAATTTAGTCTCTTATAAATTCAAGAATCCCGACACGGGGCGTGAGGACGACAAGTACGTCGCTCTCTATTATTTACCAGATTTCGGGAACTTCAAATCTCAGGGTTGGGTGGTTGGTGCAGGGGCGGACAAAAGTGAGGTGACACCCGGCATCGGTCCGCTTCTTCCCGCCATAGCTGCAGGCATTCTGGTTCTCATCATAGTCGTAGCTATTCTAGGGTCCAGGTCCATTTCCAAGCCGATGAGATCCCTGACGGAGACTATGGACAAGGTAGGTCAAGAGCTGGATTTTACAACCCGTGCGCCTATTCTTACCACGGACGAAACAGGGCGAGCGGCTACGACATTCAATGGTCTCTTGGATCGACTCGAGAGTGCGTTCATGGGAGTGCTCACGGGAGTTGAACGAGTCCGCCAATCCTCGTCCCAGGTCAACGAAGTTACCCAAAGGATCGTGGTCAATGCTACGGCGCAGGCGGAAAGAGCCCGAAACGTGCTCGAACGGGTCGGCGCCATGGGCGAGACGGCTCGTGAAGTTTCCGGCAACGCAGAGGAAACCTTGAAGACCGCTGCCAGTACCTCAGAATCAATTCAAAAAATGTCGGTGGAGATCCAGGACGTTGCCAAAACTGCAGGTGATCAGGATCAAGCGAGCGTTGAAGGGGAATCCCTTGTCGACTCAATGGGCGCCACGGCCAAAGAAGTTTCAGGAAAGGCCGGTGAGCAGTTCAGCGCGGCCCAGCAGACCGCTGAAGCCGTCAACCGTATGACAAATACCATCGAAGACATGACAAAGAGCGCTCTCGAGGCCTCGCGTCAATCGGAATTGACAGACCGATTCGCCCGTGAAGGCGGCGCAGCCGTCGATAAGGTGGTTGAAGGTATGAGGGGGATCGCAGAGAGCGCCGAGCAGATCAACGAAATCATGGTCGTGATCTCCTCCATTGCTGAACAGACTAACTTGCTCGCTCTGAATGCGGCCATTGAAGCGGCCCGTGCAGGTGAGCACGGCAAAGGATTCGCAGTCGTCGCGGACGAAGTGCGGAAACTTGCCGAAAGGACCGCTGAGTCCACCAATGAAATTGCGGACCTCATTAAACTGAGTAACAAAAGAGTGGAAGAAGGGCAGAGACTCTCGGCCACCAGCCGTGAAGCGCTTTCGCAGATTCAGGACGCTGTGGCCAAAACCAACACCCTTATTACGGGGATTTCCGAAGGCGCGGTGCGTCAGACCGAGGATGCGAACAGGGTCCAGCAGGCCATGACTCAGCTCACGGCGTTGGCTCAGGACATCATGGGCCTCACCTCTGAGCAGGCGAAACGTAGAGACAGGGCCGCTACGATTATGTCAGACATGCGAGGCCTTAGCCGTACCATTACAGTACGTGCGGCTTCCGAAGTGGAAATCTCGGCTACGGTTAGTCAGGAAATGAACGAGGTGACCGCCCGTGCGGATAACATCACCAAGTTGACGGGTTTGCAGACTGAACGAGCGGCAGCTCTTCGCCAGATCATGACTGAAATGGCCGAAGTCGCCATGACCAATGCTCAAGGCGCCGCCGGAGCTTCTGAGACCACACAGGGGCTGGTGGAACTCTCCGACCAGTTGGGTGATCTCATCGGGCAGTTCAGGGTTGCTCAAAACTCTCGGTAATGGCTTCTGCTGGGTTACCGAAGTAATGTGACAAATGGCGTTAACGGTGTGAGGTGTGTGATGGGTACTCGGGTCCTGGTGGTGGACGACTCGGGGTTCATGCGTAAGAGGATTGCGGAAGAACTCCTGGCCAATGGCCATTCAGTCGTCGGGCAAGCAAAAAGTGGCAATGAGGCAGTGGAATTGTACAGGACCCTTCGGCCGGATATTGTCACAATGGACATTACCATGAGGGACATGGACGGACTCACTGCGGCAAAACAAATACTTGCCGAAGACCCGGACGCCAAGATTGTCTTCGTCACTATACTGCGAGACGAAAAAGTAAGCGCTGAAGCCGAAAAGTTGGGTGCCGTCGGCTTCATTAACAAGGCCGATCACCTATCAATCTCCAAATTCATTGAGGAGATAGAACGGAAAAAATAGACTAATGGCGCCTCAGTTTTCCGTGAATGGGACTGTCAATGGTGAGGAAGAGGCGGGATTGCCCTTGCCGGAGGATTCCTTTAAGCTCATTCCTTCCATGGCCAAGAACAGGCTTCTGCTGATATTTTCGCTCTTGGCGGTGATGGCGCTGGCCTTTAATATTAAGCTGATCGTCGATGTCGGCAGCTTTATGACGACAAAAGACAAAGCCTATGAAGCGCGATCCACGGGAGAACAATCAGCCGGTTCCGGTGAGTTGACCCATTCGGTCACAGATCTCAGAAACGGGTTAATCGTGCTTTTTGGAATTCTCGTTATATGTTTCGCGTCTATCCTGTATCTGTTTGTGAGACGAGTTGTGATACCTCTGCGCAGAGTTATACGTGTTACGGGCGAGATCGCTAAAGGCAATCTGAGCATGACGGTACCCGCTTGTCACGGCAATGAGATCGCGGAACTCAGCTCCATTCTGAATGATCTTACGGTCAATTTCCAGGAAGTGATGCTGCTTACAGGGGCTACGGTGGGAAATTCTTCTGTCGCAGTTGAAGAAATCGAAAAGGCTTTGAACAAGCAGCCTGTC
>DATJPW010000008.1:0-9485 GCA_035506215.1 Desulfomonilaceae bacterium
CTGCCACGTCCGCGAGTGGGCCATAGTCATGAGAGACAAGGAGCTAGCTGCCGCTATCGGATTCGTTTTTATCGAGGAAGTTGAAGAACAGTTCCGGGACGATCTGAGCGAAATCTTCGCTAATGCACTGCCGAGATTGAACCAGGTATCACGTCCAGAAGGTCTCATTCTGGTGGAAGGTCAAACTGAGGTCGGGCTGCTACCCGCCACCTCTCTAAAGCGCGGGCTGCCGCTCATCCAAAAAGGTATCAAGGTATTTGATTGCGAAGGCAAGCAACACATGCCTAAGCTATTCAAAAAATTCAAAAAAGAGTTCCCCAAAATTCCTATCGTGTGTCTTCTCGATGAGGACGCGCAAGAGGAATGGCAAGAGATCGAGCGCATGGTTCGCGGGGCCAAGAACAAATATGCGGTGGTTCGTTTAAATAGGGGAACTATAGAAGACGTCCTTCCGCTGCACCGAGCGGTACAAGCACTCAATAAGCTGTACCCAGCAGAACAGGTCGATGAAATCCGAGAGTCTGACTTCGATGAGCGCCTAGGATTTGTGGAGAATGCCAAACAAGTTCTGTGGAGGAGACGCCAGACAAGTTTTGACCAAAAATCGCGCTTCGGTTTTCTGGTGGGCTTGTGTCTTGAAAAAGGCGAAATCCCCCCCGAAGTGGAAGAAGTAATCGATTCCGCTCTACTGTTAGTAGACGCATCGCACCCGATGCGATTGAGCCGCGGCCGATCATGCCGGGCCACCTAACACGACAGCAGTTGGGGCAAGTCTACTCTTAGCTCATCTCTATCACTTCTCGACCTTGTCGTGAGAACGGCAGCACAACATACTCGATAGCAGTCCTGTCTCCGCCCCTGAGATTGATTTCATGCCACGACCTTCATGACCTGAATCGCGATCGATAATAAGATTGTGCAACCGACTGAACCATCGACCGTCGTCTCCTGAGCCGACGGTCACGACCTGGATCTTCCACACCACTGTAGGGAGGCGCTGTTCTTCTCCAAGGAGGAAGACCCACTATAACTCTAACCCAACACTTATATTACTCTGACCGGCAAGTAACTCGGGGTATCTAATGATTATAATAGTAGGTAATCAGGGCGCTACCAACAGTTGGGGAAGGAGCCGAGACACATGCAGGGGAAAACCGTCAAAGAGAGCCAAATCACCATGGCCATACAGATGAATCCGGAAGACGCGAATCCGGCGGGGAACGTCCACGGCGGCGTAGTCATGAAGCTGATAGATACCGCGGCCGGAGCTGTAGCTATTCGCCATTCAAGAAAAATTTGTGTTACCGCTTCCATTGACCGGCTGGACTTTCACAATCCGGTATACATAGGTGATTTGCTTATATTAAAAGCATCCATTACAATGGTGGGAAAGACATCTATGGAGGTTGGGGTCCGAGTGGAGGCGGAAAATCTTCTCACCGGGAATGTGCGGCACACAGCATCGGCTTACCTGTCCTTTGTGGCACTGGATGAGAAAGGCGTTCCAACCCAGGCCCCTCCTCTAATCCTGGAAACCGACGACGAGAATCGCCGCAACTGCGAGGCTCAGATAAGGCGGCAGGCCCGCCTTTCACAGAAAGAACAGGAGAATACTTGCAGCACATGACTGATGTGCCCTGACAGCTTTATCAGATTTCGGATTCTCACTTGAATTTTAGCTGACGGGCAAAAACAAGACGAGAATTGCCGCCAGCATTAACAAGAGCCATTTTGAGGAATGGTCTTCTGTGGAATAATGGGTTGTTTCTCATGTCTAAATATTCTCATTGACCCGCGACGGTGCGCTCAGCTACGCTTAAGCGTTAAAACAAAAAGTCGGTGGTTGAGTTCCGAATTAAATGCCGAGAGTTTTCCATCATCATGAAGGAGGGGGCTGATGAAGAACCTTAAGGTGCTGTTTTGTTGGGTTGTATTGGTGTGCGCAGTTGTCGCGTTCGCGACGCCTGCGATCTGCCAGACCAAGGTCACAAAACCGGAGTCTGTGGGACTCTCAAGCGAACGAATCCAGCGAATCGGCAACGTTATGAAGCAGGAGGTCGCGAAGGGGGCTTTCCCAGGCGCGGTTGTGCTGATCGCGCGCGACGGCAAGGTCGTGTATTTTGACTCATACGGCTATCTTGACGGCAAGAAAGAGAAGCCCATGCCCAAAGACGCTATTTTCAGCATAGCGTCGATGAGCAAACCCATCGTCACTGCCGCCGCTATGATGATGGTCGAGCAGGGCAAATTCAATCTGAACGACCCTATCTTTATGTATCTCCCTGAATTCAAGGACATGAAGGTTGAAGTCCAGAAAAAGGATGCTGAGGGCAACATCACGTACGAAACTGTTCCGGCTGCTCGACCGATCATGATCCAGGACCTGATGCGCCACACCTCGGGCTTCACCTATGGGGCCTTCGGCGCGCGTTCCGAGAACATTGCCAAGGCTTACGAACAGGCTGATGTCCAGGGTGACATCACCGCGGCGGAAATGATCAAGCGGCTCTCTCAAATTCCTCTCGCGTTTCAACCTGGGACGACATTCGAGTACGGGATGTCGGTTGACGTACTTGGCATCCTCATGGAACGAGTCGCGGGCAAGGGGCTGGATGAAATTCTCCAGGAAATGATTCTTACACCGCTCAAGATGAAGGACACCGCCTTCTACGTTCCCCCGGAGAAAGCGACGCGGCTGGCCGGCATCTATGATTCCGATCCTCATAAGGCGCCGCTGTTAGCCAGGATTCGCGTTTGGGACAACCCAGCGGGAAAGAGGTATTTCGCGGCTGGAAGCGGGCTCGCGTCCACCACGGAAGACTACTTCCACTTCGCACAAATGATGTTGAACGGAGGGACTCTGAACGGAAGCAGACTGCTCTCAAAGAAAACAGTGGAGTTTATGCTATCCGACCATTTGATGGGCGCGGGCGCTAATTCAATGGTCCTCAAGGTTGCCGCAGGCGGGCCGGGCTATGGGTTTGGTCTTGGCTTCGCGGTTCGACTGCATGAGGGGTTTGCTTGGACCCCAGGAACCAAGGGAGATGCCGGCTGGACGGGCATTTTTGGGACCATCTTCACCATCGACCCGAAAGAGAAACTGGTCGGAATACTGATGAATCTGGGACCGTCACAGCGGATCCACACCTGGTGCCTGTTCAAAGACATGCTCTACGGTGCTGTGATTCAATAGAGGCGTGGAGGCGGTTGCGGATGATCAAAGGCTTTGCAAGCGCCTCGGCAACTAACTGTGAGTGACACTTCAGGCGACGGACAGGGAAAGGGAGAGAGAGCGCGCGAGGAACCGGCGTCATGAGCGCGTTGTAGGCCAGACATGTTCCGATTTTTTCCTCGTTCTCAGGCTCCAGCCCGGGAACGCATACTGAGAGGCTCTGCCTCGCCCAAGGAAACTGACTCTCTGATGCAGGCAGAAGAGCCTGTAAGGCAGTGACGCAGGATGCCCGGGCTGGAGCCCAGACGTCACGCATTCTCAGGCTGGAGCTGGGAACGAGAAACTATACTGCACGCCTTTCACTTTTCGGAGAGGGAAATCGGATGTACTGGTGGAATGCATCCAAATTAGCGGAGGATCTGCGAGAAGGACGTGTGGCTGAAAAGGAGCGGTTCAAGTACTTTCTCGCGACTTTTGTCGCGTGGAGCATAGTCGTCCAGCTATTCTTCTTCGCCGGCGGCACATTCAGCATTGACGGTCTGATATCCTCTGCCATAATTCTGGCAGCCATGGTCATTAGGAATAACCCTGTGCTACCTGGTAAACAAACGTGGGGACAATACTGATTTCATAGGAAGAATGATCTGTTTGGGTTGGCCCATCGGTATCCGGTTAGCAGCGCTTTATTCGCCTCTTTTCTTGATTTTCGGCTACACAGGAAAGTGGGATTACTTTTTTGGGGGTGTATTGTTCGGGCTCTGTTTCATTCCGACATACTATCAGATGATTTCCCGGCTTCTCGACAGTGTTACCAAAATGGAAAGAGTTGAAAGCGTCTTTCAAAGAAAGAAAACTGAATGGTCGGTGGGAAAAGTGTTGCTAGGGATATTGGGTGGCGTAAGCTTCGTAGTTATAACGATGTTCGTAATGATCGAAGGTCCGAGTTTGGTTGGAGACGGTACGCTCGGAAAATTTGTCGGCTTTTTACCCTTAGTAGTGGTATGGCTGCTAGTGGATGGCTCCATTTTTGTCGGCCTGTGGCGGACTTCACCGAAACGTTCCTGAGAAGCCTCCTGGACCGTTGCCGAGTCAAGTAGCCGGTCCCGCTGCCAGCCGCGGGGATACTTCTTTGCTGATGGCCTCCACGAGCTTGTTATCTTCGGCCACTTCCAGTTCATAGTGCATCTGCAGATTGATCCAGAATTCCACTGAGGTCCCGAAATGCCTCGCCAATCTCAGTGCGGTATCTATTGTGATACCCCGCTTTCCGTGAACAATCTCGTTTATCCGCCGCGGAGGGACCTTCAGGTCACGGGCAAGTCGGTTCTGACTTATTCCGAGCGGCTTCATGAATTCCTCAAGGAGAATTTCTCCCGGATGGACGGGCGGCAATACTTTCCTAGTCATTGTATCTATCCTTTATGATAATCAACGATCTCGACCTCGTGGGCTTTCCCTTCTGTCCAAACAAAGCATATGCGATACTGATCGTTGACCCGTATGCTGTGCTGCCCTTTTCTGTCACCCTTTAGTGATTCCAGCCGGTTACCCGGAGGGCTGTTCAAGTCTTCAAGGAATGCAGCGGCATGCAGCATCACAAGCTTTCTGTGTGCAGGCGCCTGAATCGCTTGAGGTATTTTTCCGGAATGCTCACGTTTGAAGACCTTCTCGGTCTCTTTGTCCTTGAAGCTCGCTATCATTAAGATATGATATAACGAGTAGCGTCATAGATCAAGGTCGATCATGGACTCGTCATATTGTCCGATCCATAAAGGCGGCCACATCGGTGGCCTAGCAAGAGGCGCTTTCCTCCAGGTTCTGCTAACTCCCGGTACCGGCACTCGCTTTTTTGTCTACCACGTCGCCCTATGTCTATTCTGTAAAGCCGAGAAGTGGAATGACTGCCCTACCCCATACTCCGAATCTATATGAAATTTTTTTGCGTTGACAGGTATCATCAATCATCCGGAACTCCTGAACGAATCTGAAACGGAGAATGACCGCAGGTTCACCCGGAATGTGGTCTCTACATTATGACAGCCTAGATGGAATGTGGTGAGCGAAGCGAACCGCATCGCTCGCGAAGACAACCCGAATGATGCGATTCACTTTACTTACCTGGTCATGCCAGCTATGAAACGATACTTATCACCTTCTTCCCATGTGCTCCTGAGGCATCGACATATCAAATTCTACACATCGAGGCACATCCAGGGTCCCAATGGGATTCCATCAGACATTTGTCGTAACAGGTCCCATGTGATCGCGTGTATCTTCCGCCGAAGAGACCGCGAAACGTGGAATTCACATTTTCCTGAAATTTCTCCTGGAGTCTCCGGAGGTTAAATAATAACACCTCGGAATATATGAACCACGCAATTGCAAACAAGAGAGTGCCAAGAATGATGGTCAAACCAATGTTCATCTAATTCGCCTCCTTTGACGAACTTGATCTCTTACTCGAAACCCAGTCTCTTTTGCCGGATGTTTTCTCATTTTCCTCATTCATTTGACGAAGTTTAAAGGTTTCCGTTAAAAGATAGCGGGATTCGTCTCTTAAACCTTTCAAGAAGATTTTTTCACGTCGAGCCATTATTCAGACCAACCTGTCGGCTCGCTTCCAAGTCTGATACTTAAGACTTCTCAGCCTTGCCCCCGTTCACCCAAAATGCACCCCGGACCCGAAGAAGACCGAGAAATGTTCATCCGCTAAGGTGAGAGCGAAATCGAGAAGGCCTATTTGAAGCATTCTCTGGTCATACGACAAAAAGACCAGGTTAACAGGTGATCACATGAGCGCGAAAGAGTGCGAAAAGACTCACGAAAAGAAATGGCCCGATATAACGAACCGAACAGTTTATGGTTTTCGGGGTCCAAAACGAATACTCACCGTTGCATTCAACGCGATCCTTCAGAACCAAAAAACCCCCGAAAAAATTGCAGACACTTTTTCAGGGGTCGCTCTAAATAAATTTGAATACTTGGTGGAGCGGGAAACGGGATTTGAACCCGCGACTTCAACCTTGGCAAGGTTGCACTCTACCGCTGAGTTATTCCCGCGTAAATACGCAATATAATCTAGACTCCGCCACGTGTCAACCCAAATTGTGGGCCGGCAAGGCTTCCGGGCCTTGCATCAATGGCTCATCTACGTCGCCGTTCCTGTGATGTGAAATTGTTTCGCACTTCATGCGTCACCACAACAATCGTGAAGGCTTTTTGCAATAGAAAAGCCCCTTTCCAAGGAAAGAGGCTTTGACAAGTTGATTATGATGATTTTCGGAATCAGATCGCGGTTCGCTCCCATGCTTCCCGTTGCAGTCTTTGCGCTATTTCGGAGACAGCAGCGTATGTGAGCCCGGTCCTGGCATGAATTTTATCAAGACTTCGAACCATTATACGACCGTCGCGGTCCATTTCCTTCAGCAACATGCTCTCTATCCGTTTGAGTTGTTCGGAATTGCAAGTTAAGGACATAATCTCTCCTTATGATTCAACTTCCAGCACCTCCTAGCGTAGCAACTTTAGTGCCAAATTCCCCTCCCACTATCAAATGATAATACTTTGCGGCTTGTTGCGCCACAGGTCGTTTTCTGATTTGTTAATGAGTGGATAAATTTTGCGCAGGAGTCACGACGTGGGTGCATCCGGCATTTGGCGATGCCGGGTCATTCTGTATCAATGCTGTCCCCGGCCTTCACTTCCCCACCTTTGATTACGGCTGCGAATACTCCTTTTTCCGGCATGATACATTCGCCGACCTTATTATATATGGCGCACCGTGTGTGGCATTCCTTACCGATTTGAGTAACTTCCAAGACCACAGACGGCCCTATTTTGAGGCGATCTCCGACTTTGATCGAGCCTAGGTCGAAATCGCGAGTCGTAAGATTCTCCGCGAAGCTGCCGGGTTTTACGTCCAGGCCTTTAGCCTCCATGGTTTTTATGTCTTCGATGGATATCAGCGATACCTGACGGTGCCAATCACCCGCGTGTGCGTCGCCCTTCAAACCCGATCCCTTTTCAAGTTGGCCCGAACCGACGTCGGTCTTGGGCGTTCCCTTTCGCTTACTTGTGCATACGGCAATAATGGTGCCTGCGGACATGC
Organism: Desulfomonilaceae bacterium; assembly: GCA_035506215.1. GTDB lineage: Bacteria > Desulfobacterota > Desulfomonilia > Desulfomonilales > Desulfomonilaceae > DATJPW01. Next base: position 7,281 of record DATJPW010000008.1, read on the forward strand.
TAATAGTCTTTCTATTTCAGTCGACGACAAGATCCGAAGCTACGTTTAGAGATCCACTCTACCGTCTGAAGATCTGCCGAGGAGTTCGCCGCCAAAAAGCTTGTCGCGGGCCGAATCTCGACTAGTCTTCTTCTTCCGCTCTCTTGCCCGAGGCTTCAATTATTTTCTCCGAAATGTTCGCGGGGACCTCTTCATAATGAGAGAACTCCATAGAAAAAATCCCTCTACCGGAAGTCATGGAAGTCAGGTCTGAGGCATATTTAAGTACTTCGGCCATAGGGACCTGCGCCTTAATTGCCTGACTACCACCCTTTGAGTCCATGCCGCTGATACGACCGCGGCGTGCGTTGAGGTCTCCCATCACGTCACCCATGAACTCCTCTGGTACTATGATTTCCATATTCATGATCGGTTCCAGCAACACCGGGTTGGCCTGGAGCACTCCCTTTTTGAAACCTTTTGACGCGGCGATCTTGAATGCCTGTTCCGAAGAATCCACTTCATGGTACTTTCCGTCGAAAACTGTGACTCTCACGTCAATCACCGGATAGCCCGCGAGCGCTCCGCCATTCATGGATTCGGATACGCCCTTTTCGACAGCCGGAATATATTGCCTGGGGATCACGCCTCCCACAATCTTATCCACGAACTGGAACCCTTCTCCCCTCGGCAGCGGTTCCACTTCCAGCCACGCCACAGCGAATTGACCTCGACCGCCGGTTTGTTTCTTGAGTTTACCCTCGACTTTGGCTTTTCCTCTTATCGTTTCTTTATAGGGGACTTTCGGGGTCTTGAGATTCACGTCCACGCCGAATTTTCTTTTCAGCTTCTCGACGGTAACTTCAATGTGAACTTGCCCCATACCTGATATGAGGAATTCGTTGGTTTGGGGGTCCCGGTTGACCACGAGAGTGGGGTCTTCTTCAGCGAGCTTTGCCAAGCTTTGGGTAATCTTTTCCTCGTCTCCTTTGGCCTTGGGTTCGATGGCAAAGGAAATAACAGCCTGAGGCAATGCCGGCGGCTCGATAATCAGGGGCGCTTTTTCATCGCATAGAGTGTCGCCCGTAAGTGTCTCCTTGAGTTTCGCCACGGCTACGATGTCACCCGCCTGAGCCGAATCCAGAGATTTCTGGTGCCTTCCCTGGATCGTCAACAACTGCCCGAACCGTTCTTTGACATCCCGGCTGGCATTGAGAAAATTCGAATCGGGCGAAAGCTTGCCGGAAAAAATGCGAAACAGAGTGAGGCGGCCGGCGTACGGATCGGCGAGCGTCTTGAAAACGTATGCGCAGAAAGGTTCATCCAGCGCCGGTTTCCTCGTTATCTCTTCACCGGTCTTTGTACGTCCTACCACCGGAGGCATCTCCGCGGGAGACGGGCACGCATCGGCTATCAGGTCTAGAATGGGCTGAATTCCTCTGTTCAACACAGCGGAACATATCATGGCCGGGATAAAAACTTTGTTCAGGATGCCCTTCCGGAGAGCCCCCGCAAGCTCGTCCGCTCCGAGTTCCTCACCTTCGAGATATCGCTCCATCAAGGCGTCGTCCACTTCCGCCAGGTCCTCGATAAGCACCTCCCGTTTGGACTGGGCCTGTTCCCGCAATTCCGCTGGAATGTCTCCCCTTGACAGACTCTTACCATCTCCGTCAAAGGTCAGGGCCTTCATGGACAGCAAGTCCACCACGCCTTTGAACCCGGCTTCTTTACCTATTGGGAGCTGAAGCACCAGCGGCTTGACTTTTAGGGCCTCCTTCACATCATTGATCACTCGATCAAAGTCAGCTCGTTCGCGATCCATTTTGGTGACAACAAGCAGCCGCGGGCATCCTTTTGCCTCGATATTGCTCCAGACCTTTTCGGTCAACGGCTTCAGCGAGTCCACTCCATCCACGGCCAATATGGCGATGTCGGCGGCTTGCAGAGCAGCGGCAACTTCTGCGGAGAAGTTCGGGTCGCCCGGTGTGTCCAGGATATTTATTTTTCTTTTTTTCCATTCAATCATGTACAGAGAGCTGCTTATCGTTATGCCGCGCTTGACCTCTTCAGGTTCGAAATCAAAATTCGAAGTTCCGTCCGTGACCTTTCCCAACCGGTCAACAGATCCTGAATCAAAAAGGATTGCTTCGCAAAAGGTGGTTTTGCCTGAACCGGCATGAGAAACCACCGCCACATTTCGTACCTCTTCGGTTTTGTACTGCTTCA
>DATJPW010000009.1:0-4520 GCA_035506215.1 Desulfomonilaceae bacterium
CCAGCGATGGCTCATCCAACAACAGCAAAGTGGGCTTGGACATCAACGCACGGCCTATGGCCAGCATCTGTCGCTCACCGCCGCTGAGGGTGCCGCCTTTCTGATCTACACGTTCGCGCAGTCGCGGGAATAGATCGAAGACCAACTCGAGACTCTCTTCCCTGGTCGCGCGCGCGGATTTTATATACGACCCCATCTTCAGATTGTCCAAGACGCTCATGTCTGCAAAGACCCGGGCCCCTTCGGGAACAATGGTCAATCCCAGACGCACGGTTTTTTCCGGTGGAAGAAAGTCAATGCTTGTGCCGTTAAACGATATTGAACCTTTGCCCGGATGCTCGAAACCGACAATTGTCCTGAGAAGAGTGCTCTTTCCTGCTCCATTGGGACCGATTACCGTGACAATCTCACCCTTTTGAACGTTCAGGCTCACATCGTGCAAGACCTGAACATCCCGATAGAAGACGTCGATCCCGGAAACATTCAAGAGAGTTTGATCCATCCTACTGTGCTCTACAGATTCGACATTCAGGAGGCCTTGCGACCCAGATAGGCCTCAATGACATCCTCGTTGTTGGCGACCACTTCGGGAGTGCCCTCAGCAATCTTTGCCCCGTAATTCAGCACGATGAGTCGGTCCGATATGCCCATGACCGCCCGCATTATATGTTCGACTACAACTATAGATTTTCCTGAATCACGAATTTTTCTGAGCAGCTCCAATGCCTCATCGATCTCGAACGGGTTCAGGCCGGCCATGTTTTCGTCCAGGAGCAAGACTTTCGCGCCGGTAGCCAAAGCCCTGGCCAACTCCAGCCTTCTGCGTGCAGGGACTGAAATGGCAGCAGACGGCTTGTGGCTGTGTTGAGTAAGCCCGACAAACCCAATCACCCGGTCGGTCTCTGTACGGGCTTCCTTCATGCTCATTTGGCCCCCATGCAGCGCCCCAATCAGGACGTTTTCAAAGACGCTCATGGTCCGAAAGGGTTCCATGATCTGAGAAGTTTTCGCTAACCCCATTCGACAAATCGTGTACGGCTTGAAGCCGGCAATATCTGTCCCGTCAAGAATCACACGGCCATTGCTGGGAGGGTGTATCCCGACAATGCAATTGAACAGCGTGGTTTTGCCGGCGCCATTTGGACCTATCATACCAAGGATTTCGCCCCGGTTGAGGGTGAAGCTCACCGCTTGGACCGCTGCCAGGGCGCCGAAGTTCTTGCTGACATTTTTACATTCAAGAATCGTCATTGTGTTATATGAACCTGATGCCTTTTCGGGCCTTCAGCGTTCCTATTATGCCGCTGGGCAACACTAGAATGATCCCGATGATAACGGCACCCACCATTATCAAATAGTATTCCACAAACTTGGTGCCGAGCACCTCCGACAACAAGGTGAAGAACGAAGCCCCCACAATCGGTCCCAGAAAGGTCCCCATGCCGCCCAACAAAGTCATGATCACCATCTGCACAGTCTTTTGCACGCTGAAAGCGTCCGCAGGGGTTATATATGTGATCCAGTAAGCTTCGATTCCACCCAGAATTCCAAGGAAAAACGCGCTGGTAACGTAAGCTCTGAGCTTTACTCCCGTAGTATTCACGCCGGCGATCTCAGCGGATGCCTCGGCCTCATGGATCGCTTTCAGCCCGTACCCGAACTTCGAGTGTTCGATGGCATAGTGCACCAGCACAATGGCCAAGGTGACGGCAAATACACAATAAAAAAAGAACATGTTGTCATGACCGCTTATGGGTAAGGTGATACCGTGGCTGCCTTCGAAAAACTTCACCCCAAACGTGCGATCAAATTCCAGGGCCACCTGTTTCATGGTTTCCGCGAATGCGAATGTTGCAATTGCGAAATAAGCGCCCCTGAGGCGAAGCGTCGGAATCCCGATAGGCAAGGCTATCAACGCTGAGACAACACCGGAGAGTATAGCGGACGGCAAAAACAGGGCGCCGAACCGAGTCATGCAGATCGCCGTGGTATATGAACCTATGCCGAAATATACTACCGGTCCAAAATCAATATAGCCTGTATAGCCGCTCATGATGTTCCAGCAACCGGACATACCGATCCAAAAGATTACAAGGGCACTTACGCGCAAAGTATATTCGGAACTTATGAAGAGCGGGATCAGGGCCACAGCAATACAAGCTGGAATAAAAAAGAGCCAAAACGTTTTTGCGGTGCTGATTTGGTGCATTGAGAAATTCACTGTTCCAGGGAAGTCAGGCCACAAGGCCTTTGCCTACGATCCCGGCAGGCCGAAAGATCAGCATGAAGAACAAAATAAGGAACGTAGTTGCAACTGAAATCCCTGCGCTGAGATAAGCCGCGGTTAAAGATTGGGCCAATCCGAGTATGACACCGCCCCACAGGGCGCCGGGCATATAGCCCATGCCTCCCAATACGACCACACAGAATGCTATTATCGTGTAGTTAAGTCCCATTTCCGGAAAAATTATGACAAACGGGCTGATCAGAGTACCGGCGAGTCCGCTGATCGCCGCTCCAATGCCGAACGTTATCGCGTAAATTTCGCGAATGTTGACACCCATGATTCGAGCCACCTCTTTATCCATTGACGTGGCACGAATCGCCCGCCCTGTCTCGGTTCGCGACATGAAGAACCACAGTGCTCCGATAATCACCAGTGCTAGAAAAAAGGTTATTAATCGAGCATATGGTATATTGAGGCCCCAAAAAGCCGCATTCGCCCCGGAATAGGAGGTCGTGATGGTCCTAAAATCATGGGTCCAGAGCTGCAAAGCCGTGTTGGCTACCATCAAATGTATTCCGAATGTCAGGATGTAACTCATTATATGAGGTAACTCGATGACACGATTGATTATGTATTTTTGGATTATGTAACCGAATACAAACAGTGCCGCCATGGAGAACGGGATAGTAATGTAAGGATCCATGTTGAACCACACAAACAACCAGTACGAGGTGAACGCGCCAAGCATAATCAATTCGCCGTGAGCAAGATTCACCACTCCCATCACGCCGAAAATCAGTGAAAAGCCGGCGGAATAGGCAGCGTAAACCCCGCCCAACAGCAGGCCGTTAATTATTGCTTGAATCAATACGGTGTCCATGGCTTAAAACACTGCGGAACGGGTTTCTGTCCACCCGAAGTCAAGAGAATGAAAGGGGAACCAAATTAGTTCCCCCTCCAGTAATTGCTCAGATTCTTCTCGCTTCCCTGCTGCCTCTATCGCTCTTTCCAAGCCTTAAATGGATACCAGATTTTGGACTCTGCAAACTCCAGGGGGAACACGTTCATAAGTTTCCCGTTCTGAATCTGGACCGCTACCGGCGGATGGGCCACATTTGCGCCGTCGGGGCCGAAGTGGATCTTTCCATAAAATGTGTCAAAGGTCTCCGCATGGAGTTTCTCCATAATGGATTCTCGATCCTTCTTGGAGAGCGGCGGTTTCAGACCGAGCTTTTCTATTACCATCTGTTGAGCCAAAGCGCCTCCGTCGGAAGCTGCTTCCACGTAGTCAGGGTTCCGTTTGAACTTTTCGGAATAAGCGTTGTTGAAGTCACGAGCGGACCCCAGGACCGGACCGGTATACGGCATGTTCGGTGTCCACTCGGACGCAGCCAGCACGTATTCCGCATCACCTTTCAGCTCTTCGATGAACTTCGGGACCGTGGGACCGTAGCTGAACGCCACAGCCTTGGGGCTGAAATCGATCTCCTTCAGGGCCTTCATCGTTTTCATGGCCACCAGAAGATGGGAGCCGACAAGGAGGAGATCGGGGTTCTTGCTTTTAACCTTCAGAAGCAACGAATTGTAATCCTCCAGCGTCATGGGAAACAGTTCGTAATGAACCACCTCTATCCCATTTTCGCCGCAATATTTTTTGAATCCCTCGCAGGCCAGCGATGTGAATAGAATGTCAGCTCCGACTATCGCCGCAGTCTTGGGTTTGGGCTGCACTGCCTGGGAAAAATCCACACAGCCCCGGACTTCTTCGGTTGCTTTACCCAGCGTAGAGAAATAGTACTTGAAGCCTCTCTCGAACAGTTTGTTGGAACTTGCGCCTCCACTGATGAGGGGATAGCCGCGTTTCTCAGCCACCGCACTGGCAGCGAAGACCGCATCACTCCCGAACCCTCCCAGAAGCAGGTCCACCTTGTCACTCTCTATAAGCTGCTCAGTCAGCTTCGCCGCGGTGGGTGCGTCACTTTTGTCATCATAGAAAATGATCTCCACCGGGTGTCCATTGATGCCGCCCTGTGCGTTCACCTTGTCCATCCAGAGCGTGTAGGCGTCTTTTACAAGAGTACCATCCTTACCGAACCTGCCGGTCAACGAAACAGCCACACCGATTTTAAACGGCTTGGCTTGTTCCGCCAGGATAGCCGCTTGCGACAGAAAACAAAACAACAACGCCGTTGCCAGTAGAATGATTCCTTTACGCTGCATGCTCCCCTCCTTCATGTTGGGAACGTTCATATTCAGACTTAAAGACTACTGTACGCCGCGAAAAATGTTCAAA
>DATJPW010000010.1:0-4282 GCA_035506215.1 Desulfomonilaceae bacterium
CGTCCATGCGATGAAAGGGCTGGGCTCAGGTAGAAGAGTGACACGAAGAAAACCGTGAGAAACAGGTAGAAAGTCGAGAAAGCGATAGCCCACCAGCGATCTTTCTGATCCCCTTCGATTCTATCTGCGATTAGTTGCACAGCCACAAAGAGAAGAGCTAAAACGGTTGCAGCGGCACCGCCCAATGTTGTGAAGAATGGGTTCCATTCCACGACTGGTCCCTCCCGAATGAGGTAATTTTCTTCCAGGGTCTTTTGCTACTATAGTTTCGCCTTTTTTGTAATGTTTGTCGGCGAACCGCTGAGATAATCCTTAGATGCTCTCACCAAGAAGTCCTCCTACCTGCGCTCTCGTAGATCAAACACCCGGCCGTCTTCCGGCGCGCTGAAAAAGGGGCGAACAATGCAAGGTATCCCGCCGGAGTGTGCATTCGTTTGCACGTCATTTGCGCATCCCTTTTCTTCAATCAAATACAAGAATATTAGCCAATTATTGGTGGAGGAGACGGGAATCGAACCCGCGTCGTGAGTCATTAAGGCGCGTCATATCAATATGTTACCTCTGTGCCGGAGTCAATTGCATCCCATTTGCACCCAATGCAGATCTTGTTCATTCACGCCACTGAAATTCCCTCAACCGGTCAGCGTTCATATGAGAAATCCCGGTGTTTTCAGCGAACTCGATGTTCGACGATTTCACGATGTTGTTTGACTCACTGGATAAAATCGACTAACCTTATAAGCGTATAATTTGCGATCAAGCCTCAAGGCAAATAAAGGAATTGGTGTTGCGGCAATTAGTAATTGTAATCGACCGGTAAATTCTATATTTCATGGTCCCTTCTTTGTCAGATGTGGCAAAAGAACGGGGGAACAAAGAGCCGATAATCAGAAGAGAAGTTAATTGCGGAAGTAGAATTGACCCATTTTTTCAGGGGGGGCGTTTCACGCAAACGCTGAAACGGAAATCGTGGTGCTGCGGGGGCAGGCCACCCAAAAGCAAATGCTTATCTCAAGGGGGGAGAAAAAATGTCGAACCATTTTACCGGACTCAGTCTCGGTCCACCTCTCGAGGACCAAAGACTCGACCTGTGCGACCTGTATGCGTTCCAGTCGCCCACTGACCCGTCGAGGACTGTGATCATCCTCAATGCAAATCCGACTGCCGACGCGCTCCATCCTGACGCCATCTATCGCCTCAACATTGACAACGACGGAGACTGCCTGACGGACATCGCGATCAGTTACGTGTTCTCGCCACCGAAAAACGGTATGCAGACCGTGAACGTCTTCGTGGCAAAAGGCGCGGAATCCCGCTCGGCCGAAGCTGTTGGGACGAAGATCATGGCCGATGCCGAGGTCTCCTTCGGCGCCAACCCCAACATCGTCAAGTCCGGCGCCTACACTTTCTTCGCCGGTGCTCGCAGCGACGCTTTCTTTTTCGACTACGACGGAATCAAGAATCTGTTCGATACCTCGGGCGGCAGAAATTTCACCGCACCTCACCTGGGCGGCAAATCTCCCTGGACCGGCGTGGATTCAAATACGGAAGCCAATGTGTTCTCGACAGTGATCGAGCTGCCGACAAGCGAGCTCGGTGCGAACCCGGAGATCCGGATCTGGGGGCGGTGCAGCGTGCGCAAGGACGGCAAGCTTCTTCATGTCGATCGCGCCGGCCACCCGAGTGTCAGCAGCTTCTTCAACACCGACGACACCAAATTGGAATACAACGCCAGCGAGCCGATCAACGATCGCGCGCGTTGGATGGATCAGTTTGTTCACTTGATGGGGCATACGGGCAATTACACCCGCGAAGAAGCAATCGCCGCGATCGATGCTGACCGCATTCTGCCCGACATGCTGTGCTTCGATCCTTCGAAGCCCGCGAAGTATCCAAACGGCCGCGTTTTTACTGACGACGTCATCAATCATCGCCTCGCCTTCCTCTCCAAGGGCGATATTCCCCCCACCGGCCTCAAGCCGCACACCGACATTCTCAAGGAGTTCCCGTACATTGGCACGCCGCATCAGAAGAAGAGCTGACGTAGCGCGACGGATCCAGTGTTTTGGAAAGCGAAATCCTCGCCGACCGGAGTTGGCGTCACTAGCCCCAGTTGGCGAGGATCCGATCAGGTGTCGGCAGCTACGAAATACAGATTGCTGGCAGATATCGCGAGTCAGGATCGCTTAAGAGAACGGATTTTAAGTTGATGGTAAAGTAATTGTCAGTGGCGTTGGAAATGGTCTAAGAACTTCACAGGCGTTTTTTCCTTACGAAGCTGTTAGTCGTATTGACGGATTACTGGTGGAGGCGGCGGGAATCGAACCCGATTGAAGCAACGATAAATCACAACATATCAGTTAGTTAATTACTGCTTCTTTTCAATTGCATCCGATTTGCATCCGGTAGGATTGTGATTGTTCTTTCGGCTGAACTGCACTTGCTTTCAGGAGATTGCTTGCCAATGCTATGATTGCAGGATAATAATATGGTGAGATCAGTTAGTTAGATGTCAAATGGAGCAGCGCTGGTTTTCCGATTAGCGTTTGCTCTATCTTCAAGCTGGTCACCCAATCGCGAATGCGGAACTGGTGTCGAAAAATGTGATGTTACTCCGTTTTTCTATTGACAAGGGGTAAAAGGTGCATATACACTTAATATGCTTACTAGGTGGAGAGCCGTCCGCGCCAATTCGGAAATGAGAAATGCCTACTGAAAAGAAACGAGAAATATCGGCAAATGTGGAGACGCTCCCGCTTGATACTGCCCTTGAAATGGGAAAGAGCTGTACGTGTTTCAATCTTCGGAAAGCCACCAGACGTGTCACGAGTTTTTACGACGCCGCTCTGAAGCCTTCCGGCTTGAAAGTAACCCAGATGACTCTTCTCACGGCCATCAGGGTACTCGAACCGGTGACTATTAAGCGGCTCGCCAAGGCCATTGTCATGGATCGAACAACCCTGAGTCGCAATGTGTCCTTATTGAGCAAGAAAGGGATGATTCACATTGAGCCGGGTGACGATCTTCGCACCCGAAAACTTGCCCTTACCGAACACGGGCACACGGCACTGGTGGCGGCTTTCCCTCTATGGCAAAAGGCGCAAGGCGAAATAATCAAAGAATTAGGAGAAGACCGCTGGGCCTATATGCTGAAAGGGATTTCTGATCTGGTAGCTCTCACATAATTTTTTTGCCCATATACGTGTATATACACCTTAGCCAAGAGGAGCACATCATGGAAACAGCAGCGAAGACTGAAAGAATACCAAACCTGATGGAGAAAATGATCTCAGGGGAATTACCTGACCCGCCCATAGCGCAATTGATAGGTCTCAGAGTGATCTCTCTGCTACCTGACGAGTCACACCTCGAACTCGATGCGGGTCCTCAGCACGCCAACCCAATGGGAACATTGCACGGCGGAGTTTTGTGCGATCTTGCGGACTTGGCAATGGGAGCGGCCTACGCCAGCACTTTAGGCCGTGAGGAGACCTTCACGACACTGGAACTAAAAATCAATTTTCTCAGGCCCGTTTGGAGAGAAAAGTTATTTGCAGTGGGCAAGATTGTGAATCGGGGTCGCACCATAGGCATGGCCGAGTGCGATATCACAGATTCTCAAGGCCGTCTTGTCGCCAAATCCACGAGCACCTGTATGACGCTCCAAAAGGAAAAGTACCGAAATCGTTAGGAGGCACTATGTATTCCAAAGATCACCCCACTGTGAAATGGTTTTACGATTCGTTGAACTCTCAGAAGTCCTCGGGAGGCCCGGCGATTCTTGAGAATCAGTGGTTACGAAATTTATGCCTGGAATCAGGGGCAGCCGACGCCCGTTTCGTCGAAGTGCATCGGCCTGCCATAGCGAACCAAAAGGGAGCGATTCTTGAAGCCTTGCCGACAGCCAAGACCATCGCAAGCCTTGCTTTTCGTCTCAACAGGGAAGCACTCCGGACGGTCTTTCACTCCCTCACGAGTTTGGAGTTTCACCATACTTGGGATCACGCCAATGGCTCTGCGAGTAATTTGGTCAGCAGCCTGCAGGAAATGGGCATACCGGCCCTAAATCTTTCCGCAGGCTTTCCTTACGAAGCCGACCGCTGGCCCGGTGTCATGCATTTCGTATCGGACAAACCGGTTGCCGTAGAAGCAGGCCTCGGTCAAATGGGATGGAACAGGATGGTCATTCATCCGCGCTTCGGGGACGGGATCGTCCTTGCCACGGTACTGATCGGATCTGAACTCACGAGCTATGATGGCCCGACAGAATTCAATCCCTGCA
>DATJPW010000011.1:0-38155 GCA_035506215.1 Desulfomonilaceae bacterium
TCTTCGTCCTCAACCCTTAAGCAAATAAGCTCATTGATACTAAAGAACCTCCTGTAGTCGATTTCCTCAGTAGCCACCTTCCAAAAAGCGAGTCTGAAAAGCTGTTGAGCGAGAAGATCATCCAGCAAGTTAAAGCTGTCGGCATCCTCTCTTGTGCCGTTGAAACTTCGCACATTGGCCTCTATGAATTTCCTTACGTGTGTGTTGTTGCTGTATAATTCCCACAGTGTACGTTTTATGAAATTCGTCTGATCATATCGCTCTTGTGGTTCTTCGCTGCCGGGAAGAGTTTTTAGAACGTATAGGATGCCCAGGAGCTTACTAAAATCCGGGTGATCTTCTCCCAGTTTAAGTTTCAACTCCACCAATTTGCGGGTTAACAGATGTGAGTAAGATTCTATCCGCAAAGGTAGCGTCAGATGCCCGCATACTACCGTCAGCCCCGAAGGGCCATATTTCAGAGTAATTTCTTTGTCTTCTAAAGAGAGGCCGTAAAACCGTCCGAGAAACGGGGCCAAGAGTTTCCCTTTGATGCTGGTATAGGGATGATCCCAATCTATGTCGAAGAAACCAAAGTACTTTGAACTTTCCCCATGTTCCAGCACGTCCATAAGGATCTGATTTTCCCCGTCAAATGCCATGTGGTTCGGCACAACATCCTGAAGCCACCCCATTCGGTACTTTTTTATTTCAGTTGCTAGATACTCGAGATCCGAAGGTCCGCCCAGTTCCGGATTCAATTGATTAGGATCCACCACGTCATAACCATGAGTGCTGCCCTTCCTCGCCCGGAAGATCGGCGACGCATAAATGTCGGAAATTCCCAGTTGCGCCAGATAGGAGACTATCCTGCTCGCGGCCCGAAAACCGAAGGACGGATTGAATTGAATGCGATAGGTTGCCCTAGGAATGTGCATCGAGGCATCCCTGATGGTAATCCTTGACTTGCGTGCGGGACTGAGGGACGTCTAACGTCTACAATTGCGAGGAGTGAAAACGACGAAGCAATCCACCGTCATTCCCGTCAAAACGGGAATCCACGAAAGGCCTCATGCCATGCGCCCCTACGGAGATTGCCTCGCTGCGCTCGCAATGAAACTTTCCTTCGCGTGACTGAACGAATGCCTGCTAAGGAAGCTCAAATCCCTGCCTCAGCCCCTTTCAGGGGTTGGGGTTGATTTCAAGTTCTATTCTGTCTTGGTCACCGTACAGCATAATCGTCATAAGACTTAAATAGTCTCTCAAGTTTCTGGTTAGAAGAAAATTCGTCCGGACGAATTCTTTGGCTTTTACACCCATCGTTCGCACTCTCTCCGGATGATTCAACATGTACCGTATGCGTAGGGCCGCCCCCTCCGGCGTAGAAACGAGGAAACCTGTATGATGATTGACCACCTGCAGGCGAATGCCGCCGGTATCGCCTCCTATCACCGGTTTTCCTTTCCACATGGTTTCGGTCACCGTCAGACCGAACCCCTCTCGAGTAGATTTTTGGAGCACCACATCCGCCGCACGTTGCAATGCATTGACTGTCAAATGAGCATCCGAGGGCAAGAGCAGCACATGTATGTCTTCGTCTTCGGCAGCCTCACTGCGAACCTCATCCAACACTGCCCGTCCTTCCGGATCGTCAGTGGCCCCGCCGCCGGCAAGAACCAGTTGCAAGTGTGGGGCGAATGTCTTCGCCAATCTGTAGGACCGTATCACGCCAATTGGGTCTTTGAAACGATCGAAACGTGACACCTGAAGCATCACGGGCCTGTCCGGATCCAAACCGAACTGCCGCCTGACACCCAGCACTTTATCCTCATCAAGGTCCTTATTCTTCTCGCTCAAGGGATCTATGCTGGGCGGCATCAAATACTGAATGTGCGGCAAAGGCTGAGCAAAGTCAGCCAGTGAGAAAATGCTGGCGTCGTAGTCAACGACAAGCTTGCGCAGATACCTCCAAACAGGCCGGTACGGATGGCTCAAGTCGATGTGACATCGCCAGATCCACCGTCCTTTTCGACCAGGGCAGAATCTTAACAGCGCCAGAGGCTGGGGATCGTGGATGAACACGATGTCAGCTTCTTCAAGAACACCTCGGAGTTCTTCCGCGTTGTGGGCGTTTGTTTGTTCGTAGGCCTCCAGCACGGTTTCAGACAAGGGGACCGGGTTCCCTTGCAATCCATTGTGAAAGTCCTTTGTACAACTGAAAAAGTTTTCTTCTCCACGTATGACTTCCCACCGGGCATCCAGGCCCAGATCCTGCTGGAGCGGCACAAGCTGGGTTAGGATTTCAGCCACACCTCCACCCGTACGCGTTGAATTGACATGAACCACCCTGATCCCTTTCAAGCGCACGGCCAGTTGTCGCAAATGATCGATCACCTCCTCGCCCGCCACTTCCGCATAGTCGTCAATAGACTTCATGAGGATCGTCTCCCCGAATAGTTTTCAAACACATCTGCCAACTTTTGACGCACTTCAGCCAAGGTTCCGAAATAGGGATCTATCAGAGCCAGTTCATTTCGAAGCGATTCGTACGTGTCTCCAAATTTGGTTATCCAAACTCGAAAATCATCCTCGCCCGTAGGCGTCCGGCGCCGAGCATCAATAAAATGATAGAAAACGCTCGTCTCAGAAATTGTCGGCACTACCGGCACAAGTTCCTCCGGAATTGTTATTCTTCGACGGGTGTCGAAAACCACAATCTGCGACCTAACAAAATGAAATGCCTTGTGAGCAGGGACCCAGGCGGATCGCTGGACCTCATCCAACCTCTCTTCAATCACGTCAATCAAATGCTGCCGAAGGGATTCCAGATCTCCAAAATCGGTCGGATCAATCACGGCCAAGCGCTCTGCGAGCGTCTCGTCGCGAAGTTCTTCGTCCACCCATCTGGCAAAATCGTTGTTGTACTCCGGTTCATCGAACCGATGTCGCATCAATGCTCCCCAAAAATGATGGTAAATGCTGCCGGCATGAACTGTGGCCAAGCTGTCTCTCATCTCCTTCAGACTTTGTACGATTATCCCTGTTGCCACAGGCATCAATGTGCAGTCCTTAATGGCAAAGGGTTCCGGGTCCTTGCTCGCAGTCATGCCACCCCCTGTATCCGCCGCTCAAAGGCCTTGATTCTAGTAACGGCACAAATTAGCCGCCGGTCACCTTTTGATGCCTGTATCCAATGGCGCCTAAAATCGACAGTTCGGGACTAACTCGCCCTTCCCCTCCCGAAAGCCAGGACAGTTTTTCATCTGCTTGTCTTAACCGTAGAAGCCGACCCCATTGCTCAGGCCGTTCATGCTTTTCGTCGTATCAATTACCGCTGGTAGATCGAGCTTACAACCGTCTCACTCTTACACCATCAACTGTGTAATCATCTTGTAGGACAACCGACCAGCCGGTTTTCCGAGTCTATTGTTATTACAATAGAGTTGAACACTAAGAGAAACGGTGTCAAGTCGCTCCGGGAATCACTCATTGCGGCATATATTGGGGTACACAAACTTCTCAAGCCTACAAGCTCCTTAAGGATTGTCCCGGTCTCATTCGCACGGGAGTCGCTGACCAAAGATTTCATGGATGGACTACATGTGCATCGTTCTGCTATAAGAATTGTTCTTCAAGACCCCGACGGAGATCTAATATTGCTGAATTTGCAAGTTCTTGCTCTGACTCTGATTCCGCTCTTCTCGGGGGCGGTACCCGGCACGGACAGCGCGGCCATCTCGCCGTTGGCTCTTCTTGGGATAGGAGAGCCCATTTCGGCCGAATTCATGGTCGGAACATGGAAGTATTCTGACGAGTTCTTCAGATGGGGAATTACCGACAAGGCCAAAGCCAAGGTAAGACCGTTCAGAGGCAATGCTTTCATGACAATTTATCGGGACGGGACCGTGAAAATGGTCAACCTGTTCAGGCCGGCCGAGGGTCGTTGGGAGTTATCCGAGGAAGGGATAGTGATCTATGAACCGCAGCATCCGGAGCGGGTCTCGCACATACTTCCTATAAGGAAACGGGACCGTGACCGGATCTGGGTCCTGTTGCCTTTTACCGGAGGCGCCTCGGGCATCGGTATGGCCCGCGTTCCTGAGGAACAACACTCGTCACCTGAAAGTCTCAGCCAGACCGTCTCCAAGCAACGAAGCAAGAAAACCCACAATTGAACTTGGAGGCAACTTGGTGGTGTATCTTCTGCAGAAGGCCCCGCTATGTCTCTACTATCTCGTTTAACCCTTCGCCCAACTGTGCCATCTGCTCGGGAGATACTGAATCCAAGACTTTGCCGATTCGCTCGGTTGACAGCGTTCGAACCTGACTTATCTTAACCCATGATCGTTTCGGTAGCTTCGATGACACCAATTCAAGGGTCAGAGGGAAGCCCGCTCGTTGGGGCCGGCTGGTTATTGCCATGGCAATGACCGTGCCCGAGCGTTCATTGAATATGTCCTGACTTATAATAACGACAGGGCGGCTGCCACCTTGTTCGGGCACCCGCACGGGATTCAGTGCAGCCCAGCGTATTTCTCCTCTTAGTATTCGGGCCATCGATTCAGCTCCTCAGAGAGGCCCTCTTCCGCCATTGTTTGTTCGGCGATCGGATCCAGCTTAGCGCACTCTTCTGACAGGCGTGTCCGCTCCAGCCGGTTGAGCTTGTCTTCGATAGCTTCTTGAATTGCTTTGCTCCGACTGGAAAAGACGTGTTCCTTCACCAGAAGATCCAGACGCTTCAAGGTGTTCTTGCTTATGCTAATCGCAACTTTCGCGGTTTCCACCGGCCACCTCCGGTACTACTATAAATCATCAGCCGGCGCTTCAACATTCCTGGGTCGATTTGGGTGCGACAAGAGGGCGATGCTGATTTGACCTTGCGTAAGAAAATGTCTCAGCCCTTCTGTCCGGGCCTCACTCATTCTACTCCCGGCGTCCCCTTCGCCATTTGAGCGTGCGGTCTTTTTCGAGGAGCTTTTCCAGCATGGTTTTGAGATCGGGATCTTTTATAGGTTCCAGAATCTTGCTGAGGACCCGGTTTTCCTGGTCCGTCAATTCGGGCGGCTGAGGCTCTTCCTGCCGTTTTTCGTCCCGGGTTTTGGCCCAGGAACGTTGCATGAATCGTATTTCCGTAAATGGGGCCGCTTCCGGTCCCAGGCATGCATTGACTTTTTCCAACAGAAGGTTCCTGATGGCGGCCATCTCATTCATCCATACGGAGGAATCCACTGCAAGGTAGAGGGTGGAACCGGACACACTTTCCACTTTGGCGTGCCTGGCGATCGCGGAATCAACAATCTTCGGCCAGAGTCGAGCTATATTATTCCGGGCAAGAGGGGCCTGAAGGCCCATACGATTGAGGGCCTCTTTAAGAACCGAGCCTACGCTTGTCATGGTCGTATCAGTTTTGCCCTTCATGGCGTTGCCCTTTGCCGGATAGGAGTTTTCTGAACGGCGGTTTCAGTCCCGCGAGCCGAGAAATTGGCACAAGAGTTTTCTCTTTACAAAAGTTCTTCCGATCACCTCAAGCGCACTCTGATGGGTCTCCTTGGATCTTGTCAATAGCATGTTTGAGGGCGGGCAAGACTGCTTCGAGGTTCTCGATGGCTCCTTTCGGGCTTCCGGGAAGATTGATGATCAACGTTTTGCCTCGCACGCCGGCCACTGCTCTTGAGATCATCGCGTGAGGCGTTTTCGACATGCTGGCGGATCGCATCGCCTCCGCCATGCCCGGAACCAATCTCTGTACGACAGCCATAGTGGCTTCAGGTGTGACGTCGCGAGGTGACAGACCTGTCCCCCCGCTGGTTAGTATCAAATCAGCGCTGTTTTCGTCAGCCCATTGAGTCAGCACCCTGCGGATCTCGTTCTCCTCGTCAGGCACTACAGCGGTCCAGACCACGTCTATTCCGTGTTGCCGCAGCACATCGGCCAGCCGCGGCCCTGATGCGTCTTCTCTCAGGCCCTGAGATGAACGGTCACTAATGGTCAGTACTCCCGAACGTAGCATGTTCTATAAACCTGTCATCGGGCTGGTTGCCCTCGTCTTCTGTCGGGATGCCTCTGCGAAAATCACGGATCTGAACGTCACCTGCTTCCAAATGCTCTTTAAGATAAGCAGCCGCCCTCCACGGGTCGACTTTTGACCCGCAGGTGAAAATGTCGATTGCCGCGTAGCCGTATTCAGGCCACGTGTGAATAGTTAGGTGCGACTCAGCTATTACCACCACCCCAGAGACACCCTGCGGGTTGAAATCCTGAAAAGCCGTCTTCAAAACCGTTGCCCCCGCGATTTCCGCGGCCTGGGCCATGATCTTTTCCAAGTAATCGACACTGTCAATCTTGTGCCGATTGCAGGATGTCAACTCGATCAGAAGATGAATTCCCAAGGCTTTCATCGTCATCCCCCGTACCGAGTGGGCTTTTGCCTCTCGAAGATATAGAACCAATAATTACTGCCATGACTCAGGGTCCGTAAAACACCCATGTCCCGTCAGTGGACAGCCCCATTGCCGACAGTATTCGACCGAAAGTAGCTCCCGGTCGAGGACAAAGCATTAGAACAGAAGGCCAAAATTGAGGAAGCATGCTTCCCCAATCCGGAGGCTCAGGGTCTTAACTTCGCGAGGAGGAAATATTTCTCCCCGCTTAGGCAAGTCCCTCCTGTCAAAGATTTTGGTGATATGGATTTAAAAAGAGAAGCGCGGAATTCCGAACCGGTGAAGTAAATTCTCCCGCAAGAAGAAGCCATATGTTTTTGGCGGGCATTTTTCCGGATCATCTTTCCGTCCCGGGGAGAGAACCCCATTGAGTTGGATTTAAACGTCCTTTTTTGTCTTTTTTTACTGTCCATTGTCAAGAAAAAAAGATCCGCATCTGCCGGGTCTTGTGTTGAAAAAAATGAAATTCTTCATATCGGTTGGCGATCAGAATGCTTGACAATACCTTGATAAGTTTATCGGCTGACCGCACAGCGCGCAAGTGGTTCGGCACGGGTCCAAGCGGGCCCGACATCGGCTGCAAAATCTCGGGGTATCAGTTGCCGTGAGTGGAATGGCGAAGTCGCACCTAGAACACCGACCAGCGATCTCCTCAGAGTAAGCGCCACAATTCGGGCAAATTATAAGGGAACCCTCTCCGAGCGGAGGAAAAGGAAAACTACTACGAAATTCCCTGATCCGCCTATTCATGAGCCAAGCCATAAAAATCATCAGGGGTACCAATGAAAGCGCGGCGGCACTCGGACGTACCGCCACTACAAAATCGTATGCTCCGTGCAATACAGTCGAAATCGCGAACCCCTGCAAAATTGTCGTAAACTCTCCATCTCGTTTGAAGCGCGCCAGGCCCATGGAATAGCCCCACATGGAGGAGAACATCACGTGCGCGGGCGTCGCATATGCGGCCCTTCGCACTAGAACTTCAGGTCCCATGAACGCCAAATAAATTACGTTCTCGATGCATGCGAACCCCAGGGCTGCCGTAGCGGAATAGATTATCCCGTCAATCGGCTCCCGGAAATCCTGACTCCGATACACCGAAACCCACACTGCCAGGAGCTTGGCAAATTCCTCTACGGGAGCAACCACCAAAAAACTTGCGCCGGCTGCCATCGTAATGGTTGGTTGAATTAGGCCCGCCCCGGTCACTTGCCCAATCAACGCTGCAGGAATCGTGCAAGCACAGCCCCAGCAGAATACCCGCAAAAGATTCGTGAAGGATTTCGGCTGATGACGTTCCTTCTGACGGAAATACATCAACCAGGCCACACCCGGCACAAGTCCTAATATGGAATATACCGCGTTCAGATATTCACCTCAAAATTGACTTTCTCGTATCGGGTCCGTATAACACGGAAACACGAGATAACCAAGCGTTCCGGAAACCAAATCTCACAGAGGCGCAATGCCAAATTCCATGTCACTACGAATTGCAAGCATCGAAAATAGCACTGTTCTTCGGAAAGATGAGACATGAGTATTGCCGCTGAATCATATGCTCGCGATTTTCACGCAGATGAGGAAATCGTCCGAATCGAAAAATTATTCAAGCTCTTCCCTGTACGAAAAGGTTTCTTTCAAAAGGAATCCCTGTTTGTCCATGCGGTGGACGGAGTAGACCTGGAAATACAGCAGGGTGAAACCTTGGGGCTGGTTGGCGAATCGGGTTGCGGCAAAACCACGCTCGGTCGTCTCATTCTCAGACTTGAAAAACCTACCTCTGGCAAAATCATCTTTGATGGAATCGACCTCGACAGCATCAGCGCACACGAGATGAAACGCCTGCGGCGAAAGATGCAGATCATTTTTCAAGATCCCTATTCTTCACTTAATCCCCGCAAGACTGTTCAGAGCATTATTATGGAGCCGCTCATCGTGCACCGAATAGGGACCCGTGCCGAAAGACTTGAGAAAGTCCTGGCTCTCCTGGAAGAAGTCGGGTTAAGCCCGCGACACCTGAAACAGTACCCACACGAATTTTCGGGCGGTCAACGGCAAAGAATCGGGATTGCCAGGGCCTTGGCCTTAAATCCTTCTCTCATCATTGCGGACGAGCCCGTTTCCGCGCTGGACGTCTCCATTCGCTCACAGGTGCTCAATCTTCTGGAAGATCTTCAAGAGAAGTATCGCCTCACCTATCTGTTCATCTCCCACGATCTTTCGGTGGTTGAGCACATTGCAGATCGGGTCGCGGTCATGTACCTCGGTAAGATAGTCGAAATAGGCCTCAAAAGCAGTATTTATACGCACCCTCTTCACCCGTACACTGAGGCCCTGCTCAGCGCTGTCCCGATCCCGGACCCGAGCCAAACAGGGGACCGAATCATTCTCCACGGCGATGTTCCCAGCCCCATCGATCCACCATCCGGGTGCCGTTTCCACCCTCGCTGCTGGTTGAGGATTTCCACATGCTTCAAGGTGGAACCTCCACTGCACGATGTTGGCGGCGGCCACAAAGCTGCCTGTCACGTCCGTGCCCCTGCGTTCTGATTACTTAGCGGAATCGCGGCATAGCCCCAACTTGGCGCTCACCTGTGACGATAATGTCCAGTCAATCTCAATGCCTGGGGACAGTCCCGTTCCCCAAAATTTATCCACAAGAGTGAATAAGTTTGGAAGCGGTCCGGAGCCCCACTGGAATACTCTCCCGGAATTCCCGATGCTTAGCTTTTCTGTTGATTTCATTGGATATTTCATTGTGCGCCACCATGATACAAAACGCTGAGAAAGCTCAGCTTTAGCGACTCCCGCGAGGTTGTCCACAGGGTTACAGGCAAGTTATCCACAGCAAATGTGGATAATGTCTGTGACAAAATTCTTTAATAAAGAGGTGATATTTTAATAAGCGAGGCAATCTGAAAAACTTTGAGTTGACCGATAAAAGCGAGGAGAAGTATGCTCCGAAACAGCACAAAGAAAGATTTTCCATAAACCTGGGGACGGCTTTGTCTTCGGCCAGTCTCCTGAGAGAGAATCGTCCGATTCTTGGGTCGGGGAACTAGGGTTCGAGAGGCTATTGCCTCAAAGACCTTTCACATAGGCAGGCAGCAGCATAATTCAAGATTAGGTCAAAAGTTTTGGCAACCCCTTTAAATCAGACGTCTCAACACATACCTGTGACGGAATCGCTACTGCTTGTCGTGTTTTGTTTGATCGCTGGCGGAAATATCGTCAGCATCAAATTTAGCAACCAGAGCATCCCTCCCATCTTGGCCGCGACCATAAGGTCAGTGGTCGCAAGCTTTCTGCTTTGGCTTTGGGCGCGAGCGCTCAACATACAGGTGAGTCTTCCGGCCGGGCAGATGAAACATGGTGTAGCTCTCGGGCTCCTGTTCGGAGGCCAGTTTCTCCTTCTCTACTGGGGTCTTTCTTTTACCGATGCCTCTCGGGGCATAATTCTTGTTTTCTGTCAGCCGCTTGCAACGGCCGTCATGGCCCATTTCACCTTACCTGATGATAGACTTCACACAGCGAAGGCTGTCGGATTGTGCATGTCTTTTGTCGGACTGGTTACGGTGTTCGGTTCGCGATCAGCAACCTTGGGGGAACTGCACTGGATTGGCGACGCTATGATGCTCACCACAGGGCTGCTCTGGGCTGCAAACAACATATATATAAAGAAGTTCGTAGAAAACACCTCCATAAGCCACTTTCAAACACTGTTTGCCCATCTCTTCTTTTCCATTCCCTTGCTGGTATGCGGGACCTTGGGTTTGGAATGGGGCATGGAATTTTCGCCCCAACCAGCGGCACTCTCTGCTTTGGTGTATCAATGCGTAGTTGTGGCCTTCATCGGATACTTGTTATGGTTTCGACTGTTGCAGCGTTATCAGGCGAGCCGCCTCGTTTCTTTCATGTTTCTCACTCCGTTGTTCGGAGTTATTCTCAGCGGCCTCATTCTTGGGGAATCACTAACTTTGTCCCTGTGGATAGGTCTAGGATTGGTAGCGGCGGGCATATACCTGGTGAACCGGCCGAGCACCTTGGAATAGGGAGCAATCCCGGACGGAACGCCCACAATCGCTGGTTTGTTTTGCTCGAGCAGGACAAGTAAAGTTATCATATGAATTGAAAAGGAAATCGCATCCGACCAGTGATACTGCCGGACGGATTGCAAGACATCTCTGATCTCGCCTTTGGCAATACCTCATTTTCAACCACCACTACGATCACCGCGAATTTTCCTACAATTTCAGGGCCATCGCATGATCTGGTTCTGCCGCCGTCACTTTAAGTATTGTTGTACGTGATAATAAAACTGATGGATAATTATCACACTGAGAATGTCAACAAGTACCAGCCCGACAATGACGACTTGAGTTAGCGACCTCTTCAAAAAGTCGTTTCTTAGAAACGCCAGCAAGTATTCTGCGCCCAGGGCCACCTGGATCGCGATAACCGACAGGACGGGAAATAGGAGTCTGCCATGATCGTGTGGAAATCTGTTATTCGCATAGAGGAAAGCCGCGACGGCGACCATCACATATAACAGTAGAAACATCAGACTCATATCGCGCAGCCGGTCTCTCCAAAGACGCAACAGGAAACCGATCCCACATATGCCGAAGATTGTGAAGTGAATGAGATATATCAGGTGGGGCAACTTTATGTTTCCCCATCCAAACAAACCGGTGAATGAGATGTATGTCTGCGCGAGAAATGCTCCCAGCGTATCGCGGGAAAGAATCGACGTTTCTCGTAGCATTATGGTGGCCATTTCCATTTGAGTGCCCAGAGGATCGCCGTAGAGAAACTCGTTTCTCAGAAACCACCAACCACTGATGGCCCCAGCTACTATAAAACTTATTAGTGACATAAGTACAGGGTTGCTGACAGGTCCTGCCTCGATTTCAGACTCACTGCCCTGTCCATTTCGGGCTTTAGGTTGGCTGCGGTCAGAAATAATTCCGCGCAAGGTCTTAATACCGGTTGTCGACCTATGGGCGAAAACACCGGCAGCCAGAATTATCGCTACAGGTGGAACAAGGACCAAGGTCGTCTTCTTGGCCAACAGCGCCAAGCCGAGCGCCAGGCCGAGCAAAACAAAATTGCTTTTTTTCTCCGGAACCAGCCAAGTTCTAAATGAATAGTAAATAGTAATGGTCGACAGAGTGTTTGCCATGCAATCGTTGTTGACGACCGCAGACATAAAAATAAATGTGGGCAACGTAGCAACCAGAAAGGCTGGAACCAAGCTCCAGGTCTGGTCTTTAACAAGCAATTGGGCCGTCTTCAAAACAAACAATATGTTGGCCGCTCCGAACAAAACCGCCAGCATTCTGAGCACATAAAAATTGAATCTATCATCTCTGCGGTTCAACAAGGGAACAACTCCAGGGTACAGTGGCTCGACCAGATGAAGATATACCGGCACGTTTTCCTGAAATTTGCCTTTTTCGTAGCGCTGCCTCGGGTTAAGCGCCAGATTCATGTGGATGACTCTGTCCGAATTCAGCAAAAGATTTAGAACTGAGCCAATCAAGTAGTACAAAGGAGGTTGATGCCCCTCGAGTATGCGTTTGTCGTGATGGTACTGATTTGGCAGATCAAGGTTCTCTGCTACGAAGTTCACATAATTAACGTGGGCAGGTTCGTCGGGCGCTTCGCCCGGAGGGATCATAAAAGCCATTAGAATGGCGAAGATGAAAAAAAGAGTCAGAATGCTGAGAACGCCGAGGCGGTCCATGATCGTCGAACCTTCAACTAAAATCAGTTCACCATATCAGATACTTGATTGCACGAACAGTAACTTGTCAATTTATTCCGGATGCCTCAAACCTCGCGCTTCATACCTCATCGATTTCGACATCAAGCCTTTTTCTCGTTCCCAGGCTCCGGCCTGCGAACCAGAGGAAAAACCCCGGAAAATTCACCCCTCACTGGCAATCCTATTATATTGCAATCATTTGGAATTGTGCGATTCGCTTCCACCGGGCTCTTGCAAAAGGTTCGCGAATATGGTTTTGATATCAACGGTCTCGTTTCCGGCGGAAACCGGCTCGCGCAAAATTCTCGCAAATTTCTACTGGCCTTAAAACAGAAACCTCATGCAAGATCTAAAAGAACTCCTATATTCCATCAGCATAACCAACATAGTGGACATAGCTATTATTGCCGCCCTGATCTATGCTGTCACGACATGGTTCAAAGGGACCAGAGCTTTCCAGATATTGGTCACGGTAGTGGGCATGGGGGTGGTTTATCTTGCCGCTTCCAAGGCAGGCTTGATCCTCACATCTGTATTGT
The DNA here is from genome assembly GCA_035506215.1 of Desulfomonilaceae bacterium. Classification (GTDB taxonomy): domain Bacteria; phylum Desulfobacterota; class Desulfomonilia; order Desulfomonilales; family Desulfomonilaceae; genus DATJPW01. The sequence goes on from DATJPW010000011.1 coordinate 12,726, forward strand.
TTCAGTATTTGTGGGCTGCAATCATCGTAGTGCTGGTGATTGTGTTTCAACCTGAAATCAGGGCGATGCTGGACCGCGCGTCACCGGTCAGGTATCTGAGCGGCCGTCCTAACAATCAAGTCAAGCCTGACTTAATCGATGAAACAGTGCGGGCGGTCACGGAGTTGGCCGGCTTGCGTATGGGCGCAATAATAGTTTTTCAGAGGCTCGACAGTCTGGACAGCATCATAATTAAAGGGAAATCCTTGGAGAGTCTGCTCTCGGCTGAAGCCTTCGTGATGATCTTCCAGAAAAACTCTCCTCTGCACGATGGGGCGGTCCTTGTTTCCGGAGCTAGAATAAAGGCCGCGGGATGCATACTCCCGCTATCTTCCGAGGAGCACTTGAGTCCCCAATACGGCACGCGTCATAGAGCCGCTCTGGGGTTGACTGAACGCTCGGATGCCTTGTGCGTTGTGATATCCGAGGAAAGAGGTGAAGTGTCCATAGTAAGGGACAAAATCATCACAACCTATCGAAAGAAAGGCGATTTCCGTGAGGCCCTTGAACAGGCTCTGGTCCCGGGCAAAACCGGCAGGGAGAGCATGAAGCTCGGTGTAATTGGCTTCCTGAAATCAAATTGGCACTTGAAGCTTTTCGCTCTGTTCACATCGGTTTTACTATGGTTTTTGGTGGTAGGACCTCAACGGTCGGAACTTGGAATCAGCGTTCCGCTGCAGTATACCAATCTGCCCCCGGACATGGAGATCACAGGCAAATGGATGGAGCGAATTGATGTTCGCCTGCGCGGCTCGGAAGCGGGCCTGGCCAATCTTAATCCTGGGTCCGTCAGGGCTGTGGTCAACTTAGGCAATGTTGTCAGTGGCCTTAATTATTTCAGATTGACAGGCAAGAATCTGCAGGTGCCTCCGGGGATCACTATTTCGGAAATCCGGCCTCCAGACCTCCATTTGAATATAGAAGCAGCGTCGGCCAAAAAGGTGAGCGTGGTGCCGAGCCTTACGGGGACCCTACCCGAAAAAACGAGAATAGTTATCGCTCCTGCCGAGGTGCAACTTCGGGCTGTTCAAGCGGAACTAAGAAAGGTCAATTCAGTCATCACAGAGCCGGTGAACATCGAAGAGATCAAGGCAAAAGGAAAAACTATGGTTCCCGTGCTAGTCAAACCTGACGGCGCCAGGATCGACTCGGTTGACCCCATGCAGGTGACAGTGAGCCTAGAGGAGACGGAATAGCTTATTATAAAGGCTTAATCATGGACTTATGGCTGTTGCCAAAATTGTTTGGGAATTGTTCACTTGACGAAGGCTCCTAGTGAGCCGTATGGAAACAGGTGAATGGTGGTGTAAGAGAACTGCCCAATGCGTGCCGGAGACTTGACAAATGGTGAGGCAGGGAGCGATATGGCCTGTACCGAAATTCAGAGTAATCGCCATCGGTGCTTTGTTGTTTCTCTCGATGCTTCTGATGCTGGGCTGTAGCCTTAGTAGCCATTTCAGGCACTCATGCTACGAGAGATGCGAGAAACTTCACCAAGAGCAGTTTCTGCTGGATAGATGTAAAAATGACTGCGACGAGAGGTTTCCACACAAATTGGACGAACAGTACCGTTGGCCGAATCTAAAGAGCAACCCTTAAATAGGCCAGTATGGTTTCGCCGGTAAATGGCCAATAAGGCCACAGGGCTTTGCCAAGTGAATAATTCCGAATTGTTTTTCTTGTTCCCAAGGCTCCAGCCTGGGAACGAGAGGAACACTTTCAGCGGAAGCAGGGTGGCAACAATTGGCCACCTTTTAACTTTACGGCAAGAGAACAATGCATATGGACCAACGGGACAGAGAACTGTTGAACGAGATTCAGGCCGGTTTTCCCGTCGAACCTCACCCTTATCGTGTGCTCGGTCAACGGATCAGTATGGATGAGGAAGAGGTGCTGGTCCGTATTGCTCGGCTGAAAAAAGAGGGAATCATCAGACGACTGGGCGCATCCGTAGATTCTCGGCAAATCGGGTTCGTCAGCACCTTGTTGGCTGCTAAGGTTCCGAAGGAAAAGTTCGAGTTCGTAGTGAAAACTATTAACGCCTGCCCCGGGGTGACCCACAACTATGAGAGAAGGCACGAATACAACGTCTGGTTCACTCTCATCGCGCCCTCTGCCGAGGAGAAGGAACGGATCATTCGACAATTGATGCAAGAGACCGGCGTCGAAATCCTGGAACTTCCGGCCAAGAGGATCTTCAAGATTAGAGTGGATTTCCGATTCTGATAGCCGTGTCTTCTGTCAATGAGTCATCGAATCAGACTCAGGAAATTCCTATACATCCGTTCGGCATACCGATCCAGGTCCGGCTTCAGTTCTTTGTGCCGGCGAAGAATTATTCCCAGATCCGGGGAGTCTTTGAACCAGTCCGCGAGAATGTCTCGCGTGACCTCCACGTGGAATTGTAACCCAAACGCATTGCGGTACCGAAATGCCTGGTTAGGACAGTCGTTTCCCGTTGCTATGAGCGACCCGGCTTCAGGAATCTCGAACATGTCCTCATGCCACTGGAGCACTTCAAGTGTGGGAGGCAAGCCGTTAAACAAAACGTCCTCTTTGCCGGCATTCGTAACGAAGATTTGGCCCCAACCCACCTCTTTCTTCGGAGACTTGACCACTCGGGCCCCACAAGCTTTGGCTATCATTTGTGCACCGAGGCAAACCCCCAGGACAGGACGACCAGCGTCAATGGCTTTACGCAGTAACGTGGTCTCGTGTTTTAGGAACGGATATTTCTCTTCCTCATAAACATTCATCGGCCCGCCCATGGAGACCACAGCATCCAAGCCGTCAATTGATTCCGGAACAGAGTCTCCCGCATAGAGGCGCGCCATACGCAGGGTCGCGCCCGCTGATACCAGGAAGACGCCCAGGGTGCCTGGCCCCTCTGATTCGACGTGCACAATGATTAGTACGTTCATCAAGTCTTTTCCTTCATCTTGCCATCGATGTACCGATTGGTTATCGGCAGTCGCCAGTCTTTTCCAAACGCCTTAGGGGTAATCTTGATACCCGGCGGAGCTTGGCGACGCTTGTACTCATTGCGGTCCACCATTCGGGCAACTTCCTCCACAAGGGCTGGGTCAAAACCGTTTATATCTTCCGGGGCCTTATCTTCTTCAACATATGCCCGGAGTATGGGATCAAGGACAGAATAAGGGGGCAACGAGTCTTCGTCCTTCTGATCGGGTCTCAATTCCGCGGAAGGGGCCCTTTCTATGACGCTGCGTGGTATTAATTCCTTACCGGCCTTCCGATTAATATATTCGGACAACTCGTAAACCACGGTTTTCGGCACATCCTTGACCACTGCAAATCCACCTGCCGTGTCCCCATAGAGCGTGCTGTACCCTACGGCCGTCTCGCTCTTATTTCCCGTGGTCAAGACCAACCATCCGAAGCGGTTGGATAAGGCCATCAGCATGTTTCCTCTGATACGAGCTTGCAGGTTCTCGAGGTCGACGCTGGGTTTCCCTCGGCTGAGCGGCCCTTCCATGGCACTCAAGTAAGCCCCGAAGACCCTGTTGATCGGCAGAGTAATTAATTCGATGCTTAGGTTCTCGGCCAATATAGCGGCATCGGAAAGAGTTTCCGTTGAGGTATATTCCGACGGCATGGTCACACCTATCACGTTCTCTCTTCCTAAAGCTTCGACCGCGATGGCCGCGGTCAGAGCGGAATCTATCCCTCCGCTCAAACCAATGAGCACTTTTTTAAAACCGTTCTTCCGTACGTAATCCCTTGTGCCCAGCACCAGCGCCTTGTAAATCTCTTCAATTCGACTTAGATCCGCCTCTATTGAAGGCGCCGTGTAAGATCTATCGGTAGGGGACTCGAAAAGAAGCAGCTTCGGCGTGCCGCATATATCCCACAGCGGTCCTTTGTTCTCCAGGGCATCTACGTTTAGGTCCGTTAGAAAAAGGTCCTCCTCGAAACGTTTCGCGCGGGCCACCAGCGTACCTTTGGAATCTACGACCATACTGCCGCCGTCGAATATTAGTTCATCCTGACCGCCAACCAGGTTGTTGTAGCATAGGATGGTATTGGTAGCCCTGGCAAAGCGGGTCACAATCGACGTGCGTACGGCAAGTTTGCCCGCGTAAAACGGGGACCCGGATATATTGAGAGTTATCTGCGCGTCATTCTTTATCGCGCACGCCTCCGTCACTGAACCCTCGATCCATATGTCCTCGCAAATGGTGACAGCGATTCGCACGCCGCTGATTTCGAGTACCATGCATCTGGAACCGGGATGAAAATATCGTTTTTCATCAAATACGCCATAGTTGGGCAGCTCGATTTTGTGGTAAACATCCTGCACTAAGCCATCCCCTATCAAGGCTGCAGCATTTGCCACTTTGTCGTTTACCGTGTCAGCGAATCCCACCAACACAAGTATCCCTGTGCATTTTGGAGCCAGGGCATTGAGCGCCAGACGATTGTCCAGAAGAAATCTCGGCCTCAAAAGAAGGTCTTCCGGCGGATAACCGCACAGAGCAAGCTCCGGGAAAGTTACAATATCGGCTCCGGCGACGCGGGCTCGAACTATCCAATCGCCGATCTTTTCCAGGTTGCCGCGAAAGTCTCCCACAGTCAAATTTACCTGAGCCTGAGCTATCCTTAATAACGGCATGATGTTTCCATTCTGTAGAGGCGCTCATCAAGAATTATCTTCATACCAGAAGATATGAGCACGTTCCCTGATCCGCAAGGACACCAATAAATTACCCTCCTGCACCTGATTCATATATTTAACTATAGCACAAACGGACGTGCTCCCCCATGCGTCTATTCGGACAGTGAAACTTGGTGAGGCAATTTCTCGAAGGATTATCAAAACAAGGATATAGCCGGCTCTGAAAAATGCAGTGAAACGAAGCCCTCAGACTATTCTGCTTTTGCCCTTGAACGGGAAGTATCTTTTTCTCAAAATCTCAAAAATCTGCTCGGCCCTTTCTTCACTCTCCTGGACCCAAATTAATGATTCCCCTCTATCAAAAAGGCATCCAAACTCCTTTGACAAGGCTTTCAAATATTCGGGAGTGACTTTTTTCGGGTCCATGCCCAGGGATGCCATTACCGTCCCATAGCGTTCCTTTCCTTCGCTGTCATTAAAGAAGAACATTTGCCCCTCCAAGCTCTTGTGATGACTTGAGGCGGCTTACCCCGAAAAACTACTCTCTCAACAGAGAGAACAGGAGCGGCAATTTTCTGAAATTAGCCACGCGCGCGGGGCTGTTTCAACAATCGAGAGCCTTCCTTTGCCCATAGTCCAAAGCCGCTCCGCGTGGAGCCCGTCTATTCGGCGGCAGCCCCCGCGGAACGGCTATAGTCCAGTCCAACAGGAAACTCAATTTGCTCTAACAATCAAAGTATAGAGCGAACTCATACGGGTGAGGCCTCATACGTATGGGGTTAAGCTCCGCCTCTGTCTTGTACTCGATCCATTTGTCTATAACATCCTGAGTGAATACGTCACCTTTCAACAAGAACCCGTGATCTGCTTCCAGTGCACCGAGAGCTTCCTCCAGGCTGCCTGGCGTGGAAGGAACGCTTTTGAGTTCCTCAGGTGAAAGAGCATAGATGTCTTTGTCCAGCGGCTCGCCGGGGTCCATTTTGTTTTCGATGCCGTCCAGGGCTGCCATTAGTATCGCGCTGAATGCCATATAACCGTTGCAAGACGGATCCGGAGGCCGGTACTCGATTCGCTTGGCGTTCGGGCTGGCGCTGTACATAGGAATACGGCAGCATGCGGACCGGTTCCTGGAGGAATAAGCCAAGTTCACAGGGGCTTCAAACCCGGGCACCAGTCTCTTATAGGAATTTGTCGTGGGATTGCATATGCCGCAAAGGGCGGGGGCGTGCTTGAGAATTCCACCGATGGCCCAGAGACATTCTTGGGACAGACCTGCGTATTTGTCCCCGGCAAAAAGGTTCTTTCCGCCTTTCCAGATGCTGATGTGGGTGTGCATTCCGGAGCCGTTGTCCTCGAAAAGAGGCTTGGGCATAAAGGTTACAGTCTTGCAATGACGCTTGGCCACATTCTTCAGCACATACTTGAACCACATTAGCTGATCGCCCATCTTGACGAGAGGAGAAAACTTCATGTCGATCTCGCCTTGACCCGCTGTGGCGACCTCATGATGTTGGCACTCAGTGACAACTCCTACCTGCTCCAGAAGCACGACCATTTCGGTTCGCATGTCCTGCTGTGAATCGGTCGGAGATACCGGAAAGTAGCCTTCCTTGTGACGAGGCTTGTACCCCAGGTTGGGACTCTCTTCCCGGCCTGTGTTCCACCACCCTTCAATAGAATCTATGTGATGGAAACCATGGTTCGATCCATAGCCGTACCGGATGTCATCAAAAATGAAAAACTCCGCCTCAGGCCCAAAATATGCGGTGTCTCCAATTTTGGTGTACTTCAGGAACGCTTCCGCTTTCTGGGCGATGTTGCGCGGGTCCCTAGTGTACCGTTCCTTGGTGACAGGATCCACAATGTTACAGATCAGCGAAAGGGTCGGATGCTCCATGAAGGGATCCATTACAGCGGTTTCGGGATCGGGCACGACCAGCATGTCGGACGCGTGGATCGGTTGCCAGCCTCGTATGGACGATCCATCGAACCCAAAGCCGGCTTCGAACGAATCCTCTTCCAGCTCATGAAGCGGTACGCTGAAGTGTTGCCACATTCCCGGAAAATCCATGAACTTGAGGTCCACCATGATGGCCCCATTCTTTTTGGCGAATTGAATCACCTCTTTCGGTCCCATTTATTGCTCCTTCTAACTATGAGATTGTGTGCAGGCACCTAAAATCTTACCTGCTGCCTTTAAACCGTCATAGTGCCTTGAGGAAGTCCTGCCCGATTAAGACAGGGGATCACCGGGATTTTGCGCTACTGAAACCGGACCTTCGGGCCACCGACAGGCTACAGAGCATCCCTATCGCGCTCTCCCGTACGTATCCTAACTACCGTTGAAACCGGCGAAATGAATATCTTGCCGTCGCCAATGCTTCCTGTACGAGCTGCGGCAACGATCTTATCGATCACCTGATCCACCATCTCCGCAGGCACCACCATTTCCAATTTCACTTTGGGAAGAAAATCCACGAGGTATTCAGCCCCGCGATATATCTCTTTGTGTCCTTTCTGACGGCCAAAACCCTTCACCTCCGTCACGGTCATACCTTGAAGGCCCACAGAACCAAGCGCTTCTTTCACGTCATCCAGCTTAAAGGGCTTGATGATTGCTTCCACCTTCTTCATGTGTACCCCCTCATGAACTCAGAGCCTGGTGCGCCTCAAAGCACATGCCATGAGCCCGCCCCTTGGCGCCGATTCGACCGCCGGTTGGACTTGAACACTAAACCTACATTTTTGTATGAACACCACAGCCTCACAAGTAGGCGTGCCTACAAAATTGCCGCAATTGTTTCCAAAACTCAAGAAAACTTTCAAAAAGTTCCGGATGGAAACTTATCCCCTTCTGCGTCAGGCACATGGGTTATCAGTCTGCAAAAAGATTCCGATTAGCTCGCTATCAAGAATCAAATCGCGTCCGCGTCCCGCTCGCCGGTTCGAATCCGAACCACTGTCTCCACAGGGGTCACGAAAATTTTCCCGTCACCAATAGTACCGGTGCGGGCAGCCGCGACAATTTTCTCAATTACCTGATCCACTAGCTCGGAGACTACGACCATCTCCATCTTTATCTTGGGCAGGAAATCCACCAGGTACTCCGCTCCACGATAAATCTCTTTATGACCTTTCTGTCGCCCGAACCCTTTGACTTCAGTGACGGTCATTCCTTGCACCCCAATGGAATTGAGCGCCTCTTTCACATCGTCAAGCTTGAAAGGCTTTACGATTGCCTCAATTTTTTTCATGTCAACACCCTTTCAAACGTCCAGCAATATGTTTTGCGCAAATAGACAAGCGCTTGATTGACAACTCTCTCAAGCGAACGCCCGGTCAGAGGTTATATGCGGCCTCGCCGTGTGCCGAGGTGTCCACGCCGACCTCTTCTTCTTCAGTGCTCACCCGCAGTCCCATCACCGCTTTCACAATGTAAAGAATTATCAGTGTCACCACAAGCGAATAGATACCTGTTGCCAGCACTGCCAATATCTGCGGGCCAAGCTGTGACACGTTCCCGAAGAACAGACCGTCGGTCCCGCCTATTGCCTTGCAAGCGAAGAAGCCTATCGCCAGCGTTCCCAAAGCGCCCCCGACGCCGTGGATTCCCACGACGTCCAATGCATCGTCATAGCCCAGATTTGTCTTTGCCAGGACAGCGAGATAGCACACCACTCCCGCAAGTATCCCGATAATTATCGCTGACCCCGGTCCAACATAGCCCGCAGCGGGCGTGATTGTAGCCAGCCCGGCAATTGCCCCCGATGCAGCGCCAAGCGTGGTGGGCTTGCCTTTGATAATCCATTCAGAGAACACCCAGGCCAAGGCCCCCATGGAGGCAGCCATGTGAGTGACGACAAAGGCCATGGCCGCACTCTCGTTAGCTTTAAGAGCGCTCCCCGCATTGAAGCCAAACCAGCCGAACCAGAGCAGGCCCGCCCCCAACAAAGTGAGAGTCACATTGTGAGGTATCATTGGAAGCGTGCCGTAACCCTTCCGCTTGCCTACTACCAAAGCGCAAGCCAGCGCTGCAATTCCTGAATTCACGTGAACGACCGTGCCCCCCGCAAAATCGAGCGCACCCAGCCTGGCAAGCCAACCTCCTGAGCCCCAGACCCAATGCGCAATCGGACAATAAACGAAAGTCATCCAGAGCAGCATAAAAACGATAAATGAACTGAACTTCATCCTTTCGGCAAACGCCCCGGAGATAAGCGCCGGGGTGATTATTGCAAACATGCACTGGAATATCATAAAAGTGGCCGCCGGAATCGTCTGCTCTGGCCATAACTGGCCGCCGACGCCCCTGAGCGCGAAATGCTCCAATCCGCCAAGTAACCCGCCGAAAGCATCAGACCCGAACGACAGGCTGAAGCCATAGACAAACCATACAGCCGATGCCAGCCCCATCAGAAAAAAGCTGTGCATCATTGTTGAAAGCACATTCTTAGAGCGGGTAAGGCCACCGTAAAACATGGCCAGACCCGGTGTCATCAAGAGCACCAACGCGGACGCAGCAAGCACCCAAGCATTGTCAGCAGCATTCATCTCGGCAGTCCTCCGGTAATACCATGATTGCTTCCAGAAATTTTGTTCTGGGGTATGTTACGATTTTGTCAACAGGGCAACCTGTGTGCCAAAATCGAGCCGGAGGAGCGACTATATTATCAACCTACTAAGATAATTACCGTTATGTGACAAGGAGCCCAGGCCAAGGCAACCCATTTATCGCCGACAAAGGGTACCGGCCGGTATGATTCTACAAAATCAGGTTACATTATTGTATGAGAATCTGTTATCACCCCCAATCCCGTGGATCCTACTTCTCGCAAGTCAGCCATCAAATCGCGTCCGCATCTTTCTCACCGGTCCGGATACGTACCACCGCTTCCACCGGGGTCACGAATATCTTACCGTCCCCAATTGTTCCGGTCCTGGCAGCGGCAACTATTTTTTCAACTACTTGCTCCGCCATTTCAGAAACCACCACCGTCTCGATCTGTATCTTGGGCAGGAAATCCACCAGGTATTCAGCCCCGCGGTAGATTTCCTTATGACCTTTTTGTCGTCCGAACCCTTTGACTTCAGTGACCGTCATTCCCTGCACCCCTATCGAACTGAGCGCATCTTTGACGTCGTCAAGTTTGAAGGGTTTGATAATTGCTACAATTTTTTTCATGCTCATCCCCTTTGGACTTCTCCACCGGTCTATCACCGGTTACCCATTGGTCTCCGGACACCGCTTTAGATCAGCGAAACTGCTCGATTCACAGATTGTATCCGGTCTCTCCATGCGCGGACGCATCTACACCGAGTTCTTCTTCCTCTTCAGTGACTCGCAAGCCCACTATGGCCTTGACAATATAGAGGATTATGAGAGAGATCACGAAAGTGTAGACAATTGTCGCCAGCACCGCGACCACTTGAGTCCCTACTTGAGCCGCATTGCCGAAAAATAGACCATCGTTGCCGGCAGCGTTGATCGCCTTGGAAGCAAACAGACCCGTGGCAATGGCGCCCCATGCTCCGCCTACGCCGTGAACACCGACAACGTCCAGAGAATCGTCATAACCAAGACCGGCTTTGGCTAGAACAGCCAGATAGCACACTACACCCGCCACTGCTCCGAGAATGACCGACGAAACCGGCCCTACATAACCCGACGCAGGGGTGATGGCCACAAGGCCCGCCACCGCACCGGACGCGATGCCCAACGTTGTGGGCTTCCCCTTGATTATCCATTCCGCGAACATCCAGGAAAGAGCCGCTGCGGCAGTGGCCATGTGGGTGACAACAAATGCCATGGAAGCATTAGCGTCTGCCTTGAGGGCGCTCCCGGCATTGAACCCAAACCAGCCGAACCAGAGTAGAGATGCGCCTAAGATAGTGAGCGTCAGATTGTGCGGTACCATCGGGGTAGTAGGATATCCCTTCCTTTTGCCGATAACGAAGGCGCAGGCCAGAGCAGCGAAACCCGCGTTCGCGTGAACTACCGTTCCGCCGGCAAAATCCAGTGCGCCCAATTTGGAAAGCCAACCGTCCGGACCCCATACCCAATGCGCTATTGGACAGTAAACGAAAGTCATCCACAGAATCATGAAGAGGATAAAAGCGCTGAACTTCATTCTTTCGGCAAACGCGCCGGAAATAAGCGCCGGCGTAATCACTGCAAACATGCACTGGAAGATCATGAAGCTTGATCCAGGAATGGTCTGGTCCGGCCACACTTCCGCGCCGACGCCATTCAAAGCGAAGTGCTTCAGGTTCCCAATGAAACCTCCGACGGCGTCAGGACCAAAAGCCAGGCTGAATCCGTAAAATAACCAAATTATGGATGCCAGCCCCATCAAAACGAAACTGTGCATCATGGTGGAAAGGACATTCTTGGCCCGGGTCATGCCTCCATAGAACATAGCTAGACCCGGCGTCATCAATAGCACCAGTGCCGACGAGGTCAGGACCCACGCGTTATCGGCTGCATTCATGTTGGGACACCTCCAGAAGTACTCCACCGTTCAGCCGTTGTTGCTAAGCCGATATGATACTGTCCCATGAGGACGCTTGGTCCGGCTCGACACGAACATTCGGCATCTCCGAACGGCTGATAAAGTTCCGGCGTGATTCTAGAGCAATCTCGATGCCAACCAAGGTCCGACAGTGGTTACAAAATGGATAACTTGTTGAGTTAATGTGTTTATTTGTTCACGTGGGTGCGGTCTGGAACACTGCGCACTTGTACAAGAAGGTACACCCTTGTAGGTGTGATAGGAGACTATGACATTTTGGTACGAAAACGCTTGGCGTCGAGCCTGAGCTTCTTCACCCGAAGACCCATGATCCGTTCTGAAATTCCCAACGCTCTCGCAGCCTTAGCTCTGTTCCCTCGTGAAGCCTTCAATGCATCCAAAATTAAATCTCTCTCCACTGCGTCCAGAGTACTTTCGAGGGTCCCTTTGTGGATGGTCCCACTGGCTTCGGCGGTTTGAAGAGTCGGCGGCAGGTGGTGCCCGTGGATTACAGAATCCGCACTGAGAAGAACAGCCCGCTCAACGCAGTTTTCCAATTCTCGTACGTTTCCCGGCCAATGATAGCTCATTAGCATATCTATAGCAGGGGTGGAAATCCGTCGAATTGCCCTATGGTTAAGACGATTGTACTTCTCGACGAAAAAGTCTGCCAGCAGGGGAATGTCTGTCTTGCGTTCTCGAAGGGGGGGAACGTGTATCGGAAAAACATTGAGCCGATAGTATAGGTCCTCCCTGAATTTATTTTCCCTGATAAGCTGCTCCAACGGCCTGTTGGTGGCCGCTATCACCCTCACGTCCGTTTTGATCGTGGCCGTTCCGCCTACGCGCTCGAACTCTTTCTCCTGCAAGACGCGGAGAAGTTTGATCTGAGTTGTAGGGGAGAGATCGCCGACCTCATCCATAAATATGCTTCCACCGTGGGCCAGTTCGAACCGACCTTTTCGTGTGGCTATGGCGCCAGTAAACGCGCCCTTCTCATGCCCGAACAACTCGCTTTCAACAATGCTTTCCGGCAACGCGCCGCAATTGACTTTGACGAAAGGCTTCTCCGCCCGGCGGCTGTTATAGTGAATGGCATGGGCCACAAGTTCTTTTCCCGTGCCGCTCTCGCCTCTTATGAGAACTGTGGTGTCACTCTTGGAGACCTGGGCGATTAGGTCGTACACCACCTGCATGCCTTTGGAGTTGCCGATAATATTGGAAGGCCTGAAACGCTCCTTCAACTGAGTCTGGAGCCTGAGGTTCTCTTCCAGCAGACGATGGCGCTCCTCTTGAGCGGACTGTCTCAGCCGGACCGCCTGGGCTATCATGGACCCGATGATCGATAAGAGTCGCACGTCTTCTTCGAAGCCGACTCCTTCTTCGAAGACGCGGTCGGCGCTGAGAGCTCCGATCACTTCATTTCCCAATTTAATGGGCACGCATAAGAATGATATGTCTTTCTTACGAGGTCCTTTTCTGGCGCCCGTACGATCCAGAAACAGCGGTTCTTCGGAGATATGGGGGACAATAGCAGGTTGTCCGGTTGCGACGACTTTCCCGGTCACTCCCTCTCCCGGGCGATATCTACCGCGCTCCATTTGGCTTTCTGAAAGTCCATGGGCCGCTTCAATGAATATCTCGCCCGATTCGCGGTTTAGAAGCGTCAGGGTGCCGCGCATCATTCCCATATGTCTGGCGATGGCATCCAGGACAGGTCCTACGACATCACGCAGATCCAGACTACGATCAAGGATCTGGCTGATGTCGAAAAGGAGCAGCAGTTCCTGAACTTCTCTTTTTACCTTCGGTTCCCCGGATTGGTTGCGCATATATTTCTCATGATGGGATCTCAAATCATCCCGCGAGCTTGAAAAAATGTTACCAAATTGTAGGATGTCTGAGAATGATTGTCAAAGAGAGATTTTTGGGCAGTTTAGTGTTGAGTGGTTACTACGGGTTGACTGCTTCGGGCTTAGATTCTAAGCTAGGCAAACATGGCCCCTTACGAACACGTGTCGGGAGACAACGATCTCTCTCCCGGCGGGGTCGTCGGGTATGCAGACAGAGTTGATATAGGCATGCTTTTGCAAATCTTTACAATAATTCTTTTTTGTTTGATCGTTATGCCTGGACCCGCCCACTGCATGACCGTGTCGTCCGGGCCTGCGCAGGAGTATGTATTTAAAGAAGGTAAGCGATACTATGATGCAGGGGACTTGGATCGCGCGCGGGCAACATGGGAAAATATTTTTCCCGATATGGTTTACGGACCGGTAACATACCTTTTATTGGCCAGGAAACTAATGGCCGGGCGGCCTGAAAGCGCCGAAACAGTTCTAAAGGAATTTCTCAACAAACACCCGGGGAGCGTTTATGATCTAGCCGCGCGTGCAGAACTGTCCGAAGCTCTTTACCGGCAGGCCAAACCCGAAGCTAGGGCGTTGCTGGTATCGATGAGCGAAAAGGCCGCTGAAAAGGAGAAGCCGCCGCTGTTGCTACAATTGGGTAATCTAGAAAAACGACTCGGCAACTATTCCGAGGCTGCTTCACGTTATCGCACCTTATACCTCAACTATCCTGCCACGGTGGAAGGCCTCAAAGCAGCAGATGACATTGCCTGGATGGTTTTCCATGAGAAAATTCCCCGCATGGAATTTTCCGAAACCGAGCAGATGGGTCGAGCGAGTCGGCTTTTTGCTAAAGGACGGTTCGATCTGGCTGCCGACACTTATGCCGCACTACTTAAGAGCAAGCCGGCGGACAAGGAACTTATGCTCAAGCTGGCTCAGTGCCGATATAGGGACCGGCAGAACCATAAGGCCATTAACATTCTGAAGGAATTGCTTGACGGCAATATATCTGAAAAGCAGCGCACAGAAGCCCTTTATCTAATGAGTCTGGTCTATTGGAGGATGGATAGGGAGAAGGATTTCGAGTTCTGTTGTAACAAGATTCTTTCATCAAGTTCAGCCACTCTGAAAAAGAAGGCGCTGTTTAATCTCGGCATATACAATTTTGAAAAACATAAGTTTCCCGCGGCCCAGAACTACTTCAATAAGCTTCTCGCGGCTAATCCTGAGCCTTCTCTCAAAGCAACGGTAAAATGGAAGACGGCCTGGATCAAATACCTGAATCATGAGTATGGACCGGCTGCAGAAGCATTCCTTGAGGCGCGGAGAGGTCCATCCTCTTCAAGGATCGAGAATGCATCCAAATACTGGCAAGCGCGGGCGCTCATGCAGGCCAACCGCCAAAAGGACGCTGAGTCTTTGATGAGGGAACTGGCAATCGGTTCACCGCTCGATTATTACGGGTTGGAAGCTGCTCGGGTCTTACAATCAATGAACATAGCCGTAGATCGCGATAAAAAAAATGGGCCATTCCCCGAGCTAAAGCTCACTGCTTTTGAAAGCTCGAATCCTCTTGTCTCGGCGGCTATAAAGCTGATGGAAATTGGCTTGGACGAGTTCGCCTTGATGAATCTTGAGGCGCTTCCCAAGGCCATGAAATCTTCTCCGGTCATCGCGTTCTTGACCGCACGGGCCGCTTACAGGTCAGAGCAGTATCGAATCGCACGCGAAATCCTCTCGACCGCTTTTGCCACATTTGTGGAAAATCCGCCTCAGAATGCGCCTGCGGAATTCATCGAGATGACTTTCCCCCGAGTTTACCTGAACCATACCACTCAGATTGCCGCGAAGCATTCTGTGGATCCACATTTGGTATGGGCGGTTATACGCCAGGAGAGCCGCTATGATCCATCCGCTGTCTCTCCTGCCGGGGCTCTGGGCCTGATGCAGATTACTCCCGCTGCGGCAGGGCTCGCCAGAACCAGTGGCAAAATCCCTGTGAATGCTATAGCCGAGATCCTCGATCCGAGGCATAACGTGGCGCTGGGCATTAAGATGTTAGGCAAGAACCTGGCCAGCTTCAAAGGAAAAATGATCCCAGCCGTGGCATCATACAATGCGGACATTAGAAAAGTCAGGGAGTGGTTGAACAAAAATGGCAAGATGAAGGATGACGAATTTATCGAGAACATGCCGTATCCTGAAACTCGCATTTACGTGAAGAAAGTCCTGGCAGCTTACCGCGCATACGGTTGGTTGTACAGAAATAAAGAATTTGCAGAATTGTGGTGAAAACCGGCCATTAATGTGGAAGTCATCATGGATGAGTCCTCGAAAAGCGTTGAACAAGAAATCCTCGACGTATCACCTTATCTGAAGCTTGTAATCGACAAGGACGCTCGTTGGTTCCAGAATGGCATCGAGATTGTCCATCCCGAGATATACAAGTATTTTAACGAGTTACTGGAAAAAACTTCGGAAGATGAATATCAAATCAGGCTCGGCCGCGAGGTATGTCGCGTCCAGGTCGAGGATGCCCCTTTTGTGGTTCAAAGTATCCGTGAAAGCGAGCAGGATGGGCTTTGCATAGGATTGAACGATGGTTCGACCGAATGTCTCAATCCGGAATGGTTCTGGATTGGAAAGGACAATATTCCCTACTGTCTCGTCAAGGCAGGGTTGTTTCATGCCCGCTTCTCTAGACCCGCCTATTATGCTCTGGCCGGATACATAGTCCCCGACGACGACGAACAGAATTTTTTCCTGAACGTTGACGGGCATCGTACGCCTGTTATGACCGAAAAACCGGATGTGAGTGACGCAAGACAGTGTCCCGCGGAATCCCGCTCAGGTTCGTCTCCGAACAAAGGGCATACTGATTCTCAGGAATAAAGACATGATTCGTTGTAACACCACTGATTGTGAAAAAATTTTCCCGCCCCTTGACACCGACCGCATCAATGAAAATCTAGAATTGTAGAAAATTGTGGGGGTTAACACCCCAAGATGCCACAATAATTGATGCCCTATTCAACCAAAGGAGGTGGAGAGAAATGTTCGACCTTATTCCTTGGAGACGCAGAGGAGAACACGTTCCGGTAACGGCGAGGGACTTCCGCCGAGAATTTGACGATCTCGTGGAAAGGTTCTTCGGACCAGAACGGTTTGACTGGCTGACCAGTCGAACTTTTTCACCCGCGGTCGATATATCTGAAACCGAACACGAAGTTGTGGTAAAAGCCGAGCTTCCGGGAATCGATCAAAAGGACCTCGACATTAGCGTGTCGGGAGACGTTCTTACGATTAAAGGTGAGAAGAAAGAAGAAAAGGAAGAGAAGAGCGAGAATGTTCACAGAGTCGAGCGGTCTTACGGCAGCTTTTCCCGTTCCTTCAGCCTACCCTGCGAAGTCAAGACCGAAAACGTTGAAGCCAAATTTAAGGACGGGATCCTTTCTCTGAGACTTCCCAAGAGCGAGACCAGCAAGAAGAAATCCATCACAATCACTGCTGCTGATTGATCCCGCGAGAGCCGGAAGGGAGAGCTCCTCATACGGTCATTTTGAGCAAGCTCTCCCTAGCCTTCAAACGGACCAAGTTGTGCCCTCGAACTGTTTGTGGTATCAAGTTGACGATCGCGCGTTGGGTCTTCAGCGCGGACGTTCATGCAAACCAACAATCGGTGACATTTTGACTACCCAAAAACGTATCGTCCGAGAAATTCTGGATGGTGTGGGCGTAACAATTGACGGTCCTAACCCGTGGGACATCCGGGTCAAAGATGATCGCATCTATGCGAGAGTGCTCAGGGACAAAAACCTTGGCCTCGGAGAGTCCTACATGGACGGATGGTGGGATTGTCCCCGCATTGACGAATTCATATACCGATTGCTTACGGGCAGGATAGATGAACAGGTCCAAGGGGGCTGGAAGCTGGTGATTCCTTATCTCCAAGCTTTCCTGTTCAATCGCCAGTCGAAAACTCTCGCCCATGAAGTAGCTGAAAGGCATTACGATCTGGATAACGAATTGTTCCTGAGCTTCCTCGATCCATACAATCAATACAGTTGCGCATATTTCAACGGCGTGGACGATCTTAACAAGGCCCAGCTCAACAAACTTGAGCTAATTTGCAGGAAACTCGCCATCAGTACCGGAGACCATGTCCTGGATATCGGTTTCGGGTGGGGCGGATTGGCGAAATATGTTGCTGAAAACTATGGCTGCACAGTCACCGGCGTAAATATATCCGGGGAACAAATCCGGTACGCAAAAGAATTCTGCAATGGGCTTCCCATAAACATTCTTGAGCGTGACTATCGAGACGTAGGAGGGACGTTTGATAAAATTGTATCAGTGGGCATGTTTGAGCACGTGGGAGTAAAGAACTACAGAACTTTCATGGAGGTTGCGCACCGATGCTTGAGAGACGGAGGCATTTTCCTCCTTCATACAATCGGAGGCAACGAGTCAAAGATCAAGAGTGATCCCTGGATTACCAAATACATATTCCCCAATGGCATGCTACCAAGCATCGCTCAAATCAGCAAAGCCGTCGAAGGTCTGTTCGTGGTTGAGGACCTGCACAATCTCGGCCCTCACTATGACAAAACGTTGATGGCATGGAACCGCAATTTTCAGGATGCATGGCCGAAACTCAAGGAAAAGTTCGATGACAGGTTCAAGAGAATGTGGGAATACTACTTACTCTCCTGCGCAGGCGCATTCCGTGCGCGCGATATTCAGCTCTGGCAAATTGTTCTCACCAAGTACGGAACACCCCAGCCGAAATGCAGATAGCGGAAATCCCCCTTTAACGCTTCTTACGCATTAAAGTGAGGCTCTTTTCGAGATCAACCCGTCTTCGTCCCGGAGGGACGAAACAACAATAGCCGTGGGTGCAACCCACGGTGCGAGGTAGATAAAAAATGATACGGACCCTGGAAGGGTCCTACCTCTTTTGTGGGATCCCTTCAGGACCAGGGTTATTATCCGCTAATATCCGTGGGTTGCACCCACGGCTACTATTATGCTCCCCCTTCGGGGGAAAGTGGAAACGTTTGTTATTAGCCCTAGTTGGGGAATGTGGGGATTTTTTGTCTGATGCCGTGATCGTGCGTTCACCACTTGGAGCGAATCCTCATGGTACGCGATCTACGTACCGACGAACCTGCCACAACCTGCTCTTGACAGCGAGCCGTGAGGACTTAATTTCAAGTCAGGCGGTTCGTGCAAAAGAATTGATCGTACAGGCGCCTCCCGCACGCTAATACATGACGGGGAGTAGGGTCTGGACACGAAAGCAGCATACTGCTTCATACGAACCGCCAATTATTTGAAATGGGAATGAGCAGGTTTTTGAGCATGTTCAGGGGGAGTAAGATGGAAAGAAGCAAAGGTGCGGCATATTCAAGGTATAGCTGTTGCGTCGACCGCTCGTGTCATAAGTTCGAGTCGATGCTGGAAGTAGCCGACTGTTACAATAGCTCGGGAAGAGTCGTAAGGAGCTGTTCCAACTGCACGTAAGCCTCGATTGTCCCTCCTGGATGGACCTTCCAGAGCGACTCGATAGCGCTGAAAAATGGGCGAACCTTTCTGACAGTCTCGTGAAGCATCGACCAACCAGGTGTTATTCCTCTCGTTTCCTTTTCATCATTGCGTGATAATAGAGCAGATGAGTGTTCCTCTCATCGTGGATCTCCATATCCGATGTGATCATTTCCCAGCCCTGCTCTCCTAAGGCGTTGAGGTCTTTCAAGATCTCAGACCAAGGCACCTCTCTGCGATTGTACGCCATGTACTCCCACTTTTTCACCACCACCCCCTGATTCGTGCAAACATGTGACACACTGTGCGTAAAGAATAGACTGCCAAATGTCACGAGATTTCTCCATTCTCATGACCTACGGTTTTGCGGATTTTCACCCCCAATCACCGGTTGTGATAGTGTAATACGTGAAGTCGACACAGGCTACAAGATTCGATTTGACGAACAGCGGTGATCACAGGGAGTAAGCGCCATAAAACCGTTTCCTGATCCAGCGCCGGGAAGCCGAAGACGTTGGGCCATCCTCGTCATCGGCAGCGTCAACTTTCTCATTTCAATGTTCTATCGGGTATCCACTGCGGTGATAAGCCCCGCTCTGGTAACAGACCTTGGTTTCACGAATGCTGAATTGAGCGATCTGGCCGCGGTTTTTTTCTACGCATTTGCCCTTAGTCAGATACCTATCGGACTGGCGCTTGATCGTCTTGGATCGAGAATTACCATGATGTTCCTCGGAGCTGCAGCGGTTGCAGGCGCCTTACTGTTCGCTCTGGGCACGACTCCGGACCATCTGATTCTCGCAAGGGCGCTGCTTGGAATCGGCATGAGCGGTAATCTCATGGTAGTATATGCGCTCCTGGCCGTCTGGTTTCCATTGGACAGATTCGCGTTTCTGGGTGGCTTACTGGTTTCCATCGGTAGCGCGGGTAGCCTTTTGGCAGCCACACCGTTGACGCTCCTAAGCATTTCGGTCGGTTGGAGGACAAGTTTTCTGATTTTCGCTGCGGTGAATGCCGCTGTGGTGACCACATTTGTAGTGGTAGTGAGGGACCGTCCTCATTCATATGCGCCACTGGCGCTAACGCCCCGATCAAGTGTCGGGGGCTTGAAGCGACTGTTTGGCATGTACAGCTATTGGGCCATCAGCTTCAGCCAATTTGTTCGTTATGGCTACTTCACAGCGCTTCAAAGCCTCTGGGCGGCCCCTTTTTTTGTCTATGGACTCGGCTTGGATGAGATTCAGGCAAGTAACGCGATCCTTTCGATGGGGCTGGGTTACATGATCAGCCTGCCTTTAAGCGGCTCGATCAGTGACATAGTTCTTCAATCGCGCAAGAAAGTAGTACTTTCCACCATGTCCGGCTTCTGTTTGCTGACGCTGTCCGTCAGTTGGTGGACCCAAGCTACTCCTGTTTGGTTGGTGATGGTGACCTTTTTCGGCCTGGGTATGATGGCTGCGCCCGGTCAGATAATGTACGCTCACATTAAAGAACTGCTTCCTTCAAGCTTGATGGCTCAAGCGATAACCGCGGTGAACTTTTTCACAGTTCTTGGAGTCGGCGTGATGACACATGTACTGGGACGGGTGATCGGTCTTGAACCGTCTGATCTGGCCGGACCGTCTGATTTTCGAATGGTGTGGTACGTGGGTGTAATGGCCCTCGGATTGGTTTGTATGCTTTATGGCATGGTTCCTGAAAGCCCCGCGTTCAGAAATAAAGATTCCTGAGAGGCGGGCCTTGGGCTGACGTCCCTATACTCGGGACCACGGATTCCCTCTTTGGGGAACAAAGACTCCTGCGCGGACACTAATTAGGCTGCAAGGGCGAAGACTCGTCCGCAGATTAGGCAGGCAGCATGGATTTCTCTACGTTTGGAAAATGGCTTATACTTTTTGGATTGGGGGTAGCCGGGCTAGGAATTTTGGTATGGGTTCTCGGGAAATCCGGACTCCTGTTCGGGAGCCTCCCCGGAGACATTCGGGTGGAACGACCCGGGTTTTCGTTCAGTTTCCCACTGGTCACCAGCATAGTTCTCAGCATAATAATCACTTTGATTTTGAACGTCATACTCTGGATCTTCCGCAGGTGAATGGCCGCAACTCTCACGTTCCTCCTCATCCGAGCGGAGAAGGTGAATGATGCGAACTCTTCTTTTGCGGCTCGGCGAACCTTAGAACTGCTCAAAACGGATAACGTACATCATTAACGGTCTTTACCAGCAACTCTATAAAAGCTTCAGCCTCGTCTTTGGCGAGCAACCATCCGGGGACGGTCAATACCAGGTGGAGCCGCCTGCGGTGAATATACGCGTACAAATTAATCAAAGCTTGTCCGGCGAGCTTATAACCGGTGCCGTGGACGTCAATGATTTCGAGTTCTCCCGCGTTTTGCAAAAATGAGTCTTCACCGGGTCTCCCGTCCTTTGGCTCAGGCCAGACCACTCCGAGATATCCGACTGCGACCGAATATTTTTGATTCCTCAAAAAGTAACTCGCCACCCACCGTCGAATCGGAAAAGGAAAAAGTGTAAAGAATGCTCGTCCCATCGCGATTGACCTGCGGACCATCAGGTCCGTCTGCCTCTTGAACTGCTTCTGGCGAGCATCAGCCAGCGAACGTGCAAAATTGCTAGCGTCTTTTCGAGCTTCTGGAGTCGAGCGAAAGAAAATGGTTGAGCTATAATTCTTCTCCTGCTCACCGCCGAATCTTTCTCTCATGTTAACCGTGATCACGCTGGTGATGGTGCCCGGAGGAATGCCCCTGTCTTTATTCCATTCATCTAAAGCGAAGTTGGAGCAGGCTACCATGTGATCCACGAGTCGGATACCGGCACTGGAGAGATCTTCCTTTATTTTCAGTGTATCTTCAGCAGAAAGAATTCGCTGCACATGCCACTCAGTGAAATCGCCGGCCTTGCCGCTCCCTCTTGGTTGCGCGGGCTGTTGTTTACGGTACTTGAAATCCCGCCCCAACTGGGACGCCAGATGTCTAAGACCGACTTTGCCGGGTTTCGACGCCTTCTTTCTTCCAGTAGAAAATACATACGGCAGGCTGAGCCAACCCGACGCACGGCCGCTGACGATTTCGTCGTATCGCCCCAATGTTTCACTCAACACTCGCAAGGCCATGGCAGCATCCGCGGCCGAATGATGAATCATGAACCCCAGGAGATGATGTTCCGGTTGGAAACGTAACACGTGCACTTCCAGCGGAGGCTCATGCCAAAGGTCCCAATTCCTGTCCAAACGAGGAATCAGGTGTTGCACAAGACTATTGAAACTAGCTTCCGGACCGCTTGACCGCTCAACCTCCACCACCGTCACCGGGACCTCCACCCCGGGAGGAAAGTCCCTGAATAAGAAAAGCCTCGCACCCACGCGGATTTCTTTCACGGTACTGGCGAGCGCCGGAAACGTGTCGGATGCCTTTTTCACCGCGGACCTGAAAGCTTGCTCATCGAACGGTCCCCTTGCCTCAGCAGCCATCAAGATGATATTCTTGGCATTGGCGAAACTGGTCAAAACCATCAACTCGGACATTACATCGAGTTTTTGTAATTCCGGCATTGCCCTTGAGTCCTTCGGCCCGGAGATCTGCACGTCCCCGCCAGACCGGCTAAATTTCATGAGATTTCCTCATCGAATTGGCAACAGGCACATGTAGGACGTGCTCACACGTTTGACTGAAGTTGTTGCTCAGACTCTGGTTAAGAAGTCTAATCTCAATAGCCCTGTTTTGCAATCGGCCGTGCCGGTCGCGTGTCGATCTCGCCGATTGCAATAGATTTTGTTGATCACAGCACACAATTCCGATCACGCAGGACGAAGTGAGGCAATGCTGTTGTATTTATTTCAATAGATTGGGGTTTTCGGATTCATTCACTCGATGCTTCAGAACGCTCAGACAGACCTACAGCGGTGTTTCACTTAACGATGAGAACGGCCTTGGGGAGCGTTAATCATGGCAGACAAATTTTGGTACTTTATTATGGTACCGATGGTGTACCTCGCGTTTGCATGGTGCGTCGTTTGGATCATTATCAGGATCGTGGAAATCCTTCGGGCGCCGGAGTTTCCTCCGACGCTGAGGATCTTCCCAGAGGGTAGAGGGCCGGACGATCCTCCGAGCCATCCGTTTGCCGGTGCGGTATGGGACGCTTTTACCATGCCGTCGGTGCGAAGATACAATCCTCTCCTCTGGTTCTTCCTCATTGTTTTTCATGTGGGCGTCCTGCTACTCATAGTTGCTCATGTAGATTTGCTGCCCCAAGTGACTATCATGTCGAAGGATTCAGAGCACATGATCGGCAATGGCGCTCTTGGAGTCATAATGACTATTTCGATACTATATTTCTTGTTTCGGCGCTTTCTCACTCCTGTGAGGGAACTCTCAGTGCCTGGCGACTACTTGCTGCTATTCTTGCTGCTTGGTATCGTGATAAGTGGGGACATCATGAGTTGGGGCAATTCATGGACCGAGAGTGGCTTTGTCATGACTAAAAAAGACTTCGGCGCATACCTTGATAGTCTTATCAGGTTCACCTTTGCGGATCCCCGTCAATTCCTTAGCGGCTCTCATTATGCAGTGATAGGCACCCACATTTTGTGGGCCAACCTGTTTCTCTTTGTCCTGCCGTTCAGCAAGATCATGCACGTATTCTTTGCCGTGCCTCTCAACAAATTAAGGCGAGGATAGTTATGGAAGAATCTGAAAAAAGAAAGCTTCTCGGACTGATGGCTGATAAGCTGAACCGATCCGTGCAGATGTACCTTGAAAACTGCACTCACTGCGGGGTCTGTATTGACGCATGCCACGCGTTTGCGTCAACCGGGGACGTGCGTTACACCGCGGTGGGACGAGCACAGAATATCCGCAGGCTTTTTGAAAATTACCACAAGTTCACCGGCAAGCTGGCGCCCTGGCTTAATGAGGCCGTGGAACTTGACGAAAGGTGGATGGAGAAGGTTTACGAGACGGCTTTCACCTGCACCGGCTGCCGGCGCTGCATGACGTACTGCCCCTTGGGTATTGATACTCAGCAGATCCAAGCCATAGCCAAGGCTATGCTCATCGGCGCGGACATGGACCCCAAGCCCCTGACCATGCGAGCGAAAACATCAATTCAGAAAGGCGAAAACCTCGAAAACACGAGAGACAAAATTGCCAAGGAAGTAGAAAAAGCCCGCGAGGAAATGATTGAGCGCTGGCCGACGAAGGATGGTTACGATGCCATCCCGTTGGACGTCAAAGGAGCGGACGTGCTGTTCGTTTCAATGGCGGAGAAGCCATCAATTCTATCAGCCGCCACTATTCTGAACTCAGCCCGTGAAAAATGGACATTGAGCTGCTTTGAAGCGGTCAATTTCGGGGCATTCCTTGGCAGCCCGACGATGACCGAACAGATCTACCAGAGGATTGTTTCCGAAGCCGAGCAACTAGGCGTCAAGGAAATGGTGATTTGTGAGTGTGGGACTGCCTATCGGATAATGAAGCATGTCATCGGCAAGCACAGCTTCAACGTGATCACGCTTGTGCAGCTCATCGACCGCTATCTCAGGGAGGGACGAATCAACCTTGACAAATCCAGGATCGAGGGACGAATTACCTATCATGATCCGTGCCAAATTGCTCGCAACGGCGGCATCTATGAGGAACCACGGAACTGTTTGAAAGCGCTGACTGATGATTTTGTCGAGATGACGCCTAACCGTCAGGCAAATTGGTGCTGCGGAGGCGGAGGCGGGCTTGTCATCGCGGCAGAACCGGAATTCCGTCTAATGACCGCTCGAGTCAAGGCCGACCAGATCAAGGCAACGTCCGCCGATGTCGTCGCGACAGCGTGCGAAATGTGCTTCGCTCAGTTGAAGGACCTGAATGACGAGTACGAGCTGGATGCGAGAGTAACATTGGTCTCAGATCTGGTGGCAGAGGCGTTGGTCCGAGAATAGACTGTTCAGCGCCCAAATCTTCTGGCGTGGCTATCTGAGACTGATTCCCTTGAGCCGCGAGGCGAGCCTCCACGCGCGTGCCGACCAGAGGACCCATGCAACAGAGCCTCCCCAATCTGACTTCCGTTTCACGCTTCCTTTCAATTCTGCAGTGGTTGCCTGCATATGAGAAGCGGTGGTTGCGGCCCGACCTTATGGCAGGGTTGACGCTGGCAGCTTTTACAATTCCCGAGGCAATAGCTTATGCGGAGCTGGCCGGTCTGCCCGCTAAAGTAGGGCTTTACGCGTGTATTGCCGCTCCGGTCCTCTACGCTTTATTTGGGACGTCACGCCAGCTTGCCGTTGGTCCGACCTCAGCCGTTTCTGTTCTGGTCGCATCAGGGTTGGGGTCCCTAGCGATCACTTCGCCGGAACACTACGCCGCGCTGGCTGCCACAACAGCCGCCCTCGTGGGAATCATGGCACTTGCCTCCTACGGACTCAGGCTGGGATTTCTTGTCAACTTCATTTCTGAGTCGGTCCTGGTGGGGTTCTCAACAGGGGCAGCAGTGTACATTGCCGCTACCCAGCTTAGCAAGCTCTTTGGCGTTGCAGGCTCGCACGGCCACTTCCTCAACCGGATGTTGGATCTTGCGCACCACATAGGCGACACCAATGTATGGGCGTTGGGGCTGGGTATGGGCGGAATAGTAGTTCTCCTCGCGGGTGAACGTCGTTTTCCTAGATTGCCCTGGGCGTTGATTGTTGTGCTGGGATCCATCGGCTTAATGAGTGTCACGGACCTTGCCGGTCGTGGGGTTCGCGTTGTCGGTGAAATCCCGAGCGGGTTTCCTCTCCCGGCAGTGCCACCCATCTCACTCTCCGTGTTGGGAGATGTGTTGCGAACAGCCACCGGAGC
>DATJPW010000012.1:0-81381 GCA_035506215.1 Desulfomonilaceae bacterium
AGGATTTGTTTTGCTGCTTGGGATCGCCTATGCCATGGATGTGCAAAACCTGGCCCTTGGTATTGTTTGCGGTATCCTTCTGTTCTTGCCTGTTGTGCTGACCATTTTGTGGTCGCCGCTGGGCTGGTTTGCGGTGCTTCACGAGAGTCAGGCATCGCGGTCGAGATGGCACGTGCCAAACGTGGAAGTGAATAGATAACGGCCGGCAATGGAGCGCAAGGCATCCCAAACCGGTCACGCATCTTACCCGTTCGATTGTTACCGGGAAGAGAGAGATTGCCCTAACTTATCGTGGTACTGTATTAACGCCGAATCTGGATCATTCCTTGGCGAGAAGCTGACCGAATGCCGGTCTATGCCCGGCTTCACTTCTTCTTGTAATGCTCCACCACCCAGTCGGGCAGCTTGTAGGGCACAGCGCCCTCATATGTGACGCCTTCCCAGTTGTAGGGCCACACGCACACGTTTTGTCCGTCCTGCCATTGGGTCCCCACCGCTGTTACAAGACCCGGTCCCCATGTGACATCATGATCTTTTGTGAATACAAATCTTCCTGGAGGCACTTCTAGATCGGTCTTCTCCAGTACCGGGACCAGCTTGTCCGCGTCCAACGTCCCGGCTTTCTCAATAGCGCTCTTGAGAATCATTATAGCGTCATGAGTCCCGGCAGTGTAATTCGGGGTTTCCTTGAATCTTTCTCTATATTGGTCAAAAAAGGGAATTGTCGTGTTGTTGATCTTTACTCGGGCATAGGTGCTCACGGTGACACTGTAGTTTCCTTTTCCGCCCGTGGCTTCCCAAAAGCCGTCCTTTTGGGCCTCAACGTTAATTCCCACCAGGGGAGCAGGGATCTTGAGTTCACCTGCTTGTTTAGCAAAAGGAATCCCGACCGAGGATGAAAAGGTGGTGAAAATGATATGCGCGCCGGTACGCTGAATTGCGGATAACTCCGAGGTCGTGTCTGTGGCCGTAGGCGACGGTCTCCAAACTCCGACTATTTCCATACCTATTTTGGGGAGGTTCTCTTGCGCGATTCCCACGATGGGATCTGCCCAGGCTGCCTTTTCAGCAACGATGGCAACCTTGATCTTGGGAATGCCCAATTCTTTGGACATGGCTTCGGCTGCCTTCTGAAGAAGGATAAAGTCCACTTTCACCAGGAACTTGGAATTAATGGGCGTTATGCGGAACCAATACTTGTAACGGTCGTAGTCCTTTGTGACCCGTTCGCAAAGCTCGGGATGAGCCGCGCCGCAGCCCATGAAAATCTTCTTGTTGTCCATGGCGATATCCTGCATCACCATGACGGCCTCGGTCCGAAAACCACCGACCAGGAAGTCTACCCGATGCCGGCTGATGGCCAACTCTACGGCGTTGGTCGCGTCGGGAATACTCAGGAATTCATTGGAATCGACCTTTACAAGCTCAATGGGCCGCTTGGTTCCTTTCACGGAAATGCCGCCTGCCTTGTTAATCAGTTCCGCGGCGAGTGTGGCCCCATTCCAATGTCCCTCTCCCTGGGTGAATTGCATCGGCCCGATTACGCCGATTTTTATGGGATCCGCGCCCCACGCGTATAGGCACATGGCAACACACAGGACGCAAGCGAAAAAAAGAGCCCTCAGAAAACGTGATTTGTTCATCATGCTCTCCTCTCGGTGTTTCGCTTATTCTTTTGTTGAGACGTGATAAAGACCGACCTTACAATTATGTATCACTTCACAACTCGGAGGTATAGTACGTTTTTCCCGAGAAGCGGAGAGACGACCTCCCTTGCGGCGATCCGGATCGATAATCCGCAAGAGCACCTAAAAATTACGAAATCGACCTAGTAAGTTCGCGGCTTGACCAAATATGACATTGGACGGCAGTCAAACGTTCGTTCTACTGACAGTGTGCAAGCCGATTGGGAAACGATGAATAGGAGAAGAGGACCGGAGATAGGTCAAGAAGTAGCTGTATGCAAGCGCTGAATATCCGAGCAGACCTGTCCCGGATCGGGATATTCCAGAGATTACGTGCGGGAAGTTATCTTAATAAAGAATCACTCTCACCGGGCGGGCTAGATTGATGTAAGTACCGTTGGGGTCGCGTTCTCTGGTGGTGGTCCCCACATACATCTTCAACGCATCGGCCAGCCCTTTCGCAGACTCGTTGCGCATGCGGACGCATCCGTGGGATTGACCCGATCCTATGCTCCACGGCGAATCGGTCCCATGAATGCGGTAACCTCCGCTATCCACAATCTTTGCCCGTGAAGCCACACTGTCTAACTCCGAGGGTATCTCCTCGTTCCTGTCCCCTTTTTCGGCCGAGACTTTCCTGAAAAGGGGGATCATGTGCCCGCCATATACGCTGTGGCTGGGGGATTGGCCGTAGGCCCAATCACTCGGCGGCGGTATCCACAATGGTTTGTCATCATAAATTCGCACAGCATAATATGAACCGCGCGGTGTCGGGTAGTCAGGCGACCCCAGCCCTACCCTGCAAGTAAAGAGCGGTTTTCTTTCTTCACCGTTGCGAATGCCGTACAGACTCAGAGTGTATTTCGAACGATCCACCAGAATGTCAAAACCGGAAAACAAACCTGTAGGGTCGGCCACGAGCCTGCCTGCTGACGCAGCCGCGTCTCCTGTGTCCAGAATCGCTGAGTCGCTGCGCGCAACAGCCGGGGTCCTGGGCTCCAGTGACGCGAGCCTCGGCCAGGTGCCGCGGACGGAACCCATTGCCACATGGCCCGGCAGTATCTCTTCATCTCTGGGCACCAGCAAGGCGGCAGTGTCGCTTCGCCGATTTCGCAGATAATCCTCTGTCCGAGGAACAATAGTTGAGTCGACGGAAGCTACCGACAGGATCTTGTCGATGAGGCTGTCTTCTTTGATGTACTGTTCCTGCACTCCTGTGGGGTGGACAAAACTCAGCAGGAGGTCTTTGGTTGCAGGGTCTTTGGCGGATGCACTACCCAAAGCCATGCCCAGCGTCACCAACAAAACCACCAAGAAAACCAACAATCTCCCTACACAAGCACTCGAAATCATTTTTAATGCAAACCCTCTAATTACATAAAACTCAAGTGGAATGCTCTTGGCGCACCGATATTTTTGAAGAGCACCGGCACCTTTCCTTGCTATATCTAATCTCTCAGAATTGCGCCAGAGTCAAGGCTAAAATAAAGCCGCGTGACACTTTCCGGTCCATATAAGAGCTTCCACATTTCTTTTTTGCACAGCCAGTTTTTTTGAAAAACCGGTGGGGGTCGGCGTCCCTGGCGACCCATTGAATCCGGCGCACCGGCACGGAGGCCAGCGCCTACCGATTCCCGAGAGACGCTTTTCTTCATCGGCCATCACTCTTGACATTTCCCAATAAAATGATTCACAGGGGGAACTGATCTCTAATGCACAAAATTCTTAATTACAGATTCTTGATTCTGACCGTGATCGTGCTAAACTAGAAGGAAGTTTGCGCCTGCTTCCACAAAGAGCTTCTTTGCGATAGAGTCGGTCCTGCAATCTATTGTTGTGCCGGAACCATTGCTGCTAATCTCATTAAGTGGTCATGAGCAATTTCTGCGTCATGAGCAGGCCGGGGTTTTGGACTGCTTCTTTGGAAAGTAACAATTGTCCTCTGTGCTTGATTGGGAGAAGATGATGGATCTTAAATACGTGCGAACCACCTGTCCTTACTGCGGATGCGGGTGTGAGCTGCTGCTGGAAGTCCTGGACGGAAAACTGCTCGGGACCCTTCCTTCAAAGACCAATCCCATGAATCAGGGCAAGCTCTGCATAAAGGGTTGGAATTGCCACGAATTTATTCACAGCCCAAACAGACTCACTACACCGCTCATCCGTAAGAACGGCGAGCTCCAGGAGGCTTCCTGGGATGAAGCGCTTGATTATACCGTGTCACGGCTGAAACAAATCAAGGAAACCGATGGCGGCAACAGCCTGGCTTTCTTGTCTTCGGCCAAATGCACCAACGAAGAAAACTATCTTTTTCAAAAATTCTGTCGGGTGGGGTTCGGGACCAACAACGTCGATCACTGCGCCCGTCTTTGACACTCCGCCACGGTGGCAGGTCTTGCCGCCGCTTTCGGGAGTGGGGCCATGACGAACTCCATTCCGGAGATAGAGGATTCCGACTGCATTTTCATCACGGGTTCCAATACCACTGTGGCTCACCCTTTAGTGGCGTATCGCGTTTATCGGGCGAAGGCCAAGGGCGCGAAAATTATCGTCGCGGACCCGCGCAAGATCCATATTGATGCCATAGCCGATATCACGGTTCACCAAAAATTAGGCTCAGACGTGGCCTTCCTTAACGGGATCATGCACGTGATCCTCGCGAAGGGGCTGCACAACAAGAAATTCATAGAAGAGCGGACTGAAGGCTTCGAAAAGCTACAAGAGTTGCTGAAAGATTACTCGCCGGAAAAAGTGTCCGACCTCTGCGGCGTTGCAGTGGAGGACATAGTCAAGATCGCGGAAACTTATGCGTCAGCGGAGAGGGCTTCTATCTTGTACACCATGGGCATTACCCAGCACACACATGGTGTGGACAATGTGAAGTCCCTGGCAAACCTCGCGATGATCACCGGCCATATCGGTCGCCGCGGGACGGGTGTCAACCCGCTCAGAGGCCAGAACAACGTGCAGGGCGCGTGCGACATGGGCGGTCTGCCCAATGTGTATCCCGCGTATCAGGTGGTGACCGATGCGGGCGTCAAGAAGAAGTTTGAAGACTCGTGGCAAGCGAAACAATTATCCGACAAGGTCGGGTACACCATCATGGAAATGATGCACGGTCTGGAAGACGGGTCTCTCAAAGGCATGGTGATACTCGGCGAAAATCCGCTCGGCAGCGATCCTGACGTCGGCCATGTCAAGCACGCATTACAGTCAGCCGAGTTTCTGGCCGTAATCGACATATTTTTGACGGACACAGCTAAACTTGCCCATGTGGTGCTGCCGGGCGCTGCCTTCGCCGAAAAGGACGGCACTTTCAGCAACACCGAACGCAGCGTGCTCAGGGTCCGCAAGGCCGTAGATCCGCCCGGTCAGGCACGGCCCGATTGGCAGATCATATGTGAGCTTTCCACCCGGTTTGGGCTTCCTATGAGCTACGAATCGCCCCGAGAGATTTTCGACGAAATTGCTCGCGTTGCTCCCAGTTACGCGGGCCTTGACTATGACAGACTCGACAAAGGTCCCATCGCGTGGCCTTGCCCGTCCAAGGAGCATCCGGGCACACCCGTGCTGCACACTGAGCGCTTCACCCGAGGCAAAGGGTTGTTTCACGCTATCGAGTTCAGGCCGCCCGCGGAACTGATTGACGACGAGTTTCCGTTGCAGCTTACCACGGGCAGATACTTCCCCCACTACCACACAGGGACCATGACGAGAAACTCACCCACGCTCGAACACGAAATGCCTGAAGGGTACGTGGACATGAACCCGGCCGACGCGGCTGAACTGGGCCTGAAAAATCAGGATGAGGCGAAAATCGTCTCCCGTCGTGGTGAAGTGACCACCAAGGCCCGGATCACCGAATGGGTTAAGCCCGGGACCGTATTCATGAGCTTCCACTTCATGGAGGCCAATGCCAATGTGTTGACCAATCCCGCGCTTGATCCCATTTGCAAGATCCCGGAATACAAAGTCTGCGCGGTACGCGTGGAAAAAGTCGGTGAGGTCAAGGCAGTAGCAGCAGCCGGGGAATAGGATTGCTATTGGTGGGGGCAGGCCCGCGGGTCTGTCCATGTTAGGGCGCATACGCGGGTGCGCCCCTACCATAAGCCGGAGATTGCCCTCCTTCAGAATTCTGATTGCATGTCCAAGCAGACATTCACTCAGGCAACCGGTCCACACTCCCTACCCTTCTACGAGCTCCGCGCCTGAGTGAGAAAAGTAGTTGAAACGGTCCGCCCGAACATACGTGACTACATCTATATGGCTCTGCCTTGCCATAGCCACGGCCATCGAACTGGCGCTGGAACGCGAGATGATTATGGGGAAGTCGCTTCTGGCCGCTTTTGTGAGTACCTCGGAAGTAATGCGACCTGTGGAAAGAAGGAGTTTGTCCTGGGTCTCTATTCGATTCAAGAAGCAGTGACCCGCGATCTTGTCCACCGCGTTGTGGCGACCCAAATCTTCGAGGATCATGATAATTCCGGACGAATCGGCCAGTGCGGCCGCGTGCACCCCGCGCGTGATACTGTAAGTGCCCGGATAATTGTGCAATTCCCGCATTCTTTCGACGATTGTCGAGCAGCGGACCTTCAGGGGCTTGCGTTTTCGTTCCACAGGTGACGCGGCAACCTCAACCGAGAAAATCATGCCGCCTGCACAGCCTGACGTAAGCATACCTTTTTTCTCTGTCCCGGAAATTCGTTCAATCCGTTCTTCCGGAACATCGAGTTCCATCCGAACGAGCCTCGCGGCATTGTCAATGTGGCATTCGAGAAGCTCATCGGGTGAGACCAGAACCCCTTCCGAGACCAGAAACCCGACGAAAAGCTCTTTCAAATGGGTAGGCAAGGTGGATATGGAAAGGATTTCACGATCGTTCACAAACAGCGTAAAAGGCGCTTCCTTGGCGAGAAAGATCGTTTTGTTCTCCAAAACTCCTTTGAAGTAACGCTGAGCCGGGATTTCAACCGTCAGTTCACCACTGCCGCTATTGTCGTGGCTGCCCAAGAAGCCTCCTGTTCACAACTTTTCAAGCGCACTGGACCTAAAAAGCTGACCTCAATGACTTCAATCTCCCATAACAAGATTCAGGTTTTCCGTTTCCCGGAAATCTTTGGCTCGGCGAGAAATTGCTCGAAAAGTTCGTTGAATTGTTGATCCGCGTAGTTCCCGCAGTTTTTTCTGAGCCTAATATAGGTATTCAATAAATCAACACCGGCTTTCGTCAGTGTGGAGCCTTCGCGAGTCCCTTCCACGATTTTGAAACCGCATCTTTCCTCGGTCGCCCTGATTTTGCCCCAGACTGCTCTGAACGGCTGCCGAAGTTTTTGGGCAGCCTGATTCATCGATCCAACCTCCTGGATCGCTTCAAGGATCCGTAATCTGCCCTCGCCAATGACCAGTTTGCCATCGTCATTCTCGATCCAGATCTTCGACCTGACGCGAAGAGCCATCGATCACCGTCCTTTCATCAAGCCCGGAACACTTTGCAAATCTCGCCGCCGCGATTTTTAATTGGAGGCCATTATAATTGCAAACGGCTGTACGTGCAACTCACCATTATTCCTGTCATAAGACCGCTACATACGGCGAGCTCTTAGATGCTCTTGAAGCGCGGCCGGTCATTGTGCTATTGAGCCTCATCGTTTAGCGTTCGCGGGAGGTGACATGAAAGGCGACAAGCTGAGAATAGCCCTGATTTTCGGAGGTCGTTCAGCGGAACATGAGGTGTCATTGCGGTCCGCTCGCTCGATCTTCGAGGCCCTGGATAAAGAGAAATATCATGTCATCCCCGTGCTCATCACTACTGACGGGGCATGGTATACGAGGCCCGCGGAGGCATCATCCTTCGATTCCGGCACAAATCTCATCGAAGGCGACCGTCTGATAGTCTCACCGGATCCGTCACACAAAGGATTCTTGCATGTACTTGACGGCGGACGGGTGGAGCCTATGGCTGTTGACGCGGTCTTCCCGGCTCTGCACGGCACCTTTGGCGAAGATGGCACGGTGCAGGGGCTCCTCGAAATGGCTAATCTTGCTTATGTGGGCTGTGGGGTGCTCGCCTCAGCGGTTGGCATGGACAAGGTCATCATGAAAGCGGCTTTCCGCGATATGGGTCTCAATGTGGGACCGTTCTTCTGGTTTTTGCGTTCCGAATGGAGACAAGACCCGCAACAGATTCTCGAAAAACTCCGTTCCAGCCGTTTCCCGGTTTTCATTAAGCCCGCAAACCTGGGGTCTTCAGTCGGAATTAGCCGAGTGACTGATCCTTCCGATTTTCAAGAGGCTGTGGACCTGGCGGCATCGTACGATAGGAAAATACTCGTTGAAGACAGCATCGGCGGGCGAGAGCTGGAGGTAAGTGTCTTGGGCAATGATAATCCCGTTGCCAGCAAGCCTGGTGAGGTCATTGCTCATGGAAATTTCTACGATTACGATGAAAAATACCTCCGCGACACAACAGAATTTAAGATCCCAGCAGAGCTCCCTCCGGATATAATGGAATCAGCCGGCAGGGCCGCTGTCACCGCTTTTCGTGCAGTCGATGGTTCCGGACTGGCCAGAGTAGACCTGTTTCTTACCGAGGACAACCGAATCATCGTCAACGAAATAAATACATTACCCGGATTCACCTCTATAAGCATGTATCCCAAATTGTGGGAGGTCAGTGGGTTAAGCTATTCGCAACTCCTGGATCGTCTGGTGGAATTGGCATTGGAGAGGCATCGGGACAGACAGAATATTCAGACGAGCAGGAATTGAGCCATGAAAGCCATGATTCTTACCGCAGGCCTAGGGACCCGCCTGCTTCCCCTCACCCTGGAGCGTGCCAAGCCGGCCATTCCTCTCCTGGGAAAGCCGCTTGTCATCCGATTGATGGAAAAACTGGCAGAGAGCGGCGTGACCGGATTCAGGCTGAATCTTCACCACCTTCCCGGTACGATTGAGACCATATTCCATTCTCCCTCGTGGAGCGACTTGCCTGTGTCGTTTTCCTATGAGCCCCAAATCTTGGGCACTGCCGGCGGGCTCAAGGCCAATGAATCGTTTTTTGACGACGGGACCTTCCTGATGGTTAACGGCGACATAGTAACGGATTTCCCCTTGCAGGAGGCCCTTTCGTTTCACAAAGAGAATAAAGCGCTTGCCACTCTGATTCTTTATCCGCAGTCCCCACCTTACGGCGATTATCCTGTGTGCATCGATCAGGACGGATTGCTTAGAAATTTCAAGGGAGCGTGCGAAGGCGGTAACCTCAGGCCGGAAACCTATGTATTCACCGGAATGCACATACTCGAACCGGCGATCTTTAGTCTTATTCCACAGGGCATTTATTGGGAAATCAACGACCAGGTGTATCCGCAAGCCTTGAACGCAGGAAAAAGGATTTTGGGCTTTCCCGTTGAGGGCTACTGGAGTGACTTGGGCAACCCCAGTCGATATCTGCGTACGCAAGCTGACCTCATGTTGCGGGAGGGGACTGACCCTAAAACGCACATTGCGCCGGAGGCGACGATGTCAACCGGGAGCATCGTCGGACCATTTGTGTCCGTAGCTCCGGGCTGTGTCTTGGAGTCCGACAGTCGCATCGAAAATGCGGTGTTGTGGGAGGGGGTCCGCGTCAGCAAAAACTGCTCGGTCACGAATTGCATCATTGGATCTCATGTTACTGTGGACCGTGACCGTTCAAATACTGTCATTACCCGTAATGGAGAGGCGCCCATTGTCGGATCGAATATCCAATTTTGAACAGAACGTCATAACACTGTTGTCGCAGCACCAGGCCCTGGATAGGGTGGTCCGGTTGGCTGGTGACGCTTCCAATAGAGCGTTCTTCCGCGTCTTTTACACTACCGGGGCCTCCGCTGTTGTGATGGCCTATCTGGACGCTCAACTCGAGGGCGAGGAAACTTTCCTTGAGGTGCAACAGTTTCTTCACGGTCTCGAACTCCCTGTCCCCAAGGTGTCGGCATACTACCCTCAAGAGCGAATGATCGTGCTGGAAGACCTCGGCGACGACCTCCTCGAAACGCTTGTCGAACGTTCCGATCAGGCCCGAATAACTGAGCTTTACGAGCTGGCTGTAGACCTCCTTTTCAAGATGCGTCAGGCTACCGAGACCCTGGATTCGGGGTGCAGCGCCTTCACATTGGCTTTTGATGAAGAAAAACTAATGCAGGAGATGAACTTCTTCGTGACCAATTTCGTCCGCGGCCTTTGCGGGCGCTCCATTTCACCCGCGGCTTCGGCAACTCTGGATGCGTTCTTTACGAAGATTTGCTCCATGCTGGCTTCGGAGCCACGGATCTTCACTCACCGGGACTACCATTCAAGAAATCTGATTCTCCATCAAGGTCGCCTGGTAATGATAGACTTTCAGGATGCCAGGATGGGACCTGCCCAGTACGACCTGGCATCGTTGCTCAGGGATTCTTATGTCACCCTGCCGGAAGAATTGGTGGATACACTTGTTGACCGTTACGCCGACGGGACCGGGCAGACGTCCCAAGACCTTAAGGACAGGTTCCGTTACCTGTTCGATGTGATGTCTCTACAGCGAAACATTAAGGCATTGGGCACGTTCGGCTATCAGGTGCATGTTCGCAACGCGCGAAGGTACTTGAAATCGATACCACGCACAGGCGCTTACGTAGCTCGGAATATAGCTAAATATGAGGAATTTGCCTTGTTCCGGGCGGCCGTAGAAGACTTGATATGCTACCCTGCGTCACAATTAGCTTGATTTCCAGCCAAATATGCCATTTACTTAATCTAGTTTTTCACTAAAAATTTGTAATATCCTATCATTTATGCTATAAGTACTCATGGAGATCTGGCGCGATCCTCGTCCGGATTCTCCAGGAGTTGGAAAAATGAGAAAATCCCTGAGTATCTGCCTCGTTCTTATTGTCACGGCCGCATTGGGCTCGACAAGTTATGCAGTGGACTTCACTGCCGCGGACTTGAAAATCCAAGCGATCAAGCAGACCTTGGAAGTTCAACTGGAACGCATCAGAAGTGCTCGCGAAAATGCCGATAACCAGATGAGCCTCGCCAGGACCCGCATTGCCGAACGACTGAGACTTTCCGCCGAGGACTTGTCAAGGCAAGCGGAGATTTTAGAGCGGCTCCGGGAACAGATAAGCGAAGGGTCGGGCGATTCCCAGCAGGTCGTCAATCAGCTCGCCACTGATTGGCCTCAACTACTCAGTGCGGCGTTTGCTGAAATCAATTCTCAAATCAGCCAAACCAACAGCCTCATGGCTCAGATGGAGTCCCTCAGGGATAGTTTTGATGATTCCACCGCATCGGATTCGGGGTCCGCTACGACAAGTCCACAGATCACCAATCTTCCTGTGAGTGTTTCACAACCGCAACCGATTCAAACAACCACGCCATCCGTGCCAACTACTGCAACATCCGGGGCCACCTGACCGTTCGCCCAAGCGTCCTCCAGGTAGGGAGGCCAGCAATCGAATTTTAGCCTGGCAGGTCATCGTGTACCGGCGCCACCCAAAAAGGCTTCCACCCTATACCTCTTTGCATGTATAATTAAAAATATTTGAAGTATTAACGGGCATTATCGGGTGCACGAGTTGGAAGCGACGTGCGTGAAATGTGGTACGGTTTGTCAACTGCCTGACGAACGAATACCTCTGGGTAGATCGTATATTCTTTGCCCCGGATGTAACTCCCGGATCAACATTTTCAAGGGAGCAAGGACCGGCGGTGTCCTGATCAATCTCACCGGATTGAGGTTCTCCGGTTGTTCCGACGAGTTGATGGACCGCTTCTGTGAGCCCGGAGAACTCTGGCGAGTGATCAACGTACTACAGCCTTGCCCGGATAAGGGAAAAGGAAAACCCTGCGAGCTGGAAAACATGGGCCGGTGCCCTAATCAAAGACTTGTTGTGAGACTTCGCTCTGAGAAGAGCCTGTACAAGACTTGCCTTTACCGAAAAGGTCGGAGAATTTTTGATAAGAGCGACGACTCCCCTGTCGGCCGGGTCCTAATCTCCTACGGACCAGCGGTAAGGGACACCTAAACGACTTCATCCCCGCCGTGGTTGATCAACTCCAGTGATCACGAATTGTGAGGAGCAATACCTCAAAATTGATAGCTGACGATCCTGCATGTCGCGGCATGGCGACCTGCTTTTTGTAGGGGCGGACGGCGTCCGCCCTCATTTGGGCATCCCGTGAATCTCGGGACAAGAAAGGGCGCATGCCATGCGCGCCGTACAGAAGATTGCTTCGCTACGTTCGCAATGACACAGGTAGTGACGCCTAGCTCTACTGATTCCTTTACTGTATAAGTATTGGATTACTTCAAAGCTTTCGAAAACTGATCTATTTCGACCGCGACGGATTTCACATATTCTTCCATTCGGGCTTGCGCTTCTCAAGGAATGCGTTGATGCCTTCATTTGCATCGTGGCTCTCCATGAGTTCCTTCAAATACAGGGACTCCATCCGCGGAAGGTCCTCTAAAATACGGCGGAAAAATTCCGTGCGAACGGCCTTGTTAGCGAACCTTAGGCTGGATGCGCTCTTGGGAAGTATGTGTTTTTGCACCCATGAAACGGCAGCCTCCCAGGCGTCTTGACCATCATCAGCGAGCAGATTCACGAGGCCGATGCGCTGAGCTTCGATCCCATCAATGGATCTACCGGAGAGGACCAGATCATCCGCATACGCCTGACCCACCTTCATGGGCAGAATTACCGAAGCCGGCGGAGGGAACACGGCGAGGACTATTTCAGGTTGGCCAAATGCCGCTGTTCGGTCCGCAACTATGAAATTGCAGAACAGCGCCAGCTCCATGCCGCCCCCAAGACACTGACCCCGCACAATTGCCATTGTCGGAACAGCCAACTTTACCATCTGATAGAATACGCCATGGAATGCCTTCAGCATCATCGCTGCATTTTCTTTGGTATGCTCCGGCACACTTGCGCCGAAAGAAAAATGCTTGCCCTCACCCTCGAAAACCACCAGTTTCACATTATTGTCTTTCTCCAAGCCGCTCAGTGCCGAAGAAATCTCCCCAAGCATTGCGGCTTCCAGCACATTGGCCTTGGGCGCATTAAGAACGATTTTGAAAACTTCGTTATTGAAATGGCTCTCACACTTGATCAACCGGTATTCCATCGGATCCCCCTCTGACAACGTAGGGGCGGGTTTCAAACCCGCCCCTACCAGGAGACAAACGCGGGTTAGAGACCCGCCCTATCTGACATTACGCTTTCGGCTTCCCAAGGACCTCTGCAAAGGCCTCCTCAGTCATAGGTTTGCTATCTGCGACAAGCTGTCGGAACTTCAAGAAGTCGATGACGTCTTTGTCGGTGATCTTCTTGGTGTTGAAAGCATTGAAGCCCAAGAACGCTTCATAGCCCATGTTCGCCATCAGCCAGTGTCTGTTGGGGAGCTTCATGGTATCCCAGAAGAATTTCTTCTTGGCTCGGATGCCGTCAATGGACTTGATCAAGCAGCCTGGGAACAGATTCGCGAACGTCCAGACGATGTTGTTCACTTCCTTGTCCAGAAGCTCGAAATCCGTGGTCAGACTTTTCGCGAGCTCCCTGGCTTCCTTGGCCGCTGCGCCGGTCTTGAATTCGCCGTACACTATAGCGCCGTCCTGGACGTAGGTGTCGGTGATAATCGCCGGATTGCGTACCCACTTGTCACCCTGCTTGAGCACAGGGACAATCTTGGATATCAGGTTCTTGGCCTTCATCTTGTACGCGCTCCACATTTCGCAGCTCACGCAGTTCCACATAGCGTCTTCCATGGACAGGTACCATGGTAGGAAGTCCGAAGAACCTCCGTCCGGCGCGGAACCGTGCCGCGGTCCTGCCTGGCCGTAAATCGCTGTGTCGGACGAGATGGTTATGTCGCACGCCAGGCCGATCTCTTGGCCGCCGGCGACTCGCATGCCGTTCGCGCGGCAGATGACAGGCTTCTTGCACATGAGGATCGAGTCGACCATGCCGTTGAACAGGTCCATGTACTCGCCGTACTCAGCGGGTCGCTTGGCATAGTACTCAGCGTATTCTTTGGTGTTTCCACCAGTACAGAACGCCCTGTCTCCGGTGCCGGTGAAAACAGCGGCCACGACTGAGCGATCCTGTCCGGCCGCGCTGAATCCCGCTATCACGCCCTTGACCATTTCAGTCGTATACGAGTTGTACTGTGCGGGATTATTCAGGCGAATCCATGATACGTATAGGCCCGGTATCTCCTTACCGTCCGGAGAAGTCAACGGCCGCTTCTCGTAGACGGTGCACGGGGCTTCTGTACCCCAGTGTTCGCTGCCGATCAGGATATGATTCCTCTGATTGTTGTCGCGCGGTAGCCACTCTAATGCCATGTTGCCCTCCTTGAATTTAAGGCTTACCCCGGCCTTTGCTGAACCGTGGGTCTAATGGGGCGAATCCAGTCCGAAAATCGCTCCCTGATGGTCGGGTCACCCGTGAAAAACAAGACAACGGGAATAACCACTGAAAGCACGCACCTCTATTCCGTACGACCGAAGCTCCTTCAAGAGGCTGACTCCGGAGTGAGTAGTGTGCGCCGGTAAGTGACACCACTCCGGCAGCCCAAAGTCTGTTTTACCGGCCCAAAAGCTTTAGAAGACGAGAGGAACTTTAATAACTTCACTGCCCATGTTCTGTGGAACAGGGTCCACTACGAGAAATTAACCTTAGTCAGATTTTCACTTTACAGTATTCTTATTCCTGAAGGCAATCACTTTTTCAAGGTAATTCTTCCATTTTTGTACGGATGCCCATATAGCAATATGCAGCTACTGATGCGGTAAATATGTCTGTGACCGTACGCGGGAACCGCGAGCATGACGCGTTTTGGAGGAAATTCAGCTTTTCAGGTTAGTGAATTCTTGGGGGATGATTATTTGGATTCTGACGCTTTTGCGTCAACTGCCGAAAAAGGCTTTGAAGGCCCGGTGACACATCCAGATGTCATCTTTGGAGCTTACTTCCAGCGGTGAATGCATTCCCAGAATTGGCGGACCGCAATCAATAGTTTCCATCCCCATGTTGGCCAAATACTTCGCAACGGTCCCCCCGCCCCCTTCATCGACTTTGCCAAGGACCGCAGCTTGCCAGACTACACCTTTGGAATTGAGCAGTCGCCTCACCCAGCCTGTGTACTCAGCATTGGCTTCCGAGGCCTGCGATTTGCCTCCACGCCCGGTGTACTTTTTCAGCGCTATTCCGTAACCGAGCTTGGCATCGTTACGCTTTTCGTAAACATCCGCGTACGTCGGATCAATTGCCGCAGCCACATCCGCGGACAGGGCCCTACCGCAGAAAAACGCCTTCTGGAGATTTCCGGAAGACGGCTCGGTGCCTGTGTTTTCCATCAGGTCAGCCAGGAACATCTCCAGAAATCGGGATTGGGCACTGGTGTTGCCTTCGCTGCCTATTTCTTCTTTGTCGAAGAAAATTGCAATCGCCGTGTGCTCGGAATTAACAGTGTCCAGCAGCGCTGTGAAGCAGGCGTACGCGCAGGCCCGGTCGTCCTGCCCGTACCCGGCGATGAGGCCCCTATCCATGCCCGCATCTCTGGCCGGCTCGGCAGGGATGACCTGAATTTCGGCACTTATGAAATCTTCTTCGGTGATGTTGTATTTTCGTTGGAGCAGTTCCAGGACCTTCAGCTTCACCCGCTCGTCAGTCTCTTCGCTGCTATAAGGTGTGCTGCCCACAATCAAGTTGAGGCTTTCGCCGGGAATAAATTCCGACGCCTTCTGCTCCATCTGTTTGCGAGCAAGGTGAGGCAAGAGATCAGGAATAGTGAAAACCGGTTCATCCGGTTTCAGCCCCATCTCCACATCCACGACGGACCCATCCCCGCGAGAAATCGTCCCGCAAAGCGCCAGGGGCCGAGAGACCCACTGGTATTTTTTTACGCCGCCGTAATATTGGGTTTTTAGCAGAGCCAAGCCCATATCCTCGTATAGAGGATTTGGCTTCAGGTCCAACCGAGGGCAGTCTATGTGCGAGGCGATCAGACGGAACCCTTGGGTTATGGGTTTCTTTCCAATCACGGCGACGGCCAAAGCTTTACCTCTCATCACTCGAAACAGCTTCGACGACGGTCGTCTACGATTATCGACATCGTGAAATCCGGCTTTAGATGCTCGTTCAACGAAATGTCGTACTACCATCCGTTCGGTTCTGCAGCGATTCAGGAAGTCGAGATACCCCTCCGCAAATGAGAGTACCTGTCCCTTTTCCTTCTGGGACAACTTATCCCATACACGGACCTGACTCCTGAAGAGCTTAGCCTTCAGGTCGCGTGTTCTGTCCGATATCCTGGTATTCGGCATGTAAAGCCCTATCTCGAAGTCTGTATATGTTAACGCCGGAACTTCCAGGGGGGATCAAAGGGGTTGAACGCCTCGGGGAGGGTTCGAGGCATATCGGAAGCGGGACCCATGTGCGTCGTTCCCGACGCGGCCGCAGCTCGTACCGGCGGATGAGTCCGTCGCTCCAGAAAATCCTTGGCCGCATTAATCGGTGTGGCAAAACCTATGCCCTGACTCTTCCAAAGTAATATGGTGTTGATTCCGATCACTTCGCCATCCAGATTGAACAGCGGCCCTCCGGAGTTGCCCAGATTCATCGCGGCATCGATCTGAATCAGCGGGGGGTACCCGGACCCGGGAATTGTCCTCTTCTGAGCGCTCACAATACCGATCATAACCGACTGACCGATACCATAAGGATTGCCGATCCCGACCACCCATTCACCTAATTCGACAGACTCGGAGTCACCCATCTTCACCGGCTGCGCGTTGCTTACATCGATTTTCAGAAGCGCCAGATCGTTCTTGGCATCTTTAACCAAGGGAGTGGCCAAATATTTTCTTCCCCCGAGCAGTTCGACCTCTATTTGAGTTCCGCTGCGCAATACATGTTCGTTAGTCAAGATGTGCCCGTTGCTGGACACAAGGAATCCTGAACCGTACCCAAGAGCCTTTCCTCCTGAATCCCCCGTGAGTCCGAGGCTTCCCAACGGGAAGCTCGAACCCGAATCAAGCATACGAATTGACACAACAGATCGGTTGACTTTCTTAATCAGGTTCCGAAGGTCCGGAAAAGCGCTCTGGCGTGCTGTGGCCTCTTCTTGAGCACTTTCCGTCGGTCCTGTTTTGAAGGGCTCGGGAGATAGGCCGATCCTCCCTTTCTTGCTCGCGTTCCCCGGCTCTCCAGGTCCTGACTGACGGTGATTCTGAATAGCTTGTGGTGCGGGTGGAGTGGCGGCTTTGCGGAGCATCACGTTCTCGGCAGCCGAATCAGCCGGAAGAAAAACCCACAGACCGATAGTATATGATAATATAAGAAGGGAAATTCCGAATCGGAAAGCCGACATTCAACAACTCCTTGGAAGCGTTTCCTTGGGAAATAGAAGCCCCGGGCGGATTTCCGGTTAGCTGGGTCTGGATATATTCCCAATTCGGCTATGTTGTCAATGGCTTTTTATGTTTTGGTTGATGGATTAGAGTTGTTTGCCTTATTCTTTAGTATTTTTAAGTAGCAAGAGATGGCTTACAGCAGGAGAACATTATCATGTACGAGGTCGAAATTATTGCAGGCTTCTCCGCCGCTCATCGATTGAGAGAGTATAAAGGAAAATGTGA
Source organism: Desulfomonilaceae bacterium (assembly GCA_035506215.1). Taxonomy (GTDB): domain Bacteria; phylum Desulfobacterota; class Desulfomonilia; order Desulfomonilales; family Desulfomonilaceae; genus DATJPW01. The sequence continues at coordinate 17,359 of DATJPW010000012.1, forward strand.
GCATTTGCACGGACATAATTACAGGGTGCATGTCGTTGTCCGAGCCGAGTCTCCTCAATCGGGCGGAATGATAATAGACTTCGGTGATTTAAAGCAAGTCACCAATCGCGTACTGGAAAAGCTTGATCATGCTTTCCTCAATGAAATAGCTCCGTTTGACAAAATCGAACCGTCTGCGGAGAACCTTGCGGCATACCTGTTCGAGCAGATTTCTCCGGAACTTGGCGATCATGGTGGTACGCTCCACAGCGTTTCGGTTTGGGAATCGGAAACAGCACGGGCTACGTACTTTGGCAACTGATGAGTAATTGGTACAGTCTGTTCAGACCTATATCTGGTATAATGATGCCACCGATGCCAGAAATCGACTTTGACTGTTACCGTCGAGGATCACTCACTACTATCCGTTTTTTTGTTAGGGAGGGTCCCTGTGGAATTGATGGCTATTCCTGATGTCCAGAATCAACCTGATGCACGCAATATTCCGATAGACAAGGTGGGCGTGAAGGGTTTGCGTTATCCCATTTCAGTCAAGGACCGAGCGAAAGGATTCCAGCACACGGTTGGGGTGTTTGATCTTTTCGTGAATCTGCCTCACGACTTTAAGGGCACCCACATGAGCCGTTTTATAGAGGTGCTCAACGAGTTCCGCGGCGAAGTTTCCATGGAAAAATTCCAGGAGATCCTTGAAAAAACCAAAAAGAAACTCAATGCCAGGAGTGCTCACATGAATGTGGAATTTCCATATTTCGTGGAAAAGAGCGCGCCGATCACGAACACCCCTGGGCTGATGTCCTATACCTGCTTCATGCGGGGATCGCTCGCAGACAGGTTCGATCTCATTGTTGGCGTGGAAGTTCCTGTAACCACGGTTTGCCCCTGCTCGAAAGAAATATCCGAGTACGGCGCTCACAATCAGAGGGGTGTTGTGCGTGTCCAACTGAGGTTCAAGAGATTTTTCTGGATTGAAGAAATAATCGAAGTGGTCGAGTCTTCGGTCAGTTCAGAGGTGTATTCTCTGCTCAAGAGGCCGGATGAAAAATATGTTACCGAAAGGGCCTATGACAACCCTATGTTTGTGGAGGATGTGGTTCGATCGGCTGTCTCACGCCTTCGGGAGAAGAATAACTTTCCATGGTATCGCATTGAGGCGGAAAACTTCGAATCTATTCACAATCATAGTGCGTATGCCATGATTGAAAAAGACTTTTCACCGGAACCGGAGTGCTTTCAAGGTGTATCTGTTTTGATCCGCAACGGATCGATCTAGAGCTTTCCTGTTAAGGTGAATCAATGATGAGCGTGACCGGGCCGTCATTCACCAGCTCGACGTGCATCATGGCGCCGAATACGCCCTCCTGGACTGGGTTACCCAAATCCCGGAGGGCGTGTATAAAGCTGCGGTACAGGACCTCGGCCTCCTCGGGCGGAGCGGCTGATGAATAAGAAGGCCGCTTGCCCTTTCGACAGTCTCCATAAAGGGTGAACTGAGAGACCACCAGGATTTCCCCGCGAATCTCCGCGACGCTTAGATTCATCTTGCCCTGGGTGTCCGGAAAGATCCTTAATCCTGCAATCTTGTCAGTCATCCAACGGACCTGTTCAGGGCCGTCCCCGCGCGCGGCAGCCAAAAGAACCAGCATCCCTGGACCGATACGGCCGACCACTTTTCCGTCGACACTGACACTGGACTGCAACACCCTCTGGCAAACAACCCTCATGTTTGCATCCTCGTGAATTCCGACCAGAGGAAGATGAACGCAGGCACGAATTCTTCCGGCGTCTTATTCATCATCTGAGTCAATTTTTCGGGTTCGATAAATTTTCCCCATTGCACTTCATCCGGATTAGGGACCGGCTCCTGATCCGTCAAGGATCGGAACAGCGCCACATGCTCGTTGTCGGTTATTTGGGAGGCGCCAACTCTGAAGATCTCTTTGACCTCCGCGTCGATACCGATCTCTTCACGGAGTTCTCTTACCGCGGTGCAATGGTACGTTTCTCCGGGCTCGACGTGCCCTGCCGCAGAGGAGTCCAACTTCCCGGGATGTCTATCTTTAGACTGGGAACGCCTCTGCACATAGACTTCTCCCGCCTTGTTAAACAAGAAGATGTGCACGGCCCTGTGCATTAGGCCTTGCTTATGTATTTCCGCACGGCACGCGGTCCCGATTACGTTGTCTTCGTAATCGACAATTTCCAGAATTTCATTATCAGTGGAATGCATGGTCAAGAGTCAAGTGCGGTCACTTCTTCCCAAATTCCCGGCCGAGCTTTTCCTCTACCGATCTGACCTTGCTCCGTATCGCGCTGTGGACCCATTTTCTGTCATCGATCCTGACGTAGGTCACGACGCGGTTACTGTGGGCCGCTACAAGCTCATGGCATTGTCGAATGACCTCGAAGACCTTGTCGGTCGGTCCCTCAATGAGCGTTCCTAGAGCATGCACTTCAAAATCGAGACCGCTGCTTTCGATAGCGCGCACGGCCTCGGCCACATAGCGGCTCAATCCCTCGCCACCTTTGTCCAGAGGGAAGACACTGATTTCGGCTAGCATTTGCTATTCCTCCTTGATTTAGAATTATACTCCGGCTATTCCAAAATAGGGCCAAAAAAGCATTGGACCCATGTTCGGTCTGAGAGCCTCTCTGCGGCCAAACTGGAGAATATGCACACTGGGCTCTTGAATGACGCGCTGAGTCGGTGTATATAAAAATGTTCGGGACATGAGAATCATTGCAGGCCGCTTCAAAGGGATTCGTCTGGCCGGGCTTCGGAGCAAGGCGATCCGCCCTACCACTGATAGGGTCAGGCAGGCTATCTTTAACATTCTCGGGCCCGTCGTAGAGGGTGCACGAATTCTAGAGCTGTTCGCAGGAACGGGGGCTTTCGGGTTCGAGGCGCTGAGCAGGGGAGCCGCGTCTGCCGTTTTTGTCGATAGAGACAGAAAAGCCGCCATGATGGTAATCGAAACGGCAAAGACGCTGGGAGTCGAGGACCGCATTAATGTCCTGGTCTTGGACGCGCCTCGTGCCCTGAAAAAATTGGCTCGATCAGCGGACAGATTCAAGATCATTTATCTAGATCCCCCGTACGCGACGGAATGGATCGCGCGTGTTGCGAACGATCCTGCTCTGATATCTTTACTGGCGACCGACGGGGTGTTGGTCGTGGAAAGAGGGACACACACTCCTGAATCGCCTTTACCGGATGTGCTCCATAAGAAACTTTCGAGGCAGTACGGCGACACAATCGTGGAAATGTTCGGTCTTGACGTAAACGCCGGCGACCACCATGCATCCTGAAACCAGGATGGGTCTTACATGAGATCCCGGCGACCACCTTGAACGTTTTGCTGTAACCGGGAAGGGAGGACATGGCTAAGAAGATTGCGGTTTATCCGGGTACGTTCGATCCGTTTCATAATGGTCACTTGGAAATAATCCGACGAGCACTTGGAACATTTGACCATATCATCGTGGCCCTCGGCGCAAACCCCGAGAAGGACACCATATTCACCGTGGACGAGCGCATGGATATGATCAGGAACAGCATCCGAAATGATTCTCGCATAGAATGTGACTCATTCGATGGACTCCTGGTCAGGTATGCGGAGAGACGCAGGGCACGGGCCATTATCAGGGGACTCAGGGCAGTCTCGGATTTTGAATACGAGTTCCAGCTCGCTCTGATGAATCGTAAGCTGAGTAGAAGAATAGAGACATTCTTCCTGATGACTGCTCATCGATATCTTTATGTCAGCTCCAGAATCATTAAGGCAACCTTGGTGGCGGGCGGATCACCGGAAGGACTGGTGCCTGAATATGTGTTGGGGGTGCTAAGGAAGAAGTTTCCAGACATCAACAATTCAAAATGTAATTCAAGATGTAAGGACGCTAAATGAAAAGGATTTTATCCGAAAAAGCCCTGCAATTGAAGCCATCGGCAACGTTGGCCATCTCGGCCAAAGAAAAGGAACTCAAGAATCAAGGCGTTGATGTGGTCGGATTCGGAGCCGGCGAACCGGACTGTCCCGCCCCACAACGTATTCGGGATGCTGCCAAGAGATCGCTGGACCGAGGTGAAACGTTTTATACTCCCGTGGGAGGGACACCAGAACTCAAGAAAGCAGTAACATACAGATTCGCCGAAGATTACGGACTGGACTATGCTCCCGACCAGATCGTGGTGTCGTGCGGAGCCAAGCATAGCTTGTACAACACTTTTCAGGCGATCCTTGACCCTGGAGACGAGGTCCTGATCTTTGCTCCCTATTGGGTATCATATCCTGAAATCGTGACACTCGCGGGTGGAAAGCCGGTTATCGTGCCAAGCACAGAGGAGAATCAGTTTGTCCCGGACCCAGACGAAGTCGCTTCTCTTATCACTCGGTCCACAAAGGCTATGCAGATCAATTCCCCGGCTAATCCTAGCGGAGTATTATATCCTCCAGGGGTAATGGAGAGGCTTGCGGCCTTGGCCGACAAGCACGACCTGCTTGTGGTTTCCGACGAAATTTACGACAAGCTTATTTATGACAATAAGAAATTTATTCCTTTTGCTTCGCTGCCGGGCATGAAGGACCGAACGGTTACTGTGAATGGGGTATCCAAGACATACGCCATGGCGGGTTTTCGGATCGGCTACCTGGCCTGCACAAACGCTCAACTAGTAGGAGCTGCAACGGATATCCAGAGCCAATCTACTTCCAATCCGAGCAGCACTGCGCAGGCAGCCGCAGTTGAGGCATTGACCGGTCCGCAGACGGAAGTTGCGCAAATGAGAGAGGTCTTCCAGCGCCGCCGTGACCTAATAGTGGATCAACTGCGGAACATTCCGGGAATGTCTCTAGTGCGGCCTGAAGGAACATTTTACGTTTTCGCCAACATTTCGGCATTTCTAGGGAATAGCGGCCTCGCGAACTCGACTGATTTTGCCGAATATCTTCTGGATCGCCATCATGTGGCATGCGTCCCCGGTGGACCATTTGGATTCGATCAATATGTCCGTTTCTCGTTCGCCACCAGCGAAGAGATCATTGTCAAAGGTGTTGATCGCGTCCGTGCTGCTTGCCAAGAATTAACATGAACGACATTGACCCGCTGATTTTGCTAACTAATGACGACGGGATCCACGCTGAAGGACTTCGTTACCTGCGCATCGTTTCGGAAAGATTGGGCCGAGTAAGCATAGTGGCGCCAGAAGCGGAACAAAGCGCAGTCGGACATTCCATTACTCTTTATGATCCCATAAGAGCGCATGAAATCACCAGAGACGGCGACTTTTACGGTTACGGTATCAGCGGAACGCCTGCTGACTCCGTGAAACTTGCGATGAACTCGCTTCTCACCAGTCCGCCGGATCTCGTAATCTCAGGGATTAATCCCGGCGCGAATGTTGGGATAAACATTCTTTATTCGGGCACTGTCTCCGCTGCTACAGAAGCCGCCATCTTGGGCGTCCCTTCCATGGCGGTGTCATTGGACAAGACAAAGGAGCCACCTTTCGAGTGGGCCCTGCCTCACATTGAGATCTTGGCCCGCTGGATCCTCAACAACGGTTTGCCGTCAGGTCTGGCTCTCAATGTGAACATCCCCGCGCTGCCGCCTGACAAGGTGCGGGGCTTCAAACTTACCAGGCAAAGTCTTTCAAAATTCAATGAGTCGGTAGAGCAGCGAGAGGACCCTCGCGGAAATCGATATTACTGGCTCGCGGCTCAAGCGCTTGAAGATCAGACTGATGAAGGAATAGATATCACGGCCCTCAAAAGGGGCTATGTATCCATCACGCCGCTCTATTATGATCTTACGGCGCACTCCTATACAGAAGAATTGGCATGTGCTCTGACGAAGCTCTAAAATGCGGTATTGATCAAGATCAGGTCCAAGAAGTGGAGAAGACCCTCGGATATCATTTCACCGAGCTTTCCTTCTTGGTGAATGCGTTGACCCGTCGAAGCTTCTGGCATGAAAATAGGGACGTATGCACTGAGCACAATGAACGTCTGGAATTCTTGGGAGACGCGGTCCTCGGTCTGGTAATTGCCAACGTGCTTTATCAGGAGTTTCCTGAAGCGGAGGAAGGGGAACTTCAGAAGAAGCGGGCCAGCATAGTAAACAAAAAGGCTCTGGCCCGCGTCATGAGACGCCTGCGCCTTGCGGAATTCATCAGAATGGGCCGTGGTGATGAGCTTTCAGGGTGCCGAGATCGTGATTCTGTGCTTGCAGACACACTGGAAGCGCTGATAGCCGCGATATATCTTGACGGCGGCTTCGAACGAGCGGAAGAAATAGTGGAGAAACATTTTTATACGCTGGTTGCGAGGAGCGCTAACGTAGAGGCTGTTGAGGACTCCAAGAGTCTCCTCCAAGAAAAGGCCCAAGGGCAGTTAGGAATTACCCCTACGTACCAAGTGATAGACCAATGGGGAAAAGACCACCAGAAGACCTTTTCCGTGGCTGTCTACTTGGGAAAGGACGTTGCCGGTGTGGGCACAGGTCGCAACAAAAGAGAAGCGCAACAAGATGCTGCACGGGACGCTCTATCCAAATTGAAATAAGCATACCGAACCTTGCGAGCCAACCTCCAAAGAAGATGAACAGAATGCGTGTGAGCATGAAAGGACGATAATTTGAGCTTCCTGGTCGTCGATGCGGATAAGTGTAAACGAGATGGGCTATGTGTGAGTGAGTGCCCGGTGGGAATTATTGACCTCAAGGACAAAACCTCTCTACCTGAACTCGCAGCCGGTGGGTCCGAATTCTGTATTAACTGCGGACATTGCGTGGCAGTATGCCCGCATGGCGCCATGTCACTGGAGACTATGGAGTCGCAGCAGTGCCAACCGTTGCAACGGAACCTGATGCCTACTCAAGAGCAGGTAAACTATTTTCTCCGATCTCGGAGGTCCGCTCGCGTTTACAAAGACAAGCCAGTCGATAGGGAGATCCTCACAGCCCTTCTGGATGTTGCGCGATATGCGCCCTCTGCCCACAACTGGCAGCCGGTGCACTGGTTGGTGATACTGGAAAGGGCCGAGTTGAATCGGCTTTCCGGTCTCGTCATTGAGTGGATGCGTTTGATGCTCTCAAACAATGTGCCTGTTGCCCGCGAGATGCATTTTGATCGAGTGATTCAAGTGTGGGAAAGCGGTATAGATAGAATTCTTCGGGGTGCGCCGCATCTCTTGGTTGCGCATGGACCTTCAGCCTTACCATCGGCCCTATCGGCCTGCACCATTGCACTCACTTATCTGGAACTGGCCGCTTATAGTTTCGGACTGGGCGCTTGTTGGGCAGGTTACTTTAATGCCGCGGCCAATTTCTATGAGCCTTTGCAGGCCGCTCTTTCTCTGCCGGAAGGCCACCAGTGCTTCGGAGCGATGATGGTCGGTCATGCACGAAACAAATATCACCGATTGCCTTTCAGAAATGAAGCTAAGATAGAATGGAGATAACACCGGTCATCATTGGAAATATGGGATTACCTTGCGTCACTCCCCTGCCAAAGAATCCACCCAAGACGTATCTGCCGGTATCCGGTGGACGAAGCTCATCCGAGGCACACTCGTCCGAAGATACAAGCGTTTTCTGGCCGAGATCCGTCTAAGGGACGGTCGAATCATCACGGCTCATTGCCCTAATTCCGGGAGCATGCGCGGATGCCTGGAACCCGGTGGAAAAGTATTCCTTTCCCGCAGTGAAAACCCACGTAGAAGGTACCCGTATACTTGGGAATTGATTGAAACGCCGGGTTCTCTCGTATGTGTTAACACATTGATCGCAAACCGGCTGGTGAGTAAAGCCATTACCAGTAGGTCAGTACGGTCGCTATCCGAGTACCATTTGCTGAGAAGCGAGGTGCAATGCTCTGAGAACTCTCGATTGGACCTTCTCCTGGAAGCGTCAGGCGGCGAACTCTGCTTCGTTGAAATCAAAAGCTGCACGCTGGTCGAGGACGGCGTTGCCTATTTTCCTGACGCTGTGACCACTCGTGGCAGAAGACACCTTATTGAACTTCAGCGTCAAGTGACGCTTGGGCGCCGTGCGGTAATTTTCTTTCTCATACAGCGAGCCGACGCAAGAGTGTTCAGACCGGCAGATCATATAGATCCAGCTTATGGCGCTGAACTCCGATGCGCGGCTCAAAACCTCGTCGAGATACAAGCCTATGACGTCCGTCTAACACCACAGGAAATTGAACTCAACAGCGAAATTCCCTGGGAACTTTGAATACGGTCAATGGACCATTAAGAATATGGCGAATGGCTTGGGGGGCTTTCATGACATACAGCCGGTTTTTGTCTCACAAAATGCGAACCTTCCGAAGATCATTTCTGCGACTGGTTGCAAAACCTCAACGGGAGAAAAGAATATTCGTGGGGGCGGTTCGTGAACCGCCCAAAATCAAGGCGGTTCTCGAAGCTCCCCCGTTACATCACGTATGCATTTACATGGTTTTGCGGCCAAGCATTTAACGGAGTGACAGATCGAACCCACAGAAAGGAATGATTCGATGGAAAATGATCTTAGTAGGCGTGAAGTAATTTTCGGGGCGGGCGCCGTCGCAACTCTGGGCGCTATCTCCAGTTTGGTCGGTTCGGCTGCTTTTGCGCAATCCTCCAAGGAGGGAGCTCCTGCATTTATGCACAAGTTGCCGCCACTTTCTTATCCCGATGACGCGCTTGAGCCTGTGATCGACAAAGAGACGGTGAACATTCACTACACCAAACATTTTGCCGCTTACGTGCAGGGCCTCAACTCTGCTCTTGAACAGTTGGAAAAGGCCAGAGCAGCGGGGAATTTCGATACGATCAAAGCAGTCAGCCGAGATCTGGCCTTCAACGGGTCGGGGGTGGTTCTCCATTGGATCTATTTTGACACAATTGGGCCCAAGGCAGGAGGAGAACCTGACGGAGTGATGGCCGATCTCATCAAAAGAGATTTCGGTTCCTTCGCCGCTTTTTGGAAACAGTTTGCGGCCGCGTCCAAAGCCGTTGAAGGCTCCGGCTGGGGCATACTTGCGTGGGAGCCCTTCAGCAAGCGCTTGGTCATCATGCAATCGGAGAAACACCAGAACCTTACCAGTTGGGGCGCAATGCCTCTCATGGTCTGCGATGTCTGGGAACACGCATACTATCTCAAGTATCAGAACCGAAGACCCGAATACGTTGACAACTTCGCCAAGATCATCGATTGGAAAAAGGTGGGAGAGCGCTTCAAGACTTACTGCTCGCAGAAATAGGTTTTGAAGTGGGGCGAGCGGGCAGGACTTTTTCCCGTTCCCAGGCTGGAGCCTGGGAACGAGATGGGAGGCACTGATCCACTTTCAAAAGATGAATTTTTCCGGTGGACGTCGTTCGGGGACGTACTGGTGTGGGATTTTGCCCTCGTTCCACTCCTTCGAGACATAGAGTTCACAGTAGCACGCACCATACTCGGCCACATCGGGTACCGAGTATATGCAGGGGCAGATGATGTCCTTATCATGCTCACGATTATTGGCGGCTAGCCTGCAAGGGCAGGACATGTATCCATAACGCCGCCTGTTAGTAATAAGCCCCTCAAGGAGTTCAAATACCTTCTGTTTATCTTTGTTAAAAAAGTAGCCTTTCGGCTCCTGGACCTTCTTTAGCATTTCGTAGAGTTTCTCAACCTCATTCATTAGAGAAGGCCTCCGTTTCTCACGTATCGAAAAGGACGTTCAGTCAAAAAAAGTTTCGATGTCCGCAATGCTATCGAAAACATAATCCGGTGAATAATCATATTTCGCCAGATCGGGACGAGATGTCGCGCCTGTAAGAACCAGCGCCGAATCCATCCCCGCGTTTTTAGCAAAAAGGATGTCCGTGTCCATCCGATCACCCACTACCAAGCAAGAGTCTTTGGAAAGTTGTAGCAGTTCGAGCGCCAGAATCGCCATGTCGGTGGCTGGCTTACCGAAAACCCGGTCAGGCGGACGGCCCACTGCTGTGGCAATGGAAGCCACCACACTTCCCGCTCCGGGCTGAAAACCCCCAGGAACGGGAAAAATGGGGTCAAGATTGGTGGCCCAAAATTGCGCGCCATGGCTTATGGCTATATGGGCAAGCTTGATCTTCTCGTATGTCAATCCTGTATCCAGAGCGACGACCACTATGTTCGTCTTCATCGGGTCGGACTCAATGAATGACCCGGCTTCTTGAACTGCATGAATCAGCTTGGGTTCACCCACCACCATGATACGGGCTCCCCGATAATCCTTCTTCAGAGTTCTAATCAACGCCGAGGCCGAGTTCACCACCTGGCTTGGGGTCACGTCCAACCCGAGGCCAGTCAACTTCCCAGCCAGATCGGCCGCTGGGGCTTTCGCGTTATTGGAAAGGAACAACCAGGCGACGCCTTTTTCTGATAGGGACTTGTAGACCTCTTGGACCCCATCAATCAGGAGATTTCCCCTGTTTACCGTCCCGTCCATGTCGGCCAGAATGCCCAGATAGCGCTTTTTTGTCATCAGTTATCTTTCCGGGTCTGCATTTCCCGAGAAACAAATGAGCTGTCGCCAGGATTTGAGCTGATCTCTGCTGTTTCAGGGGCATCCTTTTTTTGGAGTGCCAAATTCAAATTGTATTGAGCTTCGCGGTAGCTCGGGTTCAGTTTGAGCGCCCGTTTGTAGCAATCCAGGGCCGTATCGAGCTCTTGCATCTTATAGTGAAAAAATCCTTTGTTGTTCCAGACCAATGCATCGTTTGGCGACAAGGCCACGGCTTTTTGGAAATCTTCCCGTGCCTGGGACATTTGGCCGAGATTAAAGCGGGCAACCCCGCGGAGGCTGAGGGCCCGAGCCGCATCAGGCTTGGAACGGAGGATGGACACGAGATCGGCCAGGGCCAGATGCTGTTCGTCTGCCTGCAAATAGGCAGTTGCCCGATCATAGAGTATGCGCGGATCACCGGACAACGACTCCAACGCCTTAGTAAAATCCGCTATTGCTGCATCGTAAAGCATGCGAGCCATGAACGTCAGGCCTCGCAGAGCCAAAATTTCGCCATCGGCCGGATCAAGCTCAGCCGCAGTTGTCAGGTCTGATGCTGCCCGCACTTGTTCATTTATTTCCATGAATGTCCGGGCCCTTTCCTTGTAAGCTTCAACCAAAGCGGGATCTAATTCTATGGCCCGATTCAGACTCCTCAATGCCTGCTCAGCCTCCTGATTGCGCGCATACACCACACCTCTGTACAAGTGGGCCGGAGCATGCATAGGGTTCTTGGAAAGGGCCAGTTCGAGGATTCGGTCCGCCTCGACGTAATTTTTCAGTAGTATATGGGCCCTCGCCTGGAGCACCAGAAGGCCCACCTCGCCGGAATGTTTGACGGCATAGCCGGACAACGCTTCCAGTGCCTTACCGGGCTCATTCATCTTAAAGAACAACAGCGCCTTTTCCTCAAGCACTTGGTCGTCACCCGGCATCATGGCTTCGACTCGCCGGTAATCTGTTAGGGCCGCGCTGTAATCCTTGAGTTTGACGTTAATCCGGGCCCGCGTGAGAAATGTCTCCGGATTTTCCGGGGCCAGTCGGCTCAATGCGTTGCTATCCTCAAGTGCTTTCCTCGGTTTTCCTTCTCGAAGCTGCAACCTTGCCCTCATTTCCAGTGCCATGATTGAATGTGGCTCGTAATGCAGGGCTCTGGTGTACTCATCTTCCGCTTTGGATAGAAAACCTTCTTTTTCGTTGATCATGCCTTTGAGAACGTAGGCTTTCGCCATTCCCGGGTTGCTCGAAAGCACTACCTCTAACATTTGTGAAGCTTCATCGAGTTGTTCCAGCAGAATCAAACAGTGGGCCTTCTCGATTAGGATTGGCACTATTCTCTGCGTGTAAGCCAACGAATGGTCGAAGTCTTCAACAGCTCGAAAATAATCTTTGATTTCTCTGTATGCCAGTGCACGTTCAAAGTGCAGCGTGGACAGGGCCTCGCCCTTGATGGAGGCATCTTTTAGTGCCTCATCCAAGAGTTCAATCCGGCGGATAGGGTCACTCTGCGCCCGAATTTCTTTCAACACGGACGGTGCAGTCTGTGCGGCCGGCGACGTGGAGGCATCGAGCAACGATAGGATGACTAAGAGGAACAGCGCTGCTGCAGAAGGCCATCGAACATAACTGGACCGCATGAAGCGGTACATGGACGAACGAATCGAATGGATGTTACGGCCCTTTCGAGAATTTCCCATTCACTTGGTTATGGTGAATCCGGCATTCTCCGGGTTCTCCAAACAACGATCAGAATACTCGATCCCTACTCAGGAAATCGTCCTTTCAGCTCACGAACCAAGATTTCAAGAATCTCCTGAAATTGTCTCTGCATGAGTATCATATTTTCCCGCATCGCCAGGATCACCTCAACTCCGGCCAGATTCACTTCCAGGTCGCGCATCAGATTGTTAATTATTCGTATGCGCTCCACCTGATCTACGGGAAAAACCCGTTCCTTACCTGACGCCCTTTCCACGGAGTGCACCAAGTCCTCAGCTTCAAGCTCGTCAAGGAAGTTCTCGTCACATTCAAAAATCTCGATGATTTCTTTCCTATAATAATAATCTTGAGCCATGACGTTTTCCTGAAACTGCTTTTCTCCGATTAAGAATCGAGCCTGCTATCGGCCGGCAAATCGCGTCGTCGTTCACAGATCTACCTGTTCCTGTCTTTCGGCATTCGTTATAAGCGAATCTCTTCACGTATGTCACCTTCATAATAACGATCCAGACTCTTGGCCGCATTGAGGGCTTCGGGGTTGTCAGTGTGTGGAATCTGGATCCTCACAGTAACATACATATCGCCCTGGACTTTGGTTTTCAGGTTTGGCACGCCTTTCCCTTTGAGCCTGAGACGTCGACCCGATCTGGTGCCCGGAGGTATTTTCAAATGCACCGACCCACTAGGAGTGGGAACCATCACCTCCGCGCCGTTCATCGCTTCGCTTACGGTTACCGGAAGATCGATGCTGAGAGTATCACCGTCTCTTTTGAAGACGGGATGCGGCCCAACCCGCGTGATTATGATGAGGTCACCGGGAGGACCTCCTTGCTTGCCGGGCTCTCCTTTACCTGCGAGCCTGATCTTGGAACCATCGCTTACCCCTGCGGGAATATTGACGTCAATGGTTTCCGAGACCGGCACCGTTCCGGAGCCGCGGCACTTGCTGCATATCTCGCCGGCCCGTCCGGTACCGCCGCATTCCGGACAGGTCTGATTGAAATTAACCGGCCCTCGTGCCACTCGGGTTTGTCCGGTACCCTTACACGTTTTGCACACCGAGTCCGGAGACGAGTAAATGCGGCCCTCTCCGCCACATTGTGGGCACGGCCCTACCTTCTGGATAGTAACTCGGGTTGTGGCGCCCTTGATAGCAGTGAGGAAATCCACTTCCAGGCTGCTCTCGATGTCACGTCCCCTTGTCGGTCCTTTCGGGGCGGCGCGTCCGCCGGCACCGAAAAGTTCGCTGAAGATGTCCTCAAAGCCGGAGTACCGCTGCCCGCCTTGGCCGGGAGAGAAATCATAATAGAATGTCTGCCCGCCGGCCCCTCCTGGGCCTCCCCCGGCTTGCTGCCACTCACGGTACTGACGAGCGGTCTCCGCGTCAAAACCGGCCCTCAGACCCTCTTCGCCGAATTCATCGTATATCTTTCTCTTTTCCGTGTCCGACAGCACTTCATGCGCTTGGGACACGCGTTTGAACTGCTCTTCCGCATCTTTGTTTCCAGGGTTGACATCAGGATGATACTTCCTGGCAAGCTTGCGGTAAGCCTTTTTGATTTGGTCCGTTGTTGCGTCTTTCTTGACGCCGAGAACCGAATAAAAATCAGCGCCCGCCATCTTAGGGACTCCTACGAATGCAAGGAGACTGAAGAAAAGTGAACTGCAAGTGACACATGTATTTCAGAAATGTGATAATCATACTGTCAAATATCAGAAACAGCCGGTATTTGTGCTGTTGAATAATTAAGTACTCTCAGGCTCTTGTCAAGCCGGGTTTGGGTTCCATCCTTTGGGAGAGCATCGCGGATGATCGTTGATTGTCACGTTCACTTATTGCCTCGCGCAGTTCAACATGACAGGGCGCGTTTTGTTCACCTCGATCCTGCGTTCGCGTCGCTCTATTCCTCTAAAAAAGCCAAATTGGCCTCCGAGGCCGAGATCATCGAGTATCTGGATGGTTCAGGTATCGACCGGGCGGTGGTGTTCGGATTTCCGTGGATGGATCACGACCTTGTTCGACAAAACAACGATGAAATATGGGATTTTCACCAGAGATACCCGGGCAGAATTATCCCCTTTGCCGTGCTGTCTCCGAAGGCAAGCGAGGACGACTATCTTGAGACCGAGAGGACGATTGCTGCCGGCTTTGCGGGCATAGGCGAGTTGGCAATGTATTATGGAGGCTGGAACCAGGAAAACTTCGAGACTATCTCCCCGTGTCTGGATCTGGCCCAAAAGGCTGGGATCCCGGTGATGATTCACGTGAATGAGCCCGTAGGACATCAGTATCCCGGCAAGATCTCAGTGAATTTTCAGGGCTTGTTGCAGGCCATAAATGGGCATCCTGATCTGAATTTTATTCTTGCTCATTTCGGCGGGGGGATCTTCTTCTACGGGCTGATGCCGGAGGTAAGCAGAATACTTGCCCGCACATATCTGGATACTGCGGCTACTCCCTATCTTTACGATTTCAGAGTATTCGAAATAGCCTCCCGAATCATGGGGCCTGAAAAGGTCCTCTTCGGAAGCGATTTCCCTCTGCTTCCCCTCTCCCGGTATCTTCGAGACCTTGAAAAGACCGATCTTGATGAAAGCGTCCGAAACGGAATCCTAGGCGAAAATGTGTCGAAGCTTTTGAAAAAGAACTTTCCGGATTAGCGACACAAGAATTCGAAAGTCTTTCACATTGTTCCCAGACTCCGTTCTTTATCCGTCCTTCACCGCGTCCGAGCCAGCTATCATCACCATTATGACCTCTCCGCGAATGCATTCGTCACCGTCGGAATAGACTGAGCAAGCGATGGTACGGCTTGTGCGGCCTTTCTTGGTCACTTTGGCTCGCAAGGTTACTTCTGCGTCCAGGCGAGCAGGTTTCAAGAACTCAACCTTTATTGCACGGGTCCACCCGGTGGGAAGATCGGCCCCCCGTTCCATGTCAATGCCTCTATCGCGGCATTCCGCGGCGAACGCTGTCCATGCGGAATGGCAATCAATAAGAGTGGTGGCGATCCCTCCGTTAAGAAACCCCGGGTACGAACAATGATGCTCCTGAGCATGCCACGTGCTGATGCCTTCCTCTCCGTCGAAGAAACTTTTCAGTTGCAGTCCCTTCGCGTTGTCTGCACCGCATCCATAGCAGTGACGAATTTCGGCGTCCGGATTCAAGCGATCTTGCAGCGGAATGGTATCTGCCATAGCGTCTCCCCGATTTCGTGGAGGCTGAAGCCTCCCCGTTACGCGTTCTCAGGCTGGAGCCTGGGAACAAGAAAAAAGCTAATCGGACCGGCAGGATGCCGGTCCCACTACCGGTTTATCCCGTATTTTTCGCCTTTTCTTCGAAATATCCAGGCGCCTCATGTGGAAAGATGGCATGTATGAGCAAATCTTCATCACTCAGTCCGGGAAATTTCCGTTCCAGTTCCGGCCACATGGGTTCGAGTAATTCCGCCGGCCGCACGGAAATAGGATCTTCGCCTTTGAGGACCCTGTCTTGAAGCTCCTTGTTCACGGGAGCGGGCGTTTCGCCGTACATGCCTCTGAGAAGATTTGCCGTGTGATTTGCGATTATCTTGTAACGCCCCAGCAAGACATTGAAAGTCGCCTGCGAAACAACTATCTGCGAGGTGGGCGTCACAAGCGGTATATATCCCAAGTCCTCTCTGACCCTGGGTATTTCTTTTATGATCTCTTCCAACCTGTCCAAGGCATTTTGCTGCCTCAACTGGCTACTGAGGTTGGACATAACGCCGCCCGGGATCTGTGTGATCAGCATTCTACAGTCTACCCCGCTGTACGGCGCCTCGAACTCTTTATACAGAGCTCTTACGGCCTTGGCTTCCTCCGCTGCCTCCGTGAGTTTCGCCAGATCGCAGCCAGTTTCGTACCCGAATTGCTCCAGCGCATAAACCAGCGACTCGGTGCATGGATGACCTGTGCCGCCCGAAAACGGGCTGAGCACGGAGTCAATCATCTCCGCGCCCGCTTCCACGGCTTTTAGAGCCGACATCATGCCCATGCCGCAGTTGTCGTGCGTGTGGAGGTGTATGGGCACGTCCACTGCTTTCTTGAGACTTGATATGAGCTCAAAGGTAGTATGCGGATCGATGAGACCGGCCATGTCTTTGATGGCGATTTGATCTACACCTTTGTCTTCGAGTTGTTTGGCCTTGGATACGAACTTTTCGATAGTGTGAACCGGGCTTATTGTGTAGCAGACCGCTCCCTCGGCTATTTTGCCTACCTCTTTAATCGCTTTTATCACGGCTTCGTGGTTTCTCACATCATCGAGCGCATCGAATATGCGGAAAATGTCTATCCCATTGCGAGCGGCGGCATGCACGAATTTGAAAACCACATCATCAGAGAAGTTGGTGTATGCCACGAGATTCTGTCCGCGGATGAGCATCATGCTTTTGACTTTGGGCATTGCCTCCTTGAGTCGGCGAGCCCTCTCCCACGGGTCCTCCCGCAGGTACCGCACACAAACATCGAAAGTGGCGCCACCCCAGGTTTCAGCGCCATAAATTCCGGTGTCTGCGAGCTTTGTGGCGATCTTGAGCAGGTCTTCCAGCTTGATGCGTGTAGCCACCTTGCTTTGGGAGCCATCACGGAGAGTAATATCAAACAGTTTCACTTGCTTGCGGCTGCCACCGTTCATCAAAGCCTCCGGATCCGATGCAGTTTATCTGGTTAATCGCACACGTTCCTGCCTCTCGGGAAGGAACGTCGTTCGCACGAGCTTTACTTCGTCTTGTCTGCTGACTACTTTGCCGTCGAGTCGCGCCTCTCGGAGACCGGCGAGAATCTTGCCGAACAAAGGACCCGGCTTGTACCCCATGGCTATGAGGTCCTTTCCGGTCAGCAGAGGCTTCACGTGCCTCAAAGTAGTTATGTATTCGGAAATTGCCATTCGTGTTTCTTCGCGAGTAGTCCTTGCCATCATGAATAGAAGCGCCTCAATGCTGAAGTGACTCAGCGATGCGGCAACACGGCTCGGGCGATCCAACTGATCACGCGAAAAGAGAGCCAGCACGCGGTGTAGCTCCATTCGTTCTTTTCCCAGATCTTTCAGTTTAGGCCGAATGACCGAGAACCGCTTCATGACATCTTTGAACTCGTCGTCATCCAGTGTTTCTACAAGTCCCAGGAAGTACACAACCCAAGTTTCCACATCATCCTTTACGAAAAGGTATTTCCACCAGGAAAGCACGCTTGAGATAGATTCCAGGAGTTCTAATGTGCGAGCCGTGACGCCGAGCGCAGGGTGCAAAGCCTGAGGGATGCCGTATCCCGCCATCAGGTTCACCGCCGATAACGGATTATTTTCATTAAGGATATGAATCAATTCGTTCAGTAGGCGTTTGCCCACGACTTTGTCGAACATCTTCATCTTAACGGCGCTCTTCATAAGGGCAAGCGTATGCTTGCTGATGGCAAAGGAGAAACGACTACTGAAACGGACCGCTCGCAATATCCTCGTCGGGTCTTCGACGAAAGCCAAATTGTGCAGCACCCTGATCACCTTCTCCTTAATGTCTCTGGCGCCGCCAAAGAAGTCTATCAACTGTCCAAAGGACCCGGTGTTGAGGCTTACCGCCAGCGTGTTCATGGTAA
Organism: Desulfomonilaceae bacterium; assembly: GCA_035506215.1. Classification (GTDB taxonomy): domain Bacteria; phylum Desulfobacterota; class Desulfomonilia; order Desulfomonilales; family Desulfomonilaceae; genus DATJPW01. Next base: position 35,207 of record DATJPW010000012.1, read on the forward strand.
AGTCTCTACGGTAGAGATCTCGCTTGATAGAACTGGTTTCAACAGTGGGGAGCGCGCCCGGTCTGGAATAATATTCGTGTCTGGCGGTCGCTATGTCTATCTTGAATCCCTCCGGAAAAAGCAGCACTGCCGTACCGAACTTTTCGTGTCCCCTTACTCGACAGCCGGGAGAACCTTCAGCCAATTCCTTGGCAAAGCGGATACCTACGCCCTCGACGACCAGATCAATGTCCAGATTCTGGTTTCTCAGCAGCAGGTCCCTCACCGCGCCGCCCACCAGATAGACTTCTTCTCCCCGGCGTTCTGCGACTTCTCCGGCGCGTCGGAAGATTGTGAGTATGTGTTCCGGCAGGAGTTCCTCCATCAGCTTGCGCACGCTCCGACTGCGCACTCGCCCGGTAGGGTACTCGTCGGGACCCGCCGAATCGCTGCGCCGCGGGAGCTTCATGTGCTCCAAAAGGTCGCTCCTGCTGATCACTCCAACAACTTTGCCGTCCTCGACCACCGGAACCAGCCGTTGCCGGCTCTCCACAATAGTACGCGTAACCTGCTCTATAGACTGTTCCGGTGTCACGAAGACTAATGCCGGGTTCATGTATTCGGAGACTCGCGCTTCCTCCAAACCGTGATGTCGGGCCTTTTCGACCGAATTGCGATCCAGTATCCCCAAAATGAAGCCATCGTCCACGACCGGCAGAGAACTGACCTGGTAACGGCTCAAAAATTCTCCAGCTTCCCCTATCGTACGATCAGGTCCCACTGTGATGACCGGCCGACTCATAATTTCAGCGGCCGTACGTTTTGGTCGAACTTTTTCATGAAGAAGTGCAATCAGCTTGTCTCGCGCCTGATACAGCGTCATGTCCCTGATATTCGCGCTGGCCGCGGTGGCATGCCCCCCGCCCCCAAATTCCGCTGCAATTTCCCCGGCATTAACTTCCTCCAGACTGCTGCGAGAAATCAGATGAATGCGATCATCCATTCTTATCACCGCGAACAGGGCATCAAGGTTTTCCATGTCCTTCAACTTGTGAACCAGAATTGCCAGATCGCCCACGTAGCCTTCGGCCCCGGCGGTGGTGACCACAACTTCTACACCGCTAACATTTATGGTTTCCGAATCTTCGATGAGCTGATGCAGAACTTCGATCTGGTCCCTGCTCAGTTCCGTCTGCATCATGTTTGATATGACATTGAGATTGGCCCCTCTTGCAAGGAGCCACGCCGCAGCTTCCAGGTCCTCGGCCGTCGTGGATGAAAACGTGAAAGAGCCTGTATCTTCGTAAATTCCCAGGGAAAGAATCGTGGCCTCTTCCGCATTCACTTCAATATCTCTGGCTCGAATAAGCCTTATCAGCAGGGTTGTTGTGGCGCCCACCGGTCTAATAAGTTCGTAATTACCCTTCACATCATCTTCCGAGTCCGGATGGTGGTCATAGACATGAACCTGGACCTTGCCTGATTGAGCGAGAGCCGCGAAACGCCCTATCCTACTCGCTTGACGAGTATCGACCAGAATCAGACGCGTGACTTTGTCCAGATCAATGTCCTTGGCCCGCTCAATGGAAAGTATGTACATCGTGGATTCCATGAAGAAATCCCTCAGACTCTTCTCCTGCGAGCCCGGGAAAGCCACGACCGCGTCCGGATAGAGCTTTTGGGCCGCAACCATTGAGGCAAACGCATCGAAATCCGCATTTACGTGGGTAGTAATGATTTCCATGCTGTCTTACTACGGCAATATTACTCGGCTACAAAACTTCGCCTTGTTTCATCCGACAACGCCAACTCGTCGCCGGTCCATTCTAGCGCCTTTAATTATGTTATATCCTGAAAAGCGTTGAAAGCGAAGATAAGTGTACAGTGAAACGGCTTGCAGGAGGGGAACCGAGTTGATAAGTTGAATCTCAATTTTCAGGCCCTGTGAGGACGATGAATTGGGTGAAGAAAAGCTTACGAAAAGACAGCGCGAGTGGTTAGAACTCTCCGAAAAGATCGGAGCGGGGCCCATGACAAAAAGCGAACGACAGGCCCTGGAAAAGCTTTACAAGAAAATGCTCCCGCGGGAGCAGCAGGAACTGTTCGAGTATATAAAAACCCATTTTGGAAAAAAGGACGTGCCGGAGCCCGAGGACGATCCTATCTCGATCATGGAACGCAGGGTCCACACTCCGCCATCATCGGCTCTCCGCGCTGCGCTATCCACAACACGCACGTCAAGGCCGTGGCAGCCAAAGGGACGGTCATAACCAAGAAATCTGCGACCATTGTTAGGAGATTCTAATGCTGGACATAAATTTTATTCGTAATAACCAGGAGCTTATACGCGATGGCATGCGTAAGAAGCGGATGAGCATGGACTTGGACGAACTGCTGGCGTGTGACGATGAATTGCGCAAGCTCCGCGCTGATGTGGAGAAACTTCGTTCAGACCGAAACCGAATTTCTAAAGATATTCCAAAACTGCCGGGTGAAAAAAAAGATGAGGCGGTGGCCGAAGTAAAAGCTATCAGAGAGGCGCTCAACGATAAGGAGCCGAAACAGCGCGAAGCAGAGGTCCGCTTTGAGCAATTAATGTTGCTGGTGCCTAATCCGCCGTTGCCGGATGTCCCCGAAGGAGAATCGGAAGAAGACAATGTAGAGGTGCGAAAGTTCGGAACCCCTCCCGTATTTGATTTCCCGGCTAAAGACCACCTGGAACTGGCCGAAGGTCTGGGTATTCTCGATATGCCCAGAGCGGTCAAATTCGCGGGCGCTCGCATGTATTGTCTGAAAAATGAAGGCGCTATGCTTGAATTTGCCCTGTTCAAGTTCACCCTGGATCATCTCGTGTCCAAAGGGTTTCAACCGATGATCGTCCCGCAACTGGTCCGTCGCGAGGCTATGATCGGCACCGGTTTCTTCCCTCTTGGCGAGGAGGACACTTTTTTCGTCGAAAAAGACGATCTCTATCTGATCGGCACGTCTGAAGTGGCCTTGGTCTCCTATCACATGGATGAGATCCTCAACGAGAAGGAACTGCCCAAGCACTACTGCGGATACTCCACCTGCTTCCGCCGAGAGGCGGGCTCATACGGCCGTGATACACGAGGATTCTATAGGCTGCACCAATTCAACAAGGTGGAACAGGTCAGCATTTGCGTCAATGATCCGGAGGTCTCCCGGCAAGAGCATCAGATATTATTGAACAATTCCGAACAGATAATGCAGGCATTGGGACTACCTCATCGCGTGGCGCTTGCTTGCGGGGGCGAGACCGGCCAGGGGCAGGTGATCAAGCACGAGATTGAAACATGGATGCCTAGCCGCGGAAAATATTCCGAAACCCATTCCTGCTCCTCATTACATGAGTTTCAGGCACGGCGCCTCAAAATTCGGTGGCGTGGAAAGGACGGCAAGACCCAGTATTGCCACACGCTTAATAACACCGCTGTGGCGTCACCTCGGATACTGATACCGCTATTGGAGAATTTCCAAAATGCGGATGGCAGCGTGACCATTCCGGAAGTGCTCCGGCCGCTCATGAACGGCATGGAGCGAATTGAACCGAAAATGTGAGTTTCTGAAGAGTAACGCCCGAGGAGGCCCTTTTTGTAGAAAAGGCCTTCCCGGGTCCCCTCCCCAAAAACTTCTATTATTTTCATTTGTTGCCGATGCAGGAGGCAAAGCGAGGCCGAATCTTCGGCGGAAACGCTGCCATGAGTTCAGGCGAATGATTTTGGTGTAGGCCGACCCTCAATTTGGTCAGCACGATTACGAGCTATGTCCTAATGATCACATTGAACAAAAATTCCGATAGAAGGGTACGGAAGGGTCACCTCTGGGTCTTCTCCAACGAGATAGCCGCCCCACCGGTGTCCGACCTGGAGCCCGGCTCGGTGCATGAACTTTGCGATGCCAGGGGCGAGTTCCTGGGGATGGTCTATGCCTGTCCATCCAGCTTAATAGCGGCTCGCATACTTTGCAGGAACAAAGTGAAGATCGATGTTGATTTTTTTCATGACCGTATCCAGGCCGCGCTGGAAAGACGAATGAGACTCTTCCCGGAAAGGGATGCGTACCGCCTTGTTTATGGCGAAGCCGATTTTCTTCCCGGTCTTGTTGTAGACCGATACGGCAGATTTCTAGTGGTCCAAAGTCTCACATCCGGCATGGATCGATTCTTGGAAGAGGTGCTGGAGGCACTGATAACGATCCTGAAGCCCGAAGGGGTCTATCTCCGCAACGATTCTCCCTTCAGGGCGCTGGAAGGCCTTCCTCAGGAGAAGAAACCGGTATATGGGTCGTTCCCGGAGACTGTTCCGATAACGTCGCATGGGCTGACTTTTCTTGTAGATATTCCCAACGGCCAGAAGACCGGATTTTACCTGGACCAAGAATCCAACCGGTCGCTCATGAAGCGGTATGTAGCGTCCGGAGCCAAGGGCCTGGATCTTTTCTGTTACACGGGAGCCTGGGGACTGCATGCAATCGCGGCAGGAGCAGCCGAAATGACGGCTGTTGACTCATCGCGGGGTGCGCTCAAACTTGCCGAGGCCAATGCAAAAATAAACGGAATGCTGGACCGATTTGGCGCGGTTCGGGATAATGTACTAGATTTCTTGAAGAAAACTCAGTTGACCTGGGACATCATCATCCTTGACCCGCCCGCGTTTATAAAGAGTCGTTCGCAGATCAAGGACGGCCTGAAAGGCTACATTGACCTGAATCGCCGCTCGCTCGGCAAGCTGAATCCGGGAGGGATTCTGATCACCTGTTCCTGCTCACATCATCTGGATCGAGCCGCGTTCGAGGACATGTTGCTGTCGGCCTCCAGACAGAGCGGTCGTGAACTCCGCATTCTTGATAGCCGCGGACAAGGCCCTGACCATCCTGTCCTGCTCTCTATGCCCGAGACTCGGTATCTGAAAGTCGTTGTGGCACAGGCGTGTAAATAGAGTTGGAGAGGCGTAGGTGCGAGGAACGATCAAGCCTCTGATATCCCTACCACCGGAAAAAGCGTCATAGGTCCCCCTATGCCCTTAAGTTGCACGGTTCTCTCGGGTCCCAATTCCAAGTGTCCGTCAATCCCGTCGCGAACTGCCTGGGTAATCAAGATCTCGCCACCGTTTCGGTCAGTTTGAGCCTCAACCCGGAATGCAACGTTGATGGCGCTTCCAATGGCGCTGTATTCTTTGCGTTGTTCAGACCCGATATTTCCCACAACAAGTTGACCGCTGTTAATCCCTATGCCCATTCGCAACTCCGGCAATCCAAGAACGGCATTCTCTCTATTGAGTTCCGGCATGGCCTTCTGCATATCCAGAGCGCACATGACTGCACGTTTTGCGGCATCCGCCATCACTTGGGGAGCTCCGAAGAAGACAAGAATGCCGTCCCCGGTAAACTTATCAATAGTTCCCCCGTGCTTCATGACGACATTAATCATTCTGTCCAGATATCTGTTGATCACGGAGAGGACCACCGGAGGTTCCAGGGCTTCCCCCATAGGCGTTGAGTCGCGAAGGTCCGATACCAGCACCGTGATATTCCTAAGCTCTCCCGTGAGGTTGATCCCTTCGGGAGATTTCAGTATCTCCGTTACAACGTCGTCACTCAAATATCTTCCGAATGTCTCTCGTATCTGGCGACGGTCCCTCTCGGTGGAGACGGCCTTAGAAATCAAGAATCCGGCCGCTGCGGGTAAGAAGACGAAAGAGGATTCGGCCAGGGGCACATCCAACGATCTCCAACCGAAAGCGAGAATAACCGCAAGAGCATAAAGGCTGTATAAAGCCAAATACAGAAGTACCGCAGGATAAAAGCGAAGCCTGAGAGCGAGAGCTAAGGGCGCCAAGAAAAGAAAAACCGACACAAGTACCGGTGTAGGAAAAGCCCCGACTTCATGGATAAACCTACCGCTGAGCATTGTGTCCAAAGCGCTTGAGTGCGTTCTGCTAAGTGGAATTTGTTTTTCCACGGGACTGGCGCCCATATCGGTATTGCCGGTCCAGGCGATGGATACAATGACTATTTTATCCTTGAACGCTTCAAGAATCTCGGGATCCTGCGACGTTTCAAGCACACTCCGTGCGGAATAATTCTCAAAATTCTCCCAAACATCGGGTGACCAATTCACAAGCATGCGTCCTGCCGGATCAACAGGGATTTTTATTGTCCCGCGCGGATGGTGAATTTCAATCTGATTCTCCCCAAAAACGATTTCTTTTGGGTCCGCATTCAAATAGGCCACCAGTGCGGCTAAGCTAAGACTGGGAACAAGGCGGCCTCCAAGTCTTATGAACAGACTAATCCTTCGATGAATCCCATCTTCATCAGGCGTGGCATTGATATGCCCGAGCTCTTTGGCTTCCCTGGCAATGGGCGCCAGCGGGATAGTCGAGTCCCTTGGCTGTTCAACATACGGTAATTTGAATTTCGGCGGTGCAGAGATCGGCCAGGCTTTTTCGCGCAGGGCCGCTATCTTCATTAGGGTCGCCGGTTCCGGTACCGCCCCTCGCTCTGCGGAGAACAGGCCTGCGGCCATGACGACTCGACCCGATTCGGAAACGGCACTAGCCAGTGCGTCATCCCCCTCTTTGCTCCGCCCCTGCGAGGCATACATGATATCAAAGACTATGACTTTGGCTCCCAATTCCGTAAGCCTGTTAACGATTCGAGCGCTTAATGCTCGATCCCACGGCCATTGGCCATATTCCTTTATGGTCTCATCATCAATGTCCAGGTGTACTATTTCTGGGTTAAATTCACGTTTGGCAAAGAGACGGGGCTTAGAGTCGTAAAGTTTGTGGTTTAGCCTTTCGAAGGCGGCTGAAGTCAACGCTGCCGCCATGCTGGGCTGCGGATCGGTGGGATCTTTCGCGTACTGAAGCCCCATTGGTGGGCGGAGCTTGACATTCTCCTGTGAGACAAAATAAATGACCGGGAGCGACAGGAACACCCACGAGACGCTAAGCAATACTCCGATTAGCAGGATCCTACGGCCGCCCCATACTGACGAAAATGCCATTCCTTCAGCGCTCCGATGCAGATTGCCACGGTCTTCCGCACTGAGAATTGCGCAAAGATCACCCTCCACTACCCCCTCCCGACAAGGAGGGGGAAAGAAGACACTCTCCCCTCGCGGGAGAGGGAAGGGTGAGGGGGACGACCTTCAACAGGGCCGACAAAGCGCAAGTTTCACCGCAGTTTGACATAGTTAGGATTCAGTTTATTTGTATTCCTTCACTATCTTGTAGCTGAGTGTCTATCGTTCCTCAAGCAGGCTACTCTTTCCCGAGTTTTTCGTCTTCAGGCTTCAGGCCCTGTCCACCTGTGACGCCACCGGGTTTGCTGCTCCTCGGCGCCATAAGTTCGAGTGCTATTCCACCACTTCCGGCCGATTTCAGGACAACGGCCTGTCGATTAAAGCCTTCGTCTTGAGACAGGTCATGGAGCTTCGTAGTGAGGACCCCCAATTGTGCGGTGTCCGAATGAGGGATTCTGATAACGGGGTGGCCTTCAGGCGCCTTCAAGGGATCGAGTTTGAACGGCTTTAAGGCCGCGTAAAAGATGATGACCGCTTCTTTGATTTTTTCACCGGCCGTAACCTGAATGCTCGAATCAGGCCCGAACAGCGTATATGTTTTCCCGGGAAGAATCAGGTTGTCTGGGGATTCTCCGTTGGGGAACAAGACCATGACGTCCCCTTTGGGCGATACGTTGACTGCCATCACGTAGGCTTTGCGAGACGTCTCGAAATTCAAGATGATAGGCTCCCCTTCAGAGAAGGCTTCCCCCTGCTTCTTCTGCGTCCACACTTTCAAACCGATTGCATTCGGACCCTTTTCTCCCAGAGACATCCAGACCTGCCTGGGATCTGAATTGCCTTCCGAGCCGGCAAACGCAACAACTGAACTCCACAGAGTACCAACAGTGAACAAAACCAAGACCCCGATCATCTTCCAGGAAGATGCTTTCATCGACCGAATCCCCCTTTCCTTTGACTGGTCCGGATTCAGCCCCAAGCCCGGCCGCCTAGCATCATCATCGTCGGGAGGCCGGTTTACCTTGGGTAAATCATACTTAAACGCCTATTCACTTTCACCGAATAATATGAAAGGGGCCAGAAGAATGGATGATCATACCCATCGTGACGGACGTCGGCTCTCGCCAATCTGAGGGCTTCAAGCTTCCCCTTTCCGGATGCAATATGCTTGAAGAAGTTCTTCACCAACTCCACTGAAGATCTTTCGGCCACGCTCCACATGCTCATCAGCAGGCTTCGAGCGCCCGCATACTGAAAGGATCTGCCCATTCCCATAGTGCCTTCACCGGGTAACTGTCGCCCCAGCCCTGTCTGGCAAGCCCCCAAGACCACTGTGCCGGCATTTAATCGAAGGCCCATAACTTCATTGGCCCTCAAGAAACCGTCCGTTCCCGGCGGTACCAGTGAAAGAACCAGCAGCGGTTCCGTCATGCCGAGAGCTGAACTGTCCAAGTATCCGTGAGTCGCGAAGACTATGGACCCGTATTTGGCCAGTGAGGGGCCGATTGTAGTAACAAAGGTCTCCTTGGTAGCGCTCAGGCCGGTGAAAATGTCGCTCTTGTCCCCATACATCTGTTTGAGGTCTTCGGCAAGCTCGCCGGTTTGAGGGAGCCTATTGAACCCGAGATCTTCAACGCCGGCTTTCTTCATTACAGACATAAGCTGGTAGACGTGCTTACCTCCGGAGGCCGCCGTACGAACCGCTTGTTTTTGGACCCGCGGGTCTTTCGTATCGAAAACCGGATCGGCCATTACCAGCAGGCGATCCTCAGGCTTCGTCCGGTTCGCCAACGTCCTGGTGAGGGTCAGGGCGGTAATCGACTGGCAGTAAATCACGGGGTTCCGGTCACCAAGGAATTGCACCCCCTCGGTCTGAGGCAAGCCCGAGGACTCTTTGATCCGACCATCTCCGTTGAGGACCAGCATTTCGAATGGAAGGCTCCCGAGACAATCGTCCGGTGAGACGACCATCGTGGCCCCTTCGGGAACTACAGGTATGACATCTCCCAGCAAAGAATCGGCAAGTCTCTTTCCCGAACCAAAATCAAATGCTTTCAATTTTTCTACTAGATCGTCTTGTCCTGGAACGACCTGGAGCGGGATCATGAACTGCGTCACAAGCTTTTCAAGCTCGGCTCTGGGTATGGGCTTAAAGAGCCCCTTCATGATCTCCTTTCCACGGGTGAGATAGATCAAAATCCCTTCATCGGTCACATGGTAGGTCACGACCCACTCGCCCGCTTTTAGGGCGGTTTTGTCCAAATCCGGGGGCTCGGGATATTTGGTGGCCGCGAAGAGTGGGTAATCAGTCCGCAACTTATCAACATGGGCCTTCAAATCACTCTTGGCCTCCTTGATTTGAGGCTCGAGGGCTTGGACGACGTCTTTGTCCCCGGTTTCGTATGCGCTTTGCCTGTGCTTCAGAAGAGCGGTCAGGTGTTCGTTTACTTCAAGGTCTTTCTCCATTATCTCTTCGGGAATATCCTGAAACATTCCCTCCACTCGATGGGAGATCGCCTCGGAAAACGCTCGAGCTTTTGTCAATTCCGACTCTTTAAGCGCATCGGCCGGTTTGTTCATTTTCACGGAGACCCGTGCAATCCCCTCATAGGGCGCTGTTCTAACGAATCCGCCGATTCGAACGTTAAAAAACTCCGATCTTTCCGGCACACTCAAAGTCGAGCGTATTTCTTCAACACACTCTACCGCCTTGCGGAAAGACGCGGCTGCCGATATCAGGTCTCCAAGTCCTTCCTGAGCGAGTCCCAATCCGGTATAGGCTATGAATAAATTGTCAACGTTACCGCTTTTCTCGGCTTGTTGCGCCAGTGTTTGATATTGATTCGCGGCTCCGGCATAATCCTGCTTGAGAAGACATAATCTGCCCTTGGATAGGTCGGAGCCGGACTTCTTGATTAACGGTTCGGCCTTTTGTACTTCACCCATGTCCAGGTGCAGGTTGGCGATGAGGTCGTCTAACCTCTTTGTAGCGTCCGCATTCTGTTTAAGAATGTCTTTGGCACGGCCGAAAGTTTGCAATGAGTTTTCCTGTTGGCCGATGGATTGATAGAGTAGCCCTAACTGGATCAGAGCTTCCGCCTCGCTGCCTTTGTCGCCTGTCTTTTTGGCGATGGCTAGCGCCTGTTCAAAAAAATCAGTAGCCTTTTCGTGTTTTCCCCACTTGAAAAAGGACTGTCCGAGGCATGTTAGAGATTCGGCTTCTTCTTTTTTCTTGCCGCTCTTTTTCGCCACCTCCAGAGACGCCTGGAGATTTTCCAGGGCCTTCGGATAGTTGCCGAGAATGTTGTACGCCCGACCGAGTCCCCTCAAAGTGTCTCCTTCGAGTTTGGCATTCTTGGTTTTCTTGGCCTTTTCCAGTCCCTGAAGGAAGACTTCCGTGGCCTTATTGTACTGTCCGCGACTAAGATGCAATGAGCCTAACGTGTAGAGGTCCTCAGTTGCCTGCTTGAAATTGCCCGTAAGCTCAGCCTGCTGTATCCCCTGCCGTAAATGCTCGATCGCCTGGCTGTTCCGACCCGAGGCCTGGTACATTTTCCCGAGTTGCCCATGTGCCCTTGCCTGATCTCTAACATTGCCGGTCCGTTTGGAGACTTCCAGGGCTTTCTGGAAATGTTCGGCAGCCTTCTCATATTGCCCGAGCGACAGCTCCGCCTTACCGGTCCCTTGCAAGGCGTATCCGACACCTTGAACGTCCCCGGAATTTTCCGCGAATTGAAGAGCTTCACGGTATTTTTCCAGGGCAGCGGTCGGATTGCCCCTCAAATTGTCGAGATTGCCTAAGCACAGTGTAGCCCTCCCCTTCCGCATCGTGTCTCCGGCGCTAACAGCGACATCGAGGGCTTTCTTGTAAAACTCTTCGGCCTTGTCATATTGTCCTCGGCCTTTGTATACATTACCTAGCAAGTTGATAGCCGCTCCTTGCTGGTCAACATTGCCGCTGGATTTGCTGATCTCCAGCCCCTGTTCAAACAGTTCCAGCGCTTTGTCAAACTTTCCCTGATCCAACTGGGTCTTGCCCTGCCATATGTTCGCGCCGGCCACTCCTCTTTTGTGTCCTATCGCTCCCCAGATCTCCTCGGCCTGTTTGAATTTTTGCTCGGCCTCATCGAGTTCTTCTTTAGTACGGGCCTTCTGGTACAGGGCCTGACCTTCATCGAAAAGCTGCCTTCCACGGCGCTTCTCTGCTGCGATGGGGTCGTGACCCTTCCCGAATCCCTGCCAGCGCTTATCGCAAAATGAGGGCTTCTCGCTCAATAAAAGACCCGAGATCAGTATCCCGACAACGAGAAATAGGCTTTTTGACCGTGTGGTCATGCGTAACCTCCTTATGCAGGACCGAAATTACGCGAAATTATTGGTCGTTTCACTTTAAGATTGTAAAGAATTAATGGTTTATTTGTCCGCCTCCGGATTTGGCGTAGATTCATTTGCCGCGTTGCAGTCCTCTTTCCGGATCGCCTGGAAGTTAGGAGTGAGTACCAGGTTTGCACATCGGCCGGTTCATTTCAACTATTTGTTTTTGCACAGCAAGAATTCGGTTACGGGTGGTGAAAGGCTGTCATTGCGAAGAAGGAATGGATTTCCGTCATTCCGGCGGAGGCCGTGAATCCAGGCTTTTCAACTTTTTCTGCGGCCCGGCTTTCACCGGGGATGACGACACGGACGGATGTGATTGTTTTCCGTCAGAAAATTGAGAGTACAAGAACGCTCGGCAATTCCCTGAACCACTTCCAGAAGAGCGCTTCTTGCAACCAGAACTAGTTAAGTATTTCAGCACTCTTGGGCTTTAATAATTCGACCAGTTCATGTATATCGATGGAAATAGGCTGCTCTCCTTCGAAACCAAACACGCAGGTGTTGCCGGAGTTAATGGCAAAAGCAAAATAACCGTCCGAATATTGCGCTATAAGGGTCGCGCCCGTGCAAGGCACGTCCGTGACTACCATGTCTTTGTCCAGGACGAGGGTCATCAAGACCTGTTCGTCATTCATTCTCATTGCTCCTTACTGTTCCGTATATGGTCATGCTGATTCTAGCATGAGCGTCCATGTGTAAGAAGGCCTAGCACAAGTCATAGTCTTTTTCAATGGCTGCCATTGGTTTTGGCAATAATGGACGAGGGAGATGGAGTTGAGGGAATGTATTGGTGGAAGGTGTCCAGTTGGCAGAAGATTTCCGTCAGGATCGCGTAGACGAAAAAGAACGGTTTAAGTATTTCTTGGCAAGTGCCATTGTGGCAGGCAGCGGCGCTCGGTTAGTTTCCTATTTCGGGTGGGGTAAGGTCTTGCATATCATCACTGCTGCCGCAATGGTTCCCATTACCATCATAGGAACTATGCTGTGCTTCAGGACCAACAGAAGTGGCGATAATAGTGATTTCATAGGAAGAATGGTTTGTTTGAGTTGGCCCATTAGCATCAAGGTGTTTGTAGTGTTGTTGATGTTATTCACCATCATTGGTTTTACTTTCGGACTCTTTATTCACACCTTCAATGTCTTCTTTGTATTTTATTATGTATCAAATACTGAGATGGCGGCATTTGACAAACGTATGGCCGGCGAAGTGGTCTTTTTCCTTTTTTAGTTTTTGGCATCCCTTATCTAATCTGCTATTGTTATATATTCTACAAGTTTGTTAGAATTATCGCTAGTCCAAGATGATTGAAAATACTGATTGAGCTGCCATCTTGGAGTAGCCGGGTTTGAAAGTCGGCAGGGAAAGGATATTTAAGGGTAATCATGAAAGCCATTTGCTGCCTGATGGCTATTCTATCAATTACTGTGATTTTGGTTCCGTCTTTCAGCATTGCGATTGATCAGAAAGCTGATGTTGCGGACCAAGAGACCCAAAAGCCCTCCACGTTTGAAACGGATTTGCTCGATCTATTCTCGCGGAAAAGCGGACAAGAACTCTCGCTGACAAATATCCCACCATTGTATCTGGAACCCAAAATGTCCGGTGAAGGCATTTGGGTAAGACAAGAGTTATCGGAAGGCGACAATTCCACTCCCCTCGTTTATAAGACTTTCTACCGCCCCAGCAGCGAATACCCGAATGCGATAGTTTATATGATGCTGTTCAATATGAAGCATATTTCGCCGAAAATGTATCTCGGGTCTTGTGAACCATATTGGAAAGAATCCTGCCCGCATCTGTCATCCGCGGACCAGTCTCGGCTCTTGGCTATTACGAACGCCCTGTGGATAACCAAGCACGCGGGAAGAGGCGGAATAATTCTTCAGGGTGAAATTCTGAAGCCTATGGAAAAAGGGGTGGCGACCGTAGTCTTCTATAAAAATGGTGCAGCGGATATCGTCGAGTGGAACGATGAAATCCAAGTCTCGGAAGTTCAAGACGCCAGGCAATTATTGCATCTGATTGTTAAAGACAGCCAGGTAATAACCTCTATGGTCCGAAGAGGAGTGCTGCTTTCTGCTGAGATCGGACTCGGTTCTCTTTTAAATGAGGAACAGCCGATAACAATGGTCCCCGCGGCTGCTCCGGGAGAAAAACCAACATCCAAGCTGAATTTCACATCAGGAGACCTCTGGTTCTTGGGTACACGAAGCGCTTTTGGTATCCGTCCTGATGGAAACCTAGTGTTTGTCATGGGACATCATATCAGCACAGCAGATTTAGCAAAAGCTCTGGTGTTGGCTGGATGTGTTCGAGGAATCCATGCGGACGCCAATCCCGGCAACTGCCTTGGTATCGTTTATTGCCGTGACAAAGCCGGACAAATAGCAAATAAGGTTGGATTGTCGCCCACCCAAAACAAGAGTAGTCTTGATCGCTACCTAAAAGGAGTCTCCACAAAAGATTTCTTTGCCTTCTTTAAACGGACGCCGGAAGGAAAGTAATTTTTTTGATTGGCAATCCGTGAAACAGCTTCTTTAGAAGAATCCGCCTTTTTTTGAATCTTGTAATGATTCAGTACTATTTCTTCTCGACCACAACCATTGCGCAGGCAGTCTCGGCAGTATGAGTGAGAGAGACGTGGATGCCGGACACGTTCATAGCTTCAGCCATCACCGATGCTTCGGCCCGAAGACGTATCGACGGCTGGGTTCTCTCGCCGCCGCAGATGAGCACTGCGGCAGGTGTAACGCCCTTCGAGAATCCTGTCCCGAGGGCTTTTACAAGGGCTTCTTTCGCGGCAAATCGGGCCGCGTATGCCTCGGCAGGCCTGGCCGAGCCTTGACATACGGCAATTTCTTCCTTGCAGAACACCCTCTCGACAAAGCGTCTTCCCCAAGGTCGCTCCAAAATTCTCTCCATCCGAGAGACTTCGACCAAATCGACTCCGACCCCGAGTATCACCCTTCCACCTTCTCCCTAAGCACAGCGTCGAGGACCCTGCAAGCTTGTACTGTGTACGGCACATTGTGGGCGCGTACTATGGTTGCGCCTCTCATGACAGCCGCAGTTATGGCCGCAACAGTGCCTATGTCCCGCTCCGCGGGGACCGGTTGGTCGAGGATCTTCCCCAAAAACGCCTTTCTGGAAGGCCCCACCAGTATATGTTTTCCCAGGTCCTTGAAGACTTCCAATTGATTAATCAGAATCAAATTATGATCAAAGGTTTTGCCGAAGCCCAGTCCCGGGTCCACGATGATTTTCTCAGGTGAAATACCGGCATCTTCCAACGTACGGCTCCTCTCCTGAAGAAAGGCGAAAATGTCACCGGGAAACGAGTCGTAACGTATGTCGATTTGCATTGTCCTTGGGGCCCCGAGCATATGCATCACGACGAGGGCCGCGCCCGATTCTCTCGCCAGGTCCACCATGCCGGGATCGTCCCGAAAGCCCGTCACGTCATTAATTATCTGCGCCCCTGCTTCTATAGCTGTTTCCGCCACCGATCGCCGTCGTGTGTCTATTGAAACCACTGCATCACGAGCGCCTCGAATTATTCCTTCAACAACTGGTTTAATTCGGGTTATTTCCTCATCAACCTCAACCGGCAGTGAACCCGGGCGCGTTGATTCTCCTCCCACATCAATTATGTCGGCGCCGGCCTCCAGCATCTGCAGGGAAGCTGCTATCGCCACTTCAGGATCGAAGTGTTTCCCGCCGTCGGAGAAAGAGTCCGGCGTAGTATTGACAACTCCCATCACGAGAGTATGAGAAGAAGGGTCCAGAGTGGATGATGGCAGAGGGATCGGCGGTGGAGTCATACAGATTTGAAACGTCAGACCTTTCCCGGGTCAGGAGCGCTTGTCGGAGTTCCCACGATCAAATCGCCGTCGCCCGCGTGTGCAAGTTCAGTCTTCTTTTTGTCGGTTGGGGCTTGCACGGATTTCTCCATCGGGGGCAATTCCCGACCCTCCATAAGCGTCTCCAGTTCGTCTGCTGAGAGGGTCTCCCGCTCCAGCAGCGCCTCCGCGATGCTTTGCACCGTTTCTTTGTTTTCCGTTATTACGAATGATGCTTTCTCATAACTTTCCGTGACGATCTTGCGGATCTCGGTGTCGATGGTGATCGCGGTTTCTTCCGAATAGTCTCGGTGGCGAGCGAACTCTTTACCCAGGAAGATCTGCTCCTCTTTTTGACCAAAGGTCAGCGGGCCAAGCGTATCGCTCATTCCCCATTCACAGACCATTTTTCTCGCCAGCTCCGTCGCCCGCTGAATGTCGTTGCCAGCTCCGGTGGTCATATGATTAAGGAACATCTCTTCGGCCGCCCGTCCACCCATCAGGACCGCTATTTGTGTGAGGAGATACGCTTTGGCGTATGTGTGCCTGTCATCGATAGGCAGTTGCTGCGTCACTCCCAAGGCACGGCCTCTGGGAATAATCGTGACCTTGTGAATCGGGTCTGCTCCCGGCATCATTCGGGCGACAAAAGCGTGGCCCGCTTCGTGAAACGCCGTATTCCGCCTTTCTTCCTCGCTGATGACCAGGCTACGACGCTCCATGCCCATCAGGACTTTGTCTTTGGCATACTCGAAGTCGAACATAGTGATCTGATCGGCATCCCTCCGGGCCGCACTGAGGGCCGCTTCATTGACGAGATTCGCAAGGTCCGCCCCGGAAAAGCCCGGTGTCCCCCGGCTGACGGTTTCCAGATTCACATCCTTTGCAATCGGGGCCTTCCGCGTATGAACTCGGAGGATCGCCGCACGACCTCGTATGTCCGGCGGCGGCACAACCACCTGCCGATCGAATCGACCAGGCCTCAAAAGCGCTGGATCCAGAACGTCCGGCCTATTAGTGGCGCTTATTAGGATTACTCCCTCATTGGTTTCAAAGCCGTCCATTTCGACGAGCAATTGATTCAGGGTCTGCTCTCTTTCATCGTGGCCGCCGCCGAGTCCCGCTCCTCTGTGGCGGCCTACCGCATCAATTTCGTCGATAAAGATAATGCAAGGAGCGTTCTTCTTCCCTTGTATGAACAGATCTCGGACTCGAGAAGCGCCTACCCCAACGAACATTTCGACGAAATCAGATCCGGAAATAGAGAAGAAAGGTACGCTGGCCTCACCAGCTACTGCCCTTGCGAGAAGCGTTTTGCCCGTTCCCGGAGCGCCCATTAAAAGGACGCCTTTCGGGATTTTTCCGCCCAGGCGAGTAAATTTTTTCGGGTCGCGGAGGAACTCCACGACTTCTCGCAGTTCCTCCTCGGCTTCTTCAACACCAGCCACGTCGTCAAAAGTCACTTTATTTTGAGCTTCGTTTATTAACCGTGCGCGGCTCTTTCCGAAGCTCATAGCTCTCCCGCCGCCGGCCTGCATTTGTCTCATAAAGAAGACAAAGATGCCGATGAGGAAAATCATAGGCAGCCACGAAATCAAGGCCGTCAGATACCAAGGATTATCATCCTCGGGCGAGACCTGAATCTCGACCCTGTTCTTCATCAACGATGGGATAAGCTCACTATCTTGAGGGGCCAGGGTCTTGAACGTCCCGGAGCCGTCCAGGTAGGTGCCGCGTATTCGATTTCCCTGGAGGAGCACCGATTTGACCGCGCCTTGATCCACTTCCTGTCGAAACTGACTATAGCTTATCTCTTTTTGCTGCGGCTTAGTCGGGTTGAAGAGATGGAACATAAAGATCATTACCAGGCAGATGACTAGCCAGAGCCCGACATTTTTATATATGTTGTTCAACAAATTCTCCGATTCAGCGCGTTTGTCCAATGAATTAAGATTAATATATCACGAATGACATGCACAGGCAATTCAACGCTATTTACAACAGTAGGTCAGTTTGAAATTTCAGATTCGGTAAACATGTCCGCGGCATCATTGCGATAGCGGCCGCAACCCAGCTTCCGCACAGAACACGGGACAAACCCCATTTTTTGATCGAGTGACGAAATTATTGGTCTTCCCCGAAAGTGTTGAAACCTCAACTGATCCATACCGTGTTTACTGGTTTTAAGATGTGTTGTCCAACAGTCGTTGTCAAGCTTGTCGGGCCTCCCGGCGTGATGTTCCAATTTTACAGTTTGACAAAACGCTTCTCCGAAACTAACAAGACCTGCGGATCAAATGCCCGGGGAGGAATAACATGAAGGCCCTTGTTGCGAATTTCAGTCTCGGCCGGGAAGTCTGGGACCGTTTCAAAGCAAAGATGTTCGGCAATGGGGGAGGACCCCATGCCTTGTCACTGGAATTGGCGGAAGTGCCGGAACCTTCCATCATCGGCTCCCAATGGGTGAAAATACGAACTGTGATGTCGGGGATCTCGGGCATGGATGAGAGCTTGTTCGTTCATCAAGACATATCCCCTTTTGCGTCATTCCTTTCGTTCCCTTACATCCCCGGACATGAGAACCTCGGCTTGGTAACCGAAGCAGGCCGGGATGTTCAGGGGATCGAAGAGGGTGAACGAGTAGTGGTGGACCCGGTTCTGTCATGCAGGCCCAGAGGCGTGACCCCTCTTTGCCCTTCATGTGTCCGCGGGGACCCATCCACCTGTCGAAACTTCGACAAAGGGGTATTGTCGCCTGGCATTCTGATAGGGGCGTGCAGAGACACTGGAGGCGGCTGGAGCGACTCCTTCATTGCTCATAGAAGCCAGGTGAGAGTGTTGCCCCAGAACATGGAGAGCGATCATGCCATTCTTATTCCGGAATTCACCCGAGCTGTCCGAGCTGTGTTGCAGCATCCTCCTGCACCCACGGACTCAGTGATCGTAGTCGGGGCTCGTCCGCTAGGTTGTTTGACTGCTATAGCTCTGCGTTTACTTGGGCATGGCGGCAAGGTCCTGATGGTGGCCGAACATCCCCTTGGACCTGAGCTGGACGGCAAGTTCGGAGATTCCCAGGTGACTCTGTCACTCGGTGTGGATCTGGCGTACGAAGAAGTCGCCCAGTTCGTGAAGGGTGCGATTCGCTATCCGGAAGTGGGCCGGATCACGGTGGAGGGCGGCGCGGACATAGTTTACGAAACCACAGGGACAGGAGAAAACATCGAGCATGCTCTCAGGTTCACCGGAGAAGGCAAGAAGCTTGTGCTCATGGATATGAATCAACCCTCCGGCTTCGATTTTACGCCTCTCTGGTTCAAGGGAGTCAAAATATTCGGGACCCTATTCTCAGGAAGAGATTCTTACAAGCAGGGAGTGTTGGAGACATTCGACATAGCTTTGGGACTGGCTTCGACTGAGGGGGTCTTTTTCAATGAGCTCGTTACGCATAAGTTCAGATTGGAAGAATATCGTTCCGCCTTCGAGACCCTCAAAAATCGTTTTGCCAACAATGCACTCAAGGTGATCTTTCAACATGTGGTGTGAACTCAGGAGCTTGACCCAAACAACTCCGGAACCAACTGCCGTTCTTTCGCGGAGCCAACATTTCGATGGCGCGGAAAAAAATCCAATTGATCATTCGTGACGCAGGCGTGGGCTCGCGACGGGCCGCCGATCAGATAATCCGAGATGGTCGCGTCACGCTTAACGGGGTTGTAGTGCTTGATCCCGCTGCAACTGCCGATCCTGATGAGGACCATATCAAAATCGACGGAAAACTCCTCAAATCCGTAGAACAAACGAAGGTCTATTACATTTTCAATAAACCTCGTAATGTAGTCTCGACCATGAGCGATCCTGAGGGCCGCCCGTGCATCGGAGATCTTGTGAAGCCGTTAAAGAAAAGGCTGTTCCCGGTCGGCCGTCTCGATTTTGACGCAGAAGGGTTGATGATACTTACCAACGATGGAGAGTTCGCCCAAAAAATGGGGCACCCTTCGCACAGAGTACAGCGAACCTATCTGGTAAAGGTACGCGGGACGCCGGATGATAAGTCTCTGGGCGCAATCCGAAAAGGAATGTACATCGGGGAAGGGGACCGTCTCGGTGACGTGCGGTTTTCAGTCATTAATAGACAAAAGACCACTACTTGGATCAGGTTGGCTTTATTCGAGGGCAAGAAGAATGAGATAAAGAGACTTTTCCTCCGGATCGGACATCCTGTCCGGAAAATCCGACGAATCGGATTCGGTCCATTCACATTAGGGGCTCTGGCTGTGGGGCAATGGAGATCGATCACCAGTGCCGAAAGGACTAAGCTGGCTTCAACGCTTCAATGAAAGCCGCCCGGGGTCTGTCGACGCAGACGATGTTGCGGCCTAAATGCGCGTCTGTGCAAGGCGCAAAAAGTTGACAAATTGCATGCCAATCCTCTAGTCTGATTCAGGTGAGGCAACCAAAGCAGGGAGGGAATACAATGCAAGAAGGACGTATAGCCCGGGTAACAGAAGTCATAGCCGGTTCACCCAACAGCTTTGACGAGGCCGTCAAACTGGCCTTCGAACGTGCCAACAAAACATTGAGAAACATCACGGGTATGAGGGTCACAGAATTGAGGGTTATGTGCGAGGCAGGCGAAATTCAGGAATACCGAGTTAGAGCGGAAGTGATTTTTGTTCTTGAGGAATAGTCTGGTAAACCAAATTTGAAGTGATTGCTCATCTCGGCGTTGCCTCACTCTTTACAGTCTTTTCTGCCGCACATGGGTAAATTATATTTGCGTCCGTCTTTGAGCAATCCTTTTCGGGTTAAAGGATGCTCTACAGCAAATTAAAATCATTATTCTTTACCATTGCGATTCTCATAGGTCTCTGGGTGCTCATCATCGAGATCATAAACCCTACGGGCGAATTTATGATCAACGATGATTGGGCCTTTGTGCGCACTCTCCAAATTCTGATTTCCGAAGGTCGATTCGCTCCAACCGGTTGGGGACCTAGCTGGGCCCCCGGCGGTCCCGCTCTCCTGACTCACCTCATATGGGCACGAATATTCACATATTTCTGGGGATTTTCACTCACGGGGCTTCGAGTTTCTGTTCTCATAATAGGGATTCTGGGTTCTGTAGCACTTCTTGTGCTCTTGAAAATGTCGAAAGCCGGCGTGGCGGAAGCTTTTTGGGCTACTTTGACATTGGTGTTTAATCCGCTTTTCCTGTCTCAAAGCTTCACGTTCATGACGGATGTGACGTTCACGTCCATGACGATTTTCGCATTGCTGTTTCTCGAATTCGGTGTCGAACATCGCAAGATTTACATGCTGGTAATCGGGCTTTTTTTTGCTCTGCTGGCTATCTTGACGAGGCAGCTCGGAATCGTGATAGCGATTGCCTTCGTTTTGCTCTGTTTCATACACCCGGCCGGAAGGGCGATTGGAAAATGGAAGGCTTCGTGCCTTGCGCTCGGGCTCGCAATAATTCCATGGGTTGCATACGAATACTATTTGTCTGTGGTAGGCAGTACCCCATTGTCCCAGCATTTGGTGCTCCAAGAAATGTTCCTTTATCCGCAGGTGAAAGGCTTCCCGGACTATTTCATGTTCCTGTTCGAGGGCCTGTTCACTTGTGGGCTGACTTACGTAGGGTTCTTGATTTCACCGGTTTTGGCGTTAAAGTACCGGCTCATCTTTTCATGGAGACCCTTCAGGTATTTCGCGGTGGTTTTCACAGGCCTTTTCATTCTGTTTGAAGCCGCCCTCATCGGGGGGATCATCGACGCGCCCGTGAAGTTTTGCCTCAACGTAATATTCAATTTTGGTTTAGGACCTGTTCTTTTGAAGGACGTATACATAATGGGGGTGCAACGGGTGCCGGCTTTGCCTGCGGCCTTGTATTATTTGGCCGTTTATTGGGCGATTCTTGCAGAAGCCGGTTGCCTTCAACTCATGTTCCGGTCCCTGATGCGTCTCAGCAAGGCCATTGTGCATCAAGAGCATCCGGATATCGCTTTTCTGCCAGCTTTATCTCTCCTGGCAGGACTTATGTACCTGGGCATCATCGTACTGTCGGGATTCCATGACCGCTACCTCATAGCTGTTTGTGTGTTTTTCATTGTCTGGTTGATTTCCGATCGGGATCCATCAGATCAACCGGTATTCACATCACGAGCACTCTTCGCAGGCGCTGTTCCTCTCGTTGTGATGATATGGTTTTCCGTATCAGGTGTTCATGATTTCATGGCGCTGAAAAGATCTCAAAAGGAAGCTCTCGACTATCTGACTCAAGATATACGGGTGAATCCGTGTAACGTTGACGGAGGGTTCGAATTCAACGGCTATCATTGTTATGATCCCAATTTTCAGCCCAAGGAAGGTTTAAGCTGGTGGTGGGTCCACAAAGAGGATTACGTCATTACTCTCGGACCGCTGCCAGGCTACGATACGGTCGGAACCTTTCCTTTCAAGAGACTTTGCGGCCCGCCCGCGGCGATTCATATTTTGAAACCCGTTCGTCAGGACGGCAATTGAAATCGCTCACAGTCGCGGAGTGAAGCCGAGACCGGCGACTTCGGGCCTCTTCCTGCACAATGTCCGGCAATGTGAAACAAATGCTCACTATCTCGCATTCGTGCTTCTTGACTTACGCGTTTCGCGGCTTATTATGGCGATTGCGGTTCACCTGGAAACGGTCCGTTTTGAGAGGTCGTTCCAGGGGCGCTTTCGCAGGATCAATCGGCAATTTTAGTGAGGTTACCATTCAGGAATGCCCGCAGAACCTCGTATAATCTTTTGTGGCGACAATGACTTAATACTGAAACGGATGTATCGTGGTCTGGCGCACGGAGCGGTTTTCCGGCGTCTCAGAGGGCAATTGATAAACGGTTTTCTGACGCGGCGGAGGGCCCATCGAGCATCGATGAACGCCTCTTTGACAATAATGGATATCGAACCGACTAACTATTGCAACCACAAATGCAAATTTTGCCTGACAGGCCTCAGCTCCAATAAACGCCCTAAAGGGAAAATGACCCTTGATACGTTCAAAAGAACACTGCAAGGCGTGTCCCCTGGGACCTCACTCGTGATTGCCGGATTCGGAGAGCCTTTTCTGAACGAAAATCTGGAGCTGTTCCTGGAACACGCGGCGAGTTGCGGTCTGTCGCAAGACCTGGAAATCTTGTCGAATTTCGGTGCAATCTCTGAAAAAAGAATACGAAACCTGCTGGATTATCCTTTTAAGAGACTGGTCATCTCCTTAGATTCCATGAGCAGGGAGACCTTCATGGAGTACAGGGGATGTGATGATTTTGATCGAGTGTTCAACAACATAAAGATTCTGTCCGAGGAAGTGAAGAAACGGAAAAAGGTCCCTCAGGAACTCATGGTTCAAATGGTGATCACCAAAAAGAATGTTGGTGAGTCGCAGTTATTTATTGATGCAATGAAGGACCTGAGTCTGATTCCGAGACTCAAGCAGCTCAACACGCACAATTCTTTCGCTGATGAGCAAAAAATCAGTGAATTTGAAGTACCCGAGTACTCAAGGTATTCCAAAACAGGTTATTCCCACAGGTGCGAATGGGTTTGGGGCGGAATGACAGTATTGTGGAACGGCGATGTCACTATTTGTTGCCAGGACGCGGGTGGAAAAGCTGTGTATGGCAATGTCAACGCCCAAAACAAGGCTGAACTCCTCAATACTGCTATGGGCCGCTGTGAGTTTCGCAAGAAATACTTCGATAATCCAGGCCAAATCGAAATATGCCGCAAGTGTGATGTGGCCTAGCACCTGGAGCCTTGCCGAAAATCCGCTTCCTTCATGGCTTGCTCAAGCCTTCTTCTAACTCCACGTCGGTCCAGCATCCAGTGCGGGGCAACGAGTTCTTCCGCGTGCGGGTCCGAGGTCATACGGTGCACGACCACATCCCACGGCAGGACTTCCAGCATGGAGAATGTAGCTAGCAGAGATTCTTCTTCCGTCATGGGTCGGTACTGTTGATCGAGATACAGCCTTTCCAGGCCCGTGCCTCGGATCACGTACAGTGGATGCAATTTGACCCCGTCAACGCCCGCCGCGGCCACGGCTCGAGCAGTCTCGCGCATGTCCTGCACGGATTCTCCGGGCAAACCCAATATCAGGTGAGCTACAACCGGAATACCTCTCTTGCGAGTCCGGTTCACTGCATCAAAGAAAACATCGGGCCCATGCCCTCGATTGATTAATTCTAGTGTCCTGGGATGTATGGACTGGAGCCCGTACTCGACCCAAACTAGGCGGTCCCTGTGCAAGCTTGCCAGCAGATCAAGTACCGGGTCGGGAACGCAATCCGGGCGGGTCCCGACGGCCAAGCCCACTATTTGTTCCGGCTTCAGCGCCTCAGCATAGATTGCTGAAAGATGTTCCGGATCACCGTAAGTGTTAGTAAACGATTGAAAATAGACTATGAACTTGCGGCAAGAATAACGAGCGGACAAGAACTGCGTAGAGCGGTCTATCTGCTCCGTGATTGAAAGGCCTCGGGTATAAGCGCCCGTGCCGGAGCCGCGAGGGTTGCAGTAGAGACAACCGTGCCGACCAATGGAACCATCTCGATTGGGACACCCCAATCCCGCGTCCAATGCTATTTTACGAACAGTCTCACCGAATGTTTGTTTCAACCAGGACGATACTGAATGATATCTGGGTTCTGTCGCGGGCATAGCCGGAGTGTAGCACGACGATCTTCATTCGCCAATTCCTCGAAAATTGATTGTGAGTCTCCGACTCCGCGTTTCGGCGTTTCGGGGGAATTTAGTTGCTTTGAACTAACAATGGAGAGGATCGGCCAGGGTACAAGAACAAATGCCTCGAAATTTTTTAAGGACCTTTCCTGGCCGAGGCAGGATTCACGGGACTGTCCAGAGATTCTACGGAAAAATCCCCCTTGACCTTTTTCTCGAAATTCTTGATAAAAACTCGCGGAGGGCGAACTATTGCCGCAGGTTCAAGTCGTATTTTATCAGGAGGGATCTAAGGTTCCTTCAAAAGACTGGCTCGACAGACTTTCCAATAATGAGCAGGACGCATGTTATGAGCGACTTGAAACATTACGAGACCGTGGATATGAACTCGGATTTCCCGCAGCCGAACATCTTGGAGATGGAATCTGGGAACTGCGGGTACGTGTTAAGAAAGTCCGTCTTCGTATGCTATATTTCTTTCACGAGCGGAAGACAGTGGTTGTAACTCACGGATTTCACAAAGACACCGCAAAGGTTCCGCCTATTGAGATCAAGAGAGCCAAACAGAGGCGGCTGAGTTATCAAGCAGACCCAGAATCACGTGCCTTTCACTGGGAGAGGGACAATGAATAAAAAGAAACTTAGTACTGATGCTGTTGAATGGATGTACAACAGATATGTCAAGGATGACCCTGGAAGAGTCGCTCACCTAGAACTCCTCCGTAAACAATCTGCTCTCGCTCAACAAATCTACGACATTCGCAATAAACTGCGCATGACCAGGGAGGACCTTGCCGAATTTTCCGGTCTTACTCCGGAGATCATTGAAGACCTGGAAGAATCCGATTACGAGGGTGACTGGAATGAGGCAATCGACCAGATCAACAGGGCCTTTCGTAGCTGGGTTTCCGACGTGATCGTTCCCGTGGCCAAAATGACCCCCGATGACTACTCGGTGAAGGCTGTAAGCGCCTGACGTCAGAACAATTGCTCCCTATTGCCCTGTCTTGCCTAATAAAATCGCGCCGCAATCGTATCCAGGAGAGAAGACTTGTTCGAACAATTGCTCGAAAGTGTTCATGAAACGTTCTAAGTCTCCGAACTTTGGGAATGAATCTTCCGAATGTCGTTTTTTCTTTTAGTTGCGATTGATCTGTTCGCTTGGCTTGGAAAGAATGAGATGACAGGTCTGAAGAAGCAGAACGCTCTGTTATTATAATTCTTTGCAACTCTCCGAAAGTCGGCTTTTTCTTCATTTTGTTCTTTATGCTATACACTCGGAAGGCATCAGGTATTGAAAGAGACGTGTCAGGTTTCCGAGTTCAACAGCAAATCGGATAATGACAAGTTTCGGCGGAGAGCAACGTTGAAGACCGATGTTGTGTTCGTCTGTAACGACTGCGGCAGACAGGTGATCAAGTGGATGGGCCGCTGCCCCGGTTGCGGTCAATGGAATTCTCTGGTTGAAAGGGAAATTCCTTCATCTAAGGCGGCCGGTCTGCGCCACGTCATCGAAGAGGGTGGACAAGGTTCGATCCTTTCACTTTCGGAGATCCAAGGGGACCTGCACTCAAGGCTGAAAACCGGCATCGAGGAGCTTGATCGAGTGCTTGGCGGCGGGCTAGTTCTACGAAGTGTAGTTCTCGTTGGCGGCGATCCCGGGATCGGCAAGACCACGCTGCTGATGCAGGCATTGGGTCAAATGGCACTTGTCGGCGAAACAGTGCTTTACATTTCGGGTGAGGAATCTTCGGAGCAGCTAAGGCTCAGGGCGGAACGACTCGGAATTCTGTCCAAGAATTTCCTGGTATTGGTGGAAAACGATATCGACGCAATTATAGACAAATTGGCTGATACCGGCGCGTCCGCGCTGGTGTTGGACTCGGTTCAAGCCGTGTATAGCCGCTCTTTTGACAGTCAAGCCGGGGGTATCGCACAGGTCAGGCACGTGGCAGGAAAGATGTTGGAATTCGTCAAGAAAGGATCTGTAGCGTGTTTCATCGTGGGACACGTTACCAAGGAAGGCAGTCTGGCAGGTCCGAAGGTGCTGGAACATATGGTGGACACGGTCCTTTACTTCGAGGGCGAACGGGGGCATCCGTATCGAATTCTTCGGGCCGTGAAGAACCGATTCGGGTCGGCCAGTGAAATCGGGGTGTTCGAGATGGGGGACTCCGGCCTGATTGGGGTGGCTAATCCGTCAGAGATCTTCCTCTCGGAACGACCGGAAGGGGTCTCGGGCTCCACCGTTACCGCCTTGGTGGAAGGATCCAGACCGATTCTGGCTGAAATTCAGGCTCTCGTCTCTGGTCCCGTCCCAGGACAAGGACGCCGCACATGTCTTGGGATCGATCCGCAACGATTGGCCTTAATGATAGCGGTAATTGAGAAGAAACTGGGGCTCACATTGAGCGATCAGGACATATTCCTGAACGCCGTAGGTGGTGTCAGCGCGATCGAGCCTGCGGCCGACCTTGCCATCGCAGCGGCCTTGTTGTCCTCATTTAGCAATAGAAATGTATTTTCCAAAATCCTCGTCTTCGGAGAAGTCGGGCTAGCCGGCGAGGTACGCCGAGTTTCCAGGGTCAGTGAACGGATAAATGAGGCAGCCAGACTCGGATTCAGTCGCGTGATCTGCCCTTCTTCATGTGTCGAGCCATTCACGTGGCCCCTGGAAGTGACTGGCGTCGGCATCTCTCGGATCGAGGAATTGCCTGACGCCCTATTCAATTCCAAGGCTCGTCAGCGATAAGACCGGAGAAGCAAATGGAACCTACAGCGATCGCTCTGGGCGCCAACATAAGAGCTTGTAGAAACAAACGAAAGATGTCTCTCACCGAGTTATCGAGAAGAACGGGTATCGCGGCATCGAATTTAAGCTCGATGGAGCTGGGCAAATCATCGCCCACTTTGAGTACTCTGGTGAAAATCGCCGCGGCCTTCAATATGAAGGCAGGCATGCTCCTCGATGAGGTCCTGTACAAGAACGTTGTGATGTGTCCTAAAGGAGAAGGAGAGAACCTAGCGACCGATTCTGACACGTTCTCGATGAGGCTCCTCACCTCGGAAGTCCCTCTGAATCGTATTGAATCATTGATTATCACTCTCAAGCCTTTGTCACAAACGACCCGTTCCGTCCACACCGCTTGCGATCGTTTTTTGTATTGTTTGTCTGGAGAGCCGAGAGTTTTCATCGGAGACGAGGCATACGTCGTGCGGGAGGGTGACAGTCTTTATGTGAGCCCTGAGGTTGAGATGCGATTCGAGAATCCCGGCAGCGGACAAGCTTCTGTTCTGGTTGTCAGCTTAACTGATCGAGGAGTCTGACGGAGATCGAGGACGCGTGTGCGAGCCCGCGGCATCCAAGACAGCGAGGCGGGTCGCCCGCCACTATCGAGCCCGAAAGCGTCTCATGTAGTGACCGACCATTTTGAACGGCCGGAAACTAATCGGGTAAAGATGCTTGGGAAATTTGAAATCTTTTCCGTCGAAAGACTCGGGGATCTCCAGCGGGTAGATAAGCTCTTCCGGTCTGGCTCCCGGCAGGTTGAGGTTCAGACACCTCTGCCATAAGGGTGCGTCTTTGGATTCAAGGCCGATGATAGACATCACTGCCGTGTCCAATGCCACTGCGGAGGAAGACGCCGCAACCAGTCCCATATGGTAGGGCTCTCCTTTGACCGGACCGTGCACATGCATGGCTGTTATCGCGTCCATCACCGAGACTGTGGGAGGAAGCTGTTGTCTAATTTCAAGGATCATGTTTTCGAATCGACAGCCTCGATCACCGTGCAAAAAATGAAGAAACGGTTTCCCGATCCCCGTTACACAACCGTATACGTTCTTGACTGCGCCGGTGATACGCATCTGGTGATGTGCTTTTAGCTTTGGCACGCTCACGATGAGGTCATTTTCAAGGGCTACACGCGACATGGGTATCGTGCCGCCAAAGGAAAAGCGGACGAGCTTTGGCTGGTCGAGATTGACAATCGTGACCGGTAGATCGGCCAGGACTTCGGTCAGGCCGATTCTTTTCGCGATTTCAACAGCCTTTCCGAAAGTGGGCGAGTCTCCGACGCGGACTTCGGCTCCCAAATCAAGTAAATATTGGCAAACGGCCCTTATGATCAAAGGATGCGTACAGGGCAGGTTATTCGGGGGCATGGGGGTTAACAGGTTTGGCTTCACCAAAACCCTGGTTTTCGGCCGAGGTCGAAGGCCGATGGCCTCAAGCACACAGCGGATCGTCTCGGTCAGGGTCGGGTCGCCATATTCAGCGCATTTGGCCAGGGCCACTATGATTGGGCGTTGATCATTCATTCGCTACTTGAGTCGTGTAAAAAAAGTGACCAGGGAAGAGGGTGCTGCGGCCAGGAACCACGCCAGCGCCGGGTATGGGTAAGGAAAGATGAATTCCGACTTGTCTTTAGCGAGCTTCCGTTTGATGATGTTTGCAGCCCGATCTGCTTCAATACGGCCCGGCATACTGTAAAGATTGGCATCAGTCATCGGCGTCTTCACAAAGGCTGGTATCATCACTGAAACTGAGACGCCTTCACGTTTGACTCGGGCCCTTAGTCCCTGCCCGAAGATGCGGATCGCCGCTTTAGTAGCACAATATGAGGGCGCGTGAGGAAAACCCCTTAGTCCGGCAAGCGAACTCATCAATGCAATCTGCCCCCGTTTGCGATCACGAAGACGAGGCAGAACGGGCAACACGGTATTTAGCATTCCTTCCAGATTTACCGCAAAGACAGCCCTGATTTGATCAGCCGTTTCCTCTTCCACCAGATTGCCGTGAGAAATACCGGCATTGGCGATCACCAGATCGAGCGGGCTGATAGCGTCAGCTTCGGCAATCCAATCTTCCATGGCTGCTTTGTCCGTGACATCCACACGCGAGTTGTAGACTGTCGCGCCCAAATCGGTGCACTTTGGACATAAATTCTCGAATCCACCCGGGTCAGAGTCGCCCAGGAAAAGAGAGACTCCCGGCACTGCATACACCCTGGCGAGAGCGGAGCCGATCCCTCCTGCTGCACCGGTAATAAGAATAGCTTTAGGATCAATCATAATAAGTTCAGGTTTAGACTTGCTCACAGTGTTTGTCAATCGACGGGATCGTCAACAGGAATGATCGCTCACTCGAAGATCGACAGCAGCCATTTGCTGCCCCAGTCATAGCCGCCCTTTATAACTTCGCCGAATGTGATGCCCCCTTCCTGCAAGAGCATCATTTTGACAGTGTAAAACATTGATACCGCTTCCATATCGGTCCTCCCGGGAGACCACAGGTATTTGGCCCACCCTGCCAGGCCCAGCCCATAGAGCCCACAAACAAGCTGCCCAATTGCAAAGGCTCCACCAGCTATCTGCCCGAGGCCCAGCAAAAGGCCCATGACTATCTGACCGAAAGCGAGCAAGCCGACGGCAAACTGAGCAATGGTGAGTATGCCCACCCCGAATTGGGCTATGACGATTCCGCCGACAGCAAACTGTCCAATAGCCAATAGCCCCCTCGCGATCCTCAACTTTCCAAACTGGTCCCGGCCGTAAGAAATGCAAATCAAGGGGATCCCAAATACCGAGGTCCGAGTTTTCCATTCAAATCCGTATGGAGAATGTTTGCCCGGACAGCGGACCGCTTCCTGTCCGCTGTCACTAAACAAAGGCCTGTCTGAAGGTATCTGGGATTCATGTACCTGGTGGTCCGTCAAACAAATTCTCCTGCTTGGCAGGTTTTCACAACGTGCCTTACTTTTGAAGTCGGAATGAACTATTATTACCGGCTGCTATTCGATAGGCAAGACCAAGCACGACTATTTTTTTGTGTAACCATGTGCCGCCAGTTGCGCGAGCAGCTTACTGCGCGTACCACGAGGCACATTTATACGATGTTCTATGGCGCGGCGACCCGATCGTGCCGGAAACACACCCTTTTCCGGTGAGATCTCCGTATTCAATGACCAGATAGCGCGTGGCGTAGTATCAAGAAGAGTGGCTATGGCAGCAAAAGAGAGGTCCTTTTGAAGACGAATCTTCTCTATCGTTTCAAACGCCACAGGCCCTCGGGGAGGAATCCTGACATCATAGAAATCGCGATTTTTGCTGATAAGCCATAAAGCTATCCATCGCGGGACGTACCGTTCGGTCTCCGGGGGAAGTGGGACGTCCCAGTAAGATGAAGCGCCAAACGCGTTCAACCTTTCCACCACTCTGGTAGGTCCCGCGTTGTAGGCCGCCGCGGTCAAGAACCAATCGTTGAAACCATCACGTTCCGGCTGACCGTTTAGACTTATTTTCTTTACCCTGTTCAACCACGCCAGGTATTTGGCCGCTGAATGGGTAGAATTCGCCAGATCGGCTCGTTCATCCTTCCAGTCGGTAATATTCATGCGCCAGTCGTACTGCGGACAGCCGGAAGGGCCACAAACAGCCGTGGATTTAATGAATTGCCAGTACCCGTACGCCCCGGCAGAGGAGAGGGAGCGACTATTGTAACTGCTTTCAATCGCAGCGAGATATATGAATTCGACAGGTAAATCGTATTTCCTCAGAATCCTTTCTATCATCGGCCCCAATGAATCAGCACGAGCCAGCCAAACCAGCACGCGGGAGCGCCGATCCTGTAACAGGTAGTTGATTTCTTTAATAATTCTGTCACGAACGTCTTTACGCTGGATCGGGACTGACGTCTTCGCCATCACCAGGCCATTTCTTTCAACTTGCAACGGCAGTCCATAGCGAAATCCATCATGCATGGTCGCGAAATGGGCTACCGAGCAAGAACTTGAACAAATTCCGTCGGTCGGGAACAGTGGTATGTCCACCGCGAATATCGCATACAAAACAACAATCCCCAATTTCAAGTAATCAGCCAATTCGTTCTTCCGTTAGAATTTCAGGGCAATGACCCGTTCGAGTAACATGAGATCGCTCTGATTAAGGACTATATTTTTGTAGAGCGGGTTCATGGATTTAAGGATCAAACTATCGCCCGCGAATTCGACCTTCTTAACGAAGGCCCGGCCGCCTTTCCTATCCTTGAAGATTACCAGATCTCCATCTTTAACCTCTTCCCAGGACTCAGGCTTTATGAAAAGGAGAGCGCCGTCACCGAAGAATTCTCGCAGACTATCCCCACGAACCTTTACGCAATACAGAGCTTGACCCAGCGCAGGGTCAACACCAGGCGGGATCTCAACCTGATCGAACCCTTCACCCGCGGCAAATCCGCCGTCTGTATACTCGAATCCCTTGCCCGCGCTGACATGCCCCACCACAGGAACTGTTCTCGGATAGGTCAGCCCCGGCGTCCCATCCAGAATGCCCCTAACCCGCTCTATGGCACGAAGGATTTCGCCCGATTCCGAAAAAAGCCTTACGTCGTCCGACTCAGGGTCCCAGACCCAGGAAAAGGCATGTAAACCAAAAAAGCCCACCAGTTCACCTTCCACGAACTCTCTGTCAGCCCTCGCTCTAATACACAGGTTTCTGAATCGCGTGGCGCCATAAGCTCGACTCTCCCCGTCTTCCTCTTGGAGAGCAAGGTATATCTGAACCAGCGCGTGAATAGCTCGGTTTTCCGCGGGATGGAGCGCCATAGCCCTTATCTCTTCGACGAGTTCTTTTTGCTTAATCTTGAGGGACCCAATGAGCAGCTCCCTCATCGCGCGGAATTTCGGATTCGGCCGCGGCGGGACACGATGTAGCTCGAAACGAACCATGTCCAAGATATCATCCTCAGGGCTATCAAGAAATCGGCACCACGTTTTCAGCGCGGACCGATACTTGACCCTGCTCAGGTCCGGCGGATTCTTCTTTCTATTCATAATTTGGGAAACGTAAGCGGGTGACACCCCGAGTTCTGCGGCCAAAGCTTTCTGGCTTCTGCCCAGTTGCCTCATTCTCAGTTTTGCGTATTCTCCGAACGTGGTCATTATAGCTAATATAACCGAAACGGTTATTACTTCAAGATTCTTAACTTACTACAATATCATGCGATATACCGCACTGAGCGCGAGTTCAAATAATGAAATTCTAGGGACCACAAAATTAACTGTCAAGGGAAATTGTGCACGAGATTCCAGCATTCGGTTGCATTAGTAGGCACCGGTCCCGCGTTTCGCGTTCTGCGCGGGACGAGATGCCTGTGCGCCACAAACAAATGGGTCGGCAGGGGGACTCCGACCCCTACCAGATTATAGCCCGCGCCGAACTGCGATCCGAAGTCCGGAGTGACGAAGGGAGGAGTGTTTCGTTGCGCTCGCGATGGTGCCGATCTCCCCAAAAGAAAAACCCGCGGGCAGTGTCTCCCGCGGGGTCGGTTCTTGCCAAGAGGCTTTGGTAACAGGTTCAGAACTGTAAGGAGAAATCGAGGTACATCCCTTCTACATCGACATCGACATATAGCCGATTTCGATTTCCATCGAGCCTCCACTGCTTGTAACCGGCTTTGATACCTGCATCGACGTTCCTGCTGATCGGCGGAGCTACGCCTGCCCCAACATCCCATGTGGACAATCCCAGCCCGGCGAAACTCATCCAACTGAACCTGCCTTCCAAGTACGGCTTGAACCAGGAAAAATAGCCGGTGTTCGTAGGTTCATAACGAATATGTGCCCCAATGGCCGGTTCGAGCATTGTCTGAGAAAAGTCCGCGGCCGCCGCCCCATCTTTGCTGACCCTCTGAGTCCATTTCATTATGTGAAGATCTGCGTTAGGCCCGAACACAATGTCCCGTCCGAAAGATACATCATAATCAGCCCCAATGATAAAGGACGTTATGTTCAGTTCACTCTGAATTGCGTCATCCTTCTTGAGAAGCAGCCCCGCAAAATTGCCGTCCGCGGAGACATGACCGGGTCCTCCCCAAGTCCATGGCGCGTAATCCAGGCGCAGAGTAATCTTGTCCCACACCTTCAGGTGGGAATAAAACTCCCACAGAGTGGCTTCAGTCGGAATTCTCAAGTGCCCGGCAAGATTGAGGTATGTACCCTCCCCACCTCGGTTGATCGCTTTGGTAAAGCCGGTGAGAGTACCAAAAAAGGGCCGCATCCCGAGAGCAAATGCGTAGCCCCTCTTGGGACAAAGGATCTCTCGACGTGCCTGGCCTGCCGCTACTTCCCAGTCACCGGCCCATTTCCCCGATTCCGCGGCTGTGTTTTCGACTCTGGCATCGGATGGATTAGCTCCCGAAACCCTGACCTTGATCGGATACCGGTATTGATTCTCCCACGCGCTCGCCCAACCCGTTGCCAGCAGAAAAACGACCAGGGTCATCGAAGCCCAGGGAGTTCTCATCGGGCCCCTTGCTTCCATAAGGATACCTCCAAAAGGTTCCGAACCGGAGTGTCTGGCCCCTGCTGTAAACAACTCACCGCAATTTCTGCCAAAGGGATCGACCTTTCCCCGGAACGCACCGGATTTTCCCGCTGGATCGAGTACCCGCGATTGCGGGCTCTCGCATGATGCTCCTGCACACCTACTCCAAACGGCAGGAAAAGTCAAGAGTTTTATGACCAATAATGCTCAATATGTTGGGGTATTATATCAAATATCTTAAGTTATAGTTTATAATTATCTGTAATCATCCTAATAATTGACCAAATACAATTTTCAATTTATTAGCACGGCGTCTGATTCTAAATTAAGCATTATATCACACCAAGTTATTCGGTTTAGCTGGAAATGGACTTAAAACCTCAATGGAACGAGAGGATGCCGCCCGCTCGTGATTGCGGTTGCTGAATCGTCAGATCAGAGCGCTCGTTGAAGCGCGCGCACCGTATCACTCGAGCGTGCAGAGGTTTCGCAACCGGCTGTAAATCGGGAGCACCGAGAAATTCGCTTACCGAGTCTACGACGTCTAACTATTTTCCGACACAAAAGCGCTCGAAGATGCGATCCAGTATGCCTTCGCTTACACGCTCGCCCGTGATCTCTTCCATAAGCGCAAGGGCACGTTTCAGTTCCAGAGAAACAATTTCCGGCCGCAGGGCCACATCGCGGCTGAGATCTTCCACGAGGTTTCTTAAAGGGAGCAGCGCCGCTTCCATCAGTAACGTGCAGCGGCTGTTCAGACCGGCCA
Organism: Desulfomonilaceae bacterium; assembly: GCA_035506215.1. GTDB lineage: Bacteria > Desulfobacterota > Desulfomonilia > Desulfomonilales > Desulfomonilaceae > DATJPW01. The sequence goes on from DATJPW010000012.1 coordinate 69,256, forward strand.
CGTTCGACGAAAGCAGCGCACCGCTCATCTCTTTGCCCATTTCAGCCAATAGTTCTTCCAGCTCATCCACGCCTTCGCCGGTCTTGGCACTCAACGCGACGCACTGCCGATCCCCGCGAGCAAGTTCACGGGCTTCTTCCACCCCTATTTTCAGACCCAGGTCCTTCTTATTGATGACCAGCAGGCCTGCCTTATCATTACAAGCCTTCAGCACCTCGGAGTCATAAGGACTCAGAGGCACCGAGCCGTCAAGGACCGCGATGACAAGGTCCGCTTGCTCAATTTTCACGTGAGACCGACGGATACCTTCTTTTTCGATAGGTTCGGGGTCTTTCCGAATGCCTGCGGTGTCGTGCAGGTGGAATGCGATGCCGGCAAGAAGAATGCTGTCTTCGAGAGTGTCTCGTGTAGTCCCGGGATAGGGGGTGACTATGGCGCGATCGTCGCCAAGGAGTCGATTGAAAAGCGTGGACTTGCCAACATTGGGCTTGCCTATTATTACCGCTTTGATACCTTCCCGGCGGATTCGTCCCCGGTTGGAGCGTTTGATCAATTCCTCCATGTCTGCGAGAACTCGGCGCACTGCGGGTCCCGGATCCGGAGCAGGCCCTTCATCATCTTCATCAAAATCTATGTGGGCTTCCAATTCCGCCACAATATCCTTGATGGCGTCCGAAATCCTATGGATTTCCTGTGACAGAGCGCCGTCCAGTCTCGACCTTGCTTCTTTTGCTGCAATCGGCCCCGGCGCTTCGATCAGATCTATTACCGCTTCGACCTGAACAAGATCCATGCGCCCCGAAAGAAAAGCCCGGAGAGAGAATTCACCCTTGTTTGCAGGCCGCGCGCCCTGCGAGGCAACTAACTTTAGAACCATATCCAGCACAACCGGGCTACCGTGAAGGCTGAGTTCGACCATATCTTCGCCGGTATAGGAACGCGGAGCCCTCATGAACACCGCTATTCCATCGTCCAGGATAGTGCCGGTTTCAGGGTCCACCACCCGACCATAGACTGCGCTGCGGTCGGGGAAAGAAGACTGATTTCCCGCGGGCTTGAAAACGTTTCGCAGGATCGAGGCTGAATCCGGCCCGCTCAGGCGAATCATCCCGACACCCGAATATCCCATCGGCGTGGATAGCGCCACTATCGTGTCGGCTGCCTTGTTTGTGTTTGTGTCGATTTCCAAGAGTAGTTTCCGAAAAGAAGATGTTTTGGACGGATTGCGGCGTCTAGGAGTTTTCTGAAAGGAGGTTTCAGTCCCGCGGGACGCGAGCTTTTCATAGTCTCGCAGCTCTCGGAACTCCATGATCGGTCCTGTGTTGGGAATAGACCCCTAACGTCTCCGCCGCTTGTTCGTGAGGGCCTTTCGTGGATACACAATCAGCCTACGCATTTGACCCTCACCATAACTCTTGGTGTACACATCCTTGTCTTCTGCAAGAATCATATGGATTATTCGACGTTCCGAGGCCGGCATTGGTTCCAGCGGGACCGGTTTGTGGGTTTTCTTGGCTCTTTCGCTCGTCTTAAGGGCGATCTCTCGCAGGTTCTCCTTCTTGCGCTCCCTGTAATTCTCAGTATCGACGATTATTTCGACTTTATTTCCAGGCGAATTTGCCTTGTTGACAATTTTATTCACGATGAACTGCAAAGCGTCCAGTGTCTGACCCTTTTTTCCAATGAGAAGGCCGGAGCCATCCGCTTTGATGTCGAGATACACCGAGCCGTTCACCGTGTCGGAAGCAATTTCCGCAGTAACAGGCATGCGTTCCAGTATCTCCTTGAGAACTTCCCGAGCAGTGTCCACGAACAGGGTCGGGTCGACAGATGGCTGTTCCGGCTCCTCTTGAACTTGAGATTCAAGGTCGTCTTGGTCGATTTCTTCAACCCGACGCTGCGCGACCTCGGCTGTTTCCGCGGCCTTCGCCCGAGGAGTTCGAGCCGGGACCGACTCGGCCTCCATTACTTCTTTGAGAATATCACGCTTCTTCACTTTAATCTTGGCTTCCCGGTGTCCGACAATGCCAAGAAATCCTTTACTGCTTTCTTCCAGCACCTCAATTTCCAGGAGGTGTTCGTCGACTTTCAGTTCTTCACAGGCTTTGGCAATGGCCTCTTTTATGGATTTTCCAGTAAATTCGTAAGAAGTCATAATCAGGTTCCCCTTACTTGGCCATTCTGTTCGTAATGGCCTGCTGTCCTATGGACAGCACGTTACTGATTAACCAGTATAGCACCAGGCCGGATGGCATATTCAAGAAGACGTAAGTAAGGACCACGGGCATCACCATCATCATTTTCTTCTGCATTGGATCTCCTCCGGAAGGAGTCATCCACTGCTGAATCACCATGGTAGCGCCCATCAAAATAGGGGTTACATAATAAGGATCCGGACCGGACAGGTCATTGATGCAGAAAAAGATCCGAGGAATACAAACGAATGGCGCATGCCGCAATTCTATCGCATATGAAAGTGCCTGGTATAGGGCAATGAACACAGGTAGCTGTAGGAACATGGGCCAGCAACTGCCGAGAGGATTGACTTTTTGCTCTCGGAACAGTTCCATCGTGGCCTTGTTTATGGCGACCTTGTCGTCCTTGAATTTCTCCCGGAGCTTGGCGATCTGAGGTTGCAGGTCTTGCATCCTTTTCATAGACTTCATGCTCTTATGTGTGAGTGGTATGAAAAGGATTTTAATGATCACCGTAAGAATGATGATATCAATGCCGTAGTTATGAGTGCCGGGAATCCGAATGCCGAACAGCTCGAATCCTCTGTTGCAGAATCTTAAGAATTTGAGCAAGTATTCGGCCATCACATCCAGTATGTGGTAATTACTGTAAAAAAGCGCCATTGACAGATCGTGGCCGGCAGCGCTCAGTGCAGAGTGCTCTTTAGGCCCTAAATAGACCATCAAGTTTGTTTCCACCGGCTGGCCTTGAGGAAGGTCGAGAGCGCCATACCTTATCCAGATCTCGGCAAAACCTTCGGGCGATGGTTTGAAAAGCCTCACACTGTTGGCAGGGTTCTTTCCAAAGACCAGGGCCTTAAAAAAGTAAACATCTCCGAGGCCTGCCCACTTGATTTGGCCTGAAGGCTCTTCGTCCCCTTTGATGTCTTTGAAATAATAATCCTTCAACATTCCATTCACTAGAATTTCCGCACTGTTCCAACTAAACCTGTCACCCCCTTCCCCTTTATATATTTTCCTCCACGGAAACGTGACCAGGTAATTCCTGTCTTCATTGGAATTATTCACCAAAGTGAACCCAAACCCGACCTCATAGCTGTCAACCCGGAATGTAAACGTCTTGGTTATGCTGAGCCCGTCAGGTCGAGTCGCACGAAAAGTGATGGACTTCTTTGCCCCTTTTCCGGCTAGCCGGATTGCCGTGTCGTTCGATTCATAGCTGTACCCGACTGTCATATCGTTGAAGGTCTCATCTCGTCTCGTGAACACAATGGACGGACCCGCTGTGTCCGGCCCATTGGGGTCGAACAGGTCAACTAGTTCCGGGCCCGTCAGACTGACCGTGTAATCCTTGAGCTTGAATGAGATGATCCTGCCGCCTTTGGAGGACAGAATTGCCTCATAAATGGGGCTGTCCACCTTGATCTGGATTTCGGGCGTTTCAGCGGCCGTAGTTTCCTCGACGGGTCGAGCGGTTGTCGGCGCAGGCGCGCGCTCCTGCATTCCAGGCTTAACCGGCGGCTTAACCTCCGCGGGCTTGACCGCTTCAGGAGCTGGATGCCGCTCTTTCACCGTCTCCTGAGTTTCCAGTGGCTTCCTGGGAGGAGGAGGAGGCGAAAATGCTTGGAAGAAGTACTGAAAACCAACAATTATTACGACGGACAGAATAATTGCCAAAATGAGATTACGGTCCATAGAGCAACTCCCCCACTTTGGGGTGATCGAATTTTCGCAAAACGAGCATTCATAAGGAATGCCCGATTCCCCCCGACGGCAACCGTCTGTCAGGGCACAGGATCGAACCCTCCCGGTCCGAAGGGTCTACAGCGTATCAAGCGTTTGAGCGCCAAGATACTTCCTGTGAACACACCGTGGACGAGCACAGCCTCTCGAGCATATTCGGAACAGGTGGGATAAAAGCGGCAAGCGGACGGGAACAAAGGCGAAAGCAGAACTTGATATAACCGAATTAGTCCTCCGGCGGCATACCTGCCGGAGGCCGATATTCCTTTGCGAAAAATCGGTCCAACTCCTCGCGGAGCTGTTTCGTGTTCAATGCTGCTGTGCTGTGCAGGGGAATGAACACGATATCCGTTTCGGGTGGCATGCTGTCCCGATTCAGCCTGAAGTACTCTCTGAGTCTTCTCTTGATCCGATTTCGAGCACAAGCCTTCCCAACTTTCTTGCCGGCCGCGATTCCCAACCGTGTCAGACCCAGAGGGTTTCTGAGCATCCGAATTTGAAAATGGGGTGTGCGATGTCTGGTGCCTCTTTCCATAATCTTCCGATATTCGGAAGAGCGACATATCCTATGTTGTCCCGGAAACGTGAAACGTCGCGACTCAGACCGCAAGACGCTTGCGTCCTCTTGCCCTTCTCCTTTTGAGGACCATTGCACCACTTTTCGTACTCATTCGAACGCGGAAGCCATGGGTTCTTTTGCGAGAGACATTGCTTGGTTGAAAGGTTCTTTTCACGGTGGTTCCCCGAGCCCTTAACTAAACCTCTAAACTACCCATCTAACCGCATTACCAGATTCAAGTCAAGAACTTTGGCCTCGGTTGTTATAAACGGATGAAATAACAACACCTGTTCAACATATTATCGAGGTCGCGCCTGGATTCGTCACAGTTCTTCTTCAATAATTCATATCGCGACTGAAACACATATAATAATCCAGTTGAATTATATCAGTATTTCACTTTGAATATTTATTGCATTATGTTGTTTTCAATGATAGTTATTTCCACAGTTTGGATGGAGGTTCCGGAATATGCTGCTGCACGTCATCATAGTGGCTCTGGAATGTGCCGCCCTGGCCGCGTTCCTCATCCTATGGTACTTGGTCCTAAAAAAGAAACTTCGGGGCTCGTTCGTGCGAGAGACCGGCCAGCGGATACTCTTGCCGTTCCGATACTTTTCTTGGGTTTTGATAGCGCTGGTACTTGTAACATGCCTGGTCCAGATACATTTTGTCTGGCTCTCCTCGCAGATCCAGGAGGAGATGACTTCGGTGAATCGCTCCATGCAGGATCAACGCATGAGCGCCCCGGCTCTGGACGAAATCAAAGACCAAATTGAGAAACTTCGCAGACAAGCTGATTCCAGTGTTAAGGAATTGCGTGCCCTCAGCCTGACTTATCAGCGCAGTCAGATGCTCGCTTCCGTGGCGCCGACTGACCCGAGTATCACTCAGCCCGGCCCTCAGGATAGACAAACCGCGCCGGCAAGCCAGGCCTTCAAAAAAGACACCGAGAAGGGTGCTTTTGCCAAAGAAGCGCGGGCTTCATCCACCGGCCGTTTTAAAGACACCACCGTTGCCGGTTTGCGCAAAGGAGAGGACCAGCAGACCAGAGAGGCCTTTTCCATGCGGCTCAACCGTATGGGAAGCGTCACGAAGAGCGGCCTGCGCGTGAGAAAGCAGCCAAGTCAGACCTCGGATGTCGTGGAGAAGCTCCCCTCCGGACAACAGGTGAAGGTGACTGAGAAACGTCTCATCGGAGACACAGTCTGGTTCAGAGTTATTACACCGTCCGGAATTGCCGGTTGGGTCGATTATCATTATCTGAAACTCGAGGCAAAGGCTGACACCCCTTCAATTTGACGGCATTGATTTCCGTTTCATCAGGTATAATATCAGCAAGTTAGCAGCCGGCCGCGATAGCGCCTCAGCGGCAAATTTGTGCGCCAACGCATACCTGACCCTGAAATTTATTCGGCGCTTCTCTAATCCGGCTCCATGTCCTGACTTGGGGAGATCAATCCAGTTATACGTTCACGATTCTACTCCTCTGAATCCACAATGGACCCTTAGCAGGTCTTCGGTGTCTAAAAAATTTGCATGGCTAATACTCTTGGAGCCCGGTGTCGGTTGGTCTGTCGACCTTTTCCCACGGTATGTCTAAAATAATTGTGGAGGTGCGCCTCGAAGAAGCCGACGACGGGGAAGTGTTGGAGATGCGCTGCCAAGATCGCCCCTTGAAGACATGATGTTCGCAAAAGAGGGAGCTGAATGAGTAAGGCACGGATTATGATCGTCGAAGACGATGGCATAATCGCTAAGGATATGGCTGTAAGTCTGCGGGATATCGGCTACGAGGTCTCTTCGGTGGTGGCTCGTGGAGAAGATGCGGTAAAAAAAGCGGAAGAGGACAGACCTGACCTTGTGATCATGGATGTGGTATTGAGGGGCAAAATGGATGGTATTGAAGCTGCTGATATCATCAGAGCCCGCTCAAAAATTCCCGTAGTTTATTTGACCGCACACGCGGACCCTGAGACTCTGGAGCGTGCCAAGCCAACCGAGCCGGGCGGCTATTTGATTAAGCCGTTTGCTGAGGCGGAGCTTCGGTCGGCCATAGAAATGGCACTGTACAAGTATAGATTGGACATGAAACTGAGGGAAGGCCGTGAATGGTTTTCCGTTACACTGAACAGCATCGGGGATGGCCTGATTGCAACTGACCGTCGCGGTCGTGTGATATTTATGAATCGCGTGGGCCAAGAGCTGACGGGCTATTCGGATACCGAGGCTCAAGGGAAGTCGTTGTCAGAAATTTTGACGATAAGAAAAGAAGGAGAAGAAATATCCGATCCGGAACTGATCGCCAAATTCTTGAAGGAGGGCAGAGAAGCTCCCTCCAGATATAGCTCCTGTATTCTGGAGGCACGTGATGGATCAAGCATAATTGTCGAGGCTTGTGCCGCCCCTATTAGGAATGTTCACGGGGAAACAATCGGTCTGGTATTGGTTTTTCACGACATCACCGATCTGAAAAAAACTGAAGAGGCGTTGCGCGCCAGTCATAAGGCACTGGCCGTCCATTCCGCAACTCTCGAAGCTAAAGTGAAGGAGAGAACCGAAGAACTGGAGAAATCGCGTGCGGAACTGGAAGTTTACTCGGAAAGCCTTGAAAAGACCAACGAAGCACTAAAGATAATTATCGAAGGAATTGAGGAGCAAAAACAGGAAATTGAGAGGAAAATTACCCAAAACCTGAATCTCACAGTCAAGCCCCTGTTGGATCAGTTGAAATTACAGCAGCTCTCAGACACCGCATCATTTCTTTTGCAGTCACTGGAATTTAATCTCAGCAACCTGTTCTCATCTTTTGGGTTCAACATCGTGAAAAATGGTCATCTGCTTACTCCCAAGGAGATGCGGATTTGCGAGATGATCAGGTCAGGGCTTACATCAAAGCAAATAGCCAAAGTAATGAACATATCTCCGCAAACCGTTCTGGTTCACAGAAAGAACATCCGGAAGAAGCTCGCTCTGGCCAAGTCTCGAAGCAACCTTGCTTCATTCCTCAAGGCAAATTCTTAACAGAACTCATTTGGTTTCAGCCGTGGAACCGATGAACGAGAAATCGGCTATCCTTTCGAAGAAGTCGGCAATTTCTCGTAGGAGCCCGAGCCGATTTTTCCTTAATTCTTCGTCCTCGACCATTACCATTACTTTATCGAAGAATGTGTCGATCGGTGCCTTAAGCTCCGCCACGATCTCAAGGGCTGTGGCATAGTCTCCATTCTGAATCAGGGGCGCGGCCCTATGGGTCACTCCTTGAAAGGCACGATAAAGATCTTTCTCTTCGGGTTCCACAAGGCGTTTCTCCGATATCTTGGAATAGGCTGCATCTTTGAGGATGTTCACCACTCTCTTGAAGCCTATCATTATGGCATCGAAATCATCTCTGGCCTTCCATTCGCTCAGGGCTTCAACGCGCCTCCTGGCGTCTGCAAGATCATTGAATCTGGCTCGAACAGTGGCCTCAACGGCGTCCAGCGGAAAGCCTTGTGACGTGTGAAAGTTTACGAAACGCGTCCTCATGAACTCCAAGACATCTTCTTCTACTTGATGCGCATCGCGCGTTCGCTTCTCATTAAGCAAATTCAGGGACTCGCGAACGAACCAATTCAGCTCAAGGGGTTGGTTGAGGTTCATGATGATTTGGATCACGGCCAACACATGACGACGCAGGGCATAGGGGTCAGCCGCGCCCGTCGGTATGAGCCCCACACTGAAACAACCCACAATGGTATCCATCCTGTCGGCGACGGAAATCAAAGAGCCGATCATGCCTTGGGGAAGACTGTCGCCGGCATGTGCAGGCAAATAATGTTCCCGCACCGCAGTCGAGACTTCTTCCAATTCTCCATCCATTTGCGCGTAATGGCTGCCAATAACGCCCTGAAGCTCGGGAAATTCGTAAACTATCCCGGTTTCCAGATCGCATTTGCATAACAGGGCCGCACGATCGACTTCTCTGGTTTTCTCGGGAGCGTAAACTTCGGCCAGCTTTCCCGCCAACCGCCTGAACCGTTCAACTTTCTCGAAAGCTGTCCCCAGGCGCGAATGAAACACCACGCCTTTGAGCGCTTCGAGACGATTCACCAGAGGCTGTTTTCTATCTTCTCTGAAATAGAAACGAGCATCCTCCAGCCTCGCCTTTAAAACCCTTTCGTGACCTGCTATAGATGCCGCCGGGTCCTTGACCGGGGTATTGTTGACCGCTATGAACCTGTTCGTAATCTTGCCGCTATCATCGCGTATAGAAAAATAACGTTGATGCTTTTTCATGCAGGTCGTCAATATCGAGGCCGGCAGTTCCAAGAATTCCTGTGGAAACCGACCCATAAGAGGATACGGGCTCTCAACCAGAAAAGTCACCTCATCGAGCAGATCGTCGTCTTCGAATACTTGCAAACCTTCTCGGGTGGCGATTTCCCCGATCAGCGTTCTGATTTGGTTCTTGCGCGCTTCAGGACCTATGAGCACTCCCTGAGCGGCCAGGGCAGTTTGAAGTTCGTCGAGAGATGAGACGCGAAAAGCCTGTGGATGGGTGAATCGGTGTCCTCGACTGGAATTCCCGCTCTGAATGTTTCCGAATGTGAACGGCACTATCTCGCCCTCGAATAGGGCAACAATCCAGTGAACAGGTCTGGCAAACCGGACCTCCAGGTCCATCCACCTCATTGTTTTTGGAAACGAGATCTTCTCTAGTAGATCGGGAATAAAACTAGCGAGCACTTCGACGGTGGGCAGACCTCCTTCCACCTTTCGGACAGCTATTTGTTCACCCTTGGCGGTTTTCACTATGATCAGGTCAGCCACGTCTACGCCCTGACTGCGGGCGAATCCAATTGCCGCCTTTGTCGGATTGCCGTTGTCATCGAACGCGGACGACTTGGGCGGACCGGTCTTCTCGATTTCCTTCGTTGCCTGAGATCGCGCTACATCCCGGGCGCTTACGATTATTCTTCTGGGCGTTGCATAGACATTGATGCTCCCGTGAGCAATCTGAGCGGAATCAAATGCCTTTGAAAAAAGTTCCAGGAGCGACTCACGAGCTGTCGCGAAAAAGCCCGCGGGGATCTCCTCGGTCCCAATTTCGAGGAGGAATTCGCCTTCCATATTCAAACCCTGCCTTCAGAAAATTTGTTCAGGAGAGGGAAACTCATGGCTTGTCTCTGGGTCATATAGGCTGAAGCCGATTTCCGGGCGAGGTTGCGAATCCGATGGATGTATGCGGTCCGTTCGGCCACGCTGATCGCTCCTCTTGCGTCGAGTATGTTGAACACGTGTGAGCACTTCAGACAGTACTCGTAGCCTGGAAACACCAGCGGCTCATCAGCGTCCAACAGCGTGGCTGCTTCAGACTCGAACATCTCAAAGAGTTTGAACAGCATGGCTGTGTCTGCCCGATCAAAGTTGTAGATGGAGCCCTCTACCTCCGAACGATGATGAATATCGCCATATGTGACATCCCCGGTCCACTTCAAGTCATAAACGCTCTCCACTCCCTGCAGATACATACATATGCGTTCGATACCATATGTGAGTTCAACAGATATGGGCTTTAAATCAAAGCCGCCGGCCTGCTGAAAGTAGGTAAACTGCGTGATCTCCATTCCGTCCAGCCAAACTTCCCAGCCTACCCCCCAAGCGCCGAGTGTGGGCGATTCCCAATCGTCCTCGACGAATCGTATGTCGTGAGCCAATGGATCGATTCCAATGGCCGCCAGTGATTCGATATAAATGTCCTGTACCTCGAGCGGCGAAGGCTTGAGAATGACTTGAAACTGATAATAGTGTTGCAGCCTGTTGGGGTTTTCGCCGTAACGGCCGTCCGTAGGCCGTCGGGACGGCTCCACGTAAGCCACGTTCCACGGCTCCGGACCCAGCACCCGCAAAAACGTAGCGGGATTCATGGTCCCTGCGCCCTTTTCCACGTCAAAGGGCTGCTGAAGCACACATCCACGGTCGGACCAGAACCTGTGGAGCTCTAGAATTAGTTCTTGAAATGTGAGCATTAATTAAGCCTCTGTCGGGCAGATTCTCCGAATTGTAGTCGAATCAAGGGCTGAAATCGACATAGAAACAGTTTTGTATAGCATCAGCAGCCGCTTCAGTCAAGGACGGCGGTCGCCTGGGTTCAGCAACCGGCTCCGATCCTTAATTTGGCGCGGTTTGATTATTCGACTCTGACACCCTATAATGCTGGCACCTTAGCAATCGAAAGAGTCATTCCGGGACGGCAATATTCCATGAGAAAACGCTCATTAGCCCTTCTCGCGTTTTGTAGTTTCCTGGTTTTATCGGTGTGTGAGCCTACGCTTCTATATGGCCGGGATTATCCCGCGGAATTCGAGCGCGGCAAGACGGCCCTTGAAACGGGGCGTATCGACGAGGCCTTGTCAATCTTCTCGCAGCTCATCTCCGCGGACCCTCAAGCCCAATACTATTATTATCGTGGCCTAGCCCTCGGCGCAAAGGCCAAGGATAGCCAGGCGATAGAAGATCTTAATAAAGCGATATCTCTCGATCCGAAGCAAGCGATCTATTACTTCAGACGAGGGATTGCTCTGTTGCGCAACGGGATGCCACAGGAAGCTGTGGACGATTTCACCAAAGCAGTGGACCTGGAACCCGAGCAGTCACAGGTCCTGGGATACAGGGCACGAGCGCTTTTCAAGCTGAATCGCATGCAACAGGCGCTCCAAGACCTTGCTCGATCCATCCAACTGAACCCTAACAATGGGGCACTGTATGCGCTCCGCGGCGACATTCTGTCGGCTTCCGGCGATCATGCAAATGCTGTTAGAGACTATGACAGGGCAATCCAGCTTAGACCGAATGACCCAACCGTATATAATAACCGAGGCATAGCTTTCGCCAATCTTGGCCGAACCCGCGAGGCGTTGGAAGATCTGAACACAGCTATGGACCTTGCGACAGTAATGCCTCTGCCGTCACAGGGACCGAGTAGTTCCGGCAGCCATTGGTAACGGCGAGTCGTACCTGTCCCCACAGAACTCGTGCTTCAGCTGATGATCGTGGAGTCATGAGATGAATGCCGAAACTGATGTCCATTTTGGCCCCGGCTATACCGCATATCTCGGCATGGTTGCGTAGTATGCGGAAAGGGGCCCTCCCGGTCCCCGAAGGGGGCAAACACTAATAGCCCTGGGTACGACCCACGGTTAAAGCGTAAGACGTGGGGACGACCCTGGAGGGGTCGCACAAAATCACAAACGAATGAATTGCACGACGATTCATGTCAAAAGCTTCCGAAATAAAACGTGTCTTCCAAGAACAGGGGCTTGCGCCGAAAAAATGGATGGGACAAAACCTTCTGGTGGACAAGTCTTATCTGAACGGAATAGTGCGTGCAGCGGGCCTGCATGAAGGAGACAGCGTCGTCGAAGTAGGAGCGGGGCTCGGCGCATTGACCGAGGCCCTGGTGAAGCAAGGGGCTAGAGTCTGGGCCCTTGAAATTGACTCCGGGTTCTTCCGCCTCCTTATAGAGAAATTTGGGCAATCCGACAGGGTGACGCTGATCCACGTGGATGCTCTGAAATTCGACTTCCGCTCTCTGGCCGAACGAATCGGCAAGCTGCAGGTAGTGGCAAACCTGCCTTACAATATTTC
>DATJPW010000013.1:0-2544 GCA_035506215.1 Desulfomonilaceae bacterium
CGGTGCCGGGTCCGATGCCCTGGAAAAGGTCATTGCGGAAGTGCGAAGAGAGGATAACCGTTTCCACATGGAAGGAGGCAGCTGGACCAACAATCTCTCCTGGGTGCGAGGCTACCGGGATGTGTTGGGGCCCATCCAATCAGCCAGCGCCCTCTTCGCGGAGAAGGTGCTTGGCAAGGGCGTCCCCACATCCGATCCCCGTTATGGCAATGCTTTGTTCCACCTGCTTCTGACCGAGACGAGTTGCTTCCGATATTGGGGCAGTGGACTCTGGACGGACTATGCTCGCGAACTCTGCCGGCGGACCAACCGGATTCTGGAGGATGACTTTTGACGCTCTTCTGGAGCCTCGAAATCAGGCAAGAGAAGGGTAGGTTTCAGGAACAAAGTGCCGGAGCGCCATCCTTAAAGGTGTCCCGGGCCAATTAACCACGGTTGCTCAGTTTAGTTTCTCAATTGCCCTTGTCCCTTCAGGGCAGCAAAGTAGCGAATTCCAGTTCCCACCCTGCTTGCTAACTCACAGAAGCAGATCGGGAGGTCAAGAACTATGGCAAGACTCTGCAAACATTGTGGAGGTTCATTGACGATCAGGCAGGTAATCATGAATTCCGATGTGTGCTCAAAATGCGTTAGCGTCCCTTCATCCAGGTCTGTACGTTCCTCCACCCGGGTGGCTAATAGCAAGAATCATATCAAGCTTAATTTTGACGTCTTGGTCGCAGCAGAACTGAAGAAGTAGCACCACCAGGGAGTTTTAATAAGTGACTGGAACAGACATGTTACTCTTTGAGGACGAATGGCAAAGACACGCTTCCCGACAACGGCGCGGGCGCGGAGTCTTTGCAGTGTCGAGGCTACCGTGACTATCCGTCGCAGGACCGGACTTATTCTGGTGGGCATTACCGGCACGCTGCTCGCTGCGATGATTCTCCTTGCACCAATCCTACTTAATGCGGATCGCTACCGGTCGAAGGTGATCTCCTATCTGGAAGAGAAGACTGGGAAAAAGGTGGAGATCGGGCGGCTGGCGGTGACTTTTTTCCCCGGCCTAGCGATTCACGTGGACGATTTTGGGGTGAAGAGCCCGCCGTTTTTTCCGCCGAGTTACGTCGTGAAGGTAGCGCGGATCGATGCACAGATAGACGAGTGGGCACTGCTGCGCGGGCAGATGATGATTAAGTCACTGGTGGTGCAACAGCCGGCTATCAATCTGCTTTCGGATCCGGACGGGCCGTGGAACTTTGAGAATCGGCAGGCGAAAAGTTCGCCGAACACGTTTCTTTTTGGAGTCTTCTCGCGCGTGGAAATCACGCGGGGACAAGTGACCGTGTCGAATCTTTTGCCTTCCGGCGCGGCGGGGCCAGTCTTCTTTGAGGCTCACGACATCTCCAGCGAACTGGAAAACGTGAATGTGGACGCCATTGCCGATCCTACTTCCACGACACTTGATGGACAGGGCACCCTGAAGGCGGGGCTGCTGCGGTTCGGTTCGATCGAGGCGAAAAATCTGAATTCCAAGATCCGGCTGCAGGCAAGACAGGTTTTTTTCACGGATGTGAAAGGGGAAGCGTATGGGGGGAGCGCGACAGGGGAGCTGTCCATTAAATTGTCGGGAAAGAACGCGAGTTTCAAGACCGATGTGCGAATGAAAGGGATTGAAGTGGCCCATCTTCTTGCGACCTTTTCAAATGCCCGCGGGAAGATGACAGGCAAAATGGAAGGTGAGTTGAAGATCGATGGAGAAATCGAGCACTCGCTCCATCCACTGAAAGGATTACGCGGCAGCGGACATTTGACGGTGCGCAACGGCCAGGTGCCGAGCCTGAATCTCAATGCGAACCTGATGAAGCTGGCGCATTACAACGATCTCGGCCCCGCCAAAAATGATCCCTCCTCGTTCAATCTTGTCTCGACCGACCTGGAGCTTGATCACGAGCGGATTTCGAGCAAGGTCATCGACGTTGACGGCTATGGAGTCGATGTGGATGGCTCGGGCAGTGTGAGCTTAACGGGTTCCGATGAAGTGAACTATCAGGCAGTAGCGAAAATTGTCTCGAAGCAGGGATTTGTGACGAATCTGTTTGCACGGCTGGCCGGAGGAACGTTGAAAGACGGCAATCTGTCGTTTCCGTTCCATATCGGCGGGACCGTCGATAACCCGGTGTTTTCCAAGGGATCCAAGGGACAGAAGGTCAAGTAGAAGAGATTGGCTTAGAGCGAGAGGTTTCGAGCATGTGACATAGGCGCATCGTCGGTATTGAAACGGTTGACAAGATGACGGACCGTCAGATTGCGGCGAAAGTTCGACAGCGCTTTCTAACCTAGAGCTTGCCAATACAAGAAGACTATATGAACCAACACCCTCGGGCCTTTTGGAGTCTCAGCGTTACCGAGATGTTGCAGCGACTTCAATCGGCAAAGGAGGGATTGACCGGTGATGAAGCCAGACAGCGGCTTCAGAAAGCTTGGCCCACCAGAATTCTCCTTTCAACTGACCCACTATCCCTCCAACACATGTCTTGGCATGGGGTGCAATCAAAAGTG
>DATJPW010000014.1:0-4311 GCA_035506215.1 Desulfomonilaceae bacterium
GAACTACCCTAATCCCTTTAATCCAAGAACAGATGTTAGGTACTTGGTGCCAGGTGTCAGTGATGTGAAAATCGCTGTGTATGATGTGTTAGGGCGCGAAGTGGCGGTACTGGTGAATGAAAGGAAGCAGCCAGGAAGCTATAAGGCGGTGTTCGACGCAAGCGGCCTGGCGAGCGGAGTGTATTTGTACCGGATGACGGCCGGATCCTTTGTTGAAAGCCAGAAGATGCTTTTGCTGAAATAGATGACGGGTGGCAGTGATGAGGCTTCGTCGATGGGCGATGGCGAACTTGGAGGAGACGAAGAAGGCGCTTTTGACTTGACCCCGGTAAGCTTCGTCGATGGACGACGGAGAACTTGGAGGAGACGAATAAGACGCTTTTGATCTTGAGTCCCGTCAGGGACGTAGTATGGGTAGACCACGGATGCGACTCAACGCTTAAGCTCCGTAGGAGCGACGTATGCCCCCCAAGGCGGGAGAAACGCATCGGAGACATGAGCGGCTGGAGGCTAGTGTGAAACTGGTAGTGTGTGCCATGCCGGGCAAGGAAGTTTCGGTGCTGGTGAGTGAAAGGAAGGCTCCCGGCAGCTATGAAGTCACCTTCGATGGCTCAGGACTTGCCAGCGGCGTGTACTTCTACAGATTGAGCGCCGGCGCCTTCATGGATACGAAACAACTCCTGCTTGTGCGATCGGCAGCAATGTATGCGGAGTAAGCCATGAAAAAGCTCCTCTTGATACTATTCTCATTTTTCCTCCTGGCTGGCTGTAAAGACCAGGGAGTTTCACCGGTAGACGATAGCATAATGCTCGACGGGAGCATCAATGGGAAGGAAATGGTCACCGGTTTGGATTATCGATTCCGTCTCGAATTGGAGGTCCTAGCCGACGCTGGCTTCCAGTGGGATTGCAGCTTCAGCGATTCTTCTGTCGTGCAGCTGGACCGGGTGAGTTACAGGAGTGGCTCCACTACATATCCCCCTCCACCGGGCGGCAGCGTATTCGAGACTTTCTACTTTAAAACCAATGCCCAAGGGAGCTGTACAGTCCGTCTGATTCACCATCAGGCGTGGATGCCCAATGTGCCTCCAAGAGACACTGTAAGCTTTCAAGTCTACGTCCGGTGATAAGACAACTGGAGAAACCTTTGCAAGAAATTGGTGAAATCTATGCACATTCGTTCCTTCATCTGAGAAACTTCATGACAAACACCTACTTAAACCCGACTCAGGACTCCGGAGCACGGCTATTCAAGAAGAACATCATCGGCGAAGTGGTGATGCTAAATCTCATAAGACTGCGAGACATCGCAGACTACTCCCAGGCTCCGGACCTTGCCCCGGAAAAGCCCATAACTGGCAGGGAAGCTTTTCAAAAGTATGTTGATTTCACGTTGCCATTCCTGAAGAAGAGCGGGGGCGATCTTCTCTTTTTAGGGTCTGCCGACTATTTCTTTATCGGCCCATTTGATGAGAAGTGGGATGTTGTCATGCTTGTGAAGCAGAAGTCGGTAGCTGATTTCTTTTCGTTTGCTACAAACAAGGAGTATGGAGTAGGCCTGAATCATCGAACTGCTGCAGTGATGGACTCAAGGCTATTGCCTATCGTTGAGAATAGGAACGGTTTTATACTATGAGGGTAGATCGACTTGCAAAGGGAATAGTTGGTTCGCGTTTACCGCTGACACTGGTCATTGTAAAATTGCACGGAAGGAAGACATATGAATCGGCCTGCGAAAACGAACCTGAATGATGGCGATTACTGCAAGGTTATTGCCGGCACTCATGCAGGAAAGTCCGGAACGGTGCGAGATGTCAAAATGAGTAAGACCGGTCACATTACTATCACTGTCGTGCAACTGAATGGTGACCGATTTAAGACTCTTGCTAAGAATGTTATCATTCCAGGAAGCCGACGACCATAATCGCTCCTTCATGGAGACCGCACTGTAAGTCGGCCTTTGTACACATTGACAAACTAGACTTTTAACAAACCACGGAAGCCTCTGGCGGCATAGTACGATTCTGCACCGTTATGATACACAAAGACAGTGGCGTATCGAAAATCACAGAAGATAGCACCGCCAAGTTTCCTGATTTCAGATGGTGTTTTCACCCAGCTTGAGGTTTTTGTGTCATAATTCCCAAGCTCCTGCAACTGCCGATATTGTTCTTCTGTCAAAAGCTCAATGCCCATGGCCGCAGCCATATCAACGGCGTTGTTTTTGGGTTTGTTTTCTTTCCTTGACTCCAGCGCTTCACGGTCGTAACAGAGGCTTCTGCGGCCGTTGGGACTTTCTGCCGAACAATCATAGAAAGAATATTCTCCCGTCTTCTTGTCAAGGCCGACGACGTCAGGTTCGCCGCCGGTTTTTTCCATTTCGTTAAGCGACCAGAGCTTCTCGGGTTTGGCTTCCAGTTTCGCCTGTACTTTTACCCATTCAAGACCCTTGTGACGGTTCATGTTCTTCTCAAAACGGGCTTTCAGGGTATTGAGCAGTTCTTTAGATTGCGCTGGTGATAATTCCTTTTTCGACATGGTCTTGTTTGCCATTGTTTTCGTGAGCCTTCCCGGAAATGTTGTCAATCTTGCGGAGTTCATTATTCTCTGACTGTGAGCAACACCTCGGGCAAAGGTAACGTTCCGCAAGGCCACTCATCATCAATCGGAACAAAACAGCCATACCCGCCTTAGACTACGCCTCTCACGGAGATGACATGCAAATTCGACGATCTTCAAAACTGGCCCTGCTCATATTCCGCACGATATTTTACCTCTGTGCCGCCTATTTCTTTCTGATGGGAATATTCATGATGGTATTTCCCGGCCTAGTGACAAAGAATGCGGGTGTGCAGCATCCGATGATATTAGGAATTGTGCGCGGCATCGGAGGATCTATAATCGGCTCTACAATATTCTATATTGCGATTGCCCTAAAACCCATCGAACGACGATGGGCGGCGCTGATAATCGCGTTTGCGAATATCCTGGCCATAATCCTGGATTTCGCATCAGTATACCTGGGAGAATATTCAATGGCACACGCGATGATCGATGTCCCGATTGAGACCGTGAGTTTTCTGACAATCGTAGCATTCTACTCAGCATCACGAGATCGAAATACCCAATAGCTCTATTCCACTATTGAAAGCGTAACAAGTAGGCCGTTTTCAGAATTCAAGGTTTCTCTTCCCATACTAATAGGACCTCAGGTTTGATTCTAAATCAGTATTCTCTATATTTTCTTCCAATTCCCTGAAGAAACGGCCCAATGCGCCCTCCGGCTCCTCACGCACTACACGGCAGTTCCACAATCCGGTATCAACCTGGCCGGGCCTGGTGGTTCGCCATCGTTGAGGACATTACTGGCACCTATTTCCAGTAGCGCGTGTTTTTTTATTCTTCGCAGAAGAGGTTTCAATTTGAATGGAGAGACCGATCTCGGAAGACTTCTCGCGTCCATGGACCCCGAATTGGCTAATGAGGAATATGTGTTCATATCAAGCAAGAGCGGGGTTGCCATGGTCGACGAACATAGTCTCTGGGCCATGATTCGGGAAGCCGAAGGAGTAACTTATATTCTTGAAAAGGATTCTGCCCGGAGGAGCGGGTACGTCAGCGAGAACGTCTTCAGAAGAATCACCCTCCGGGTGCACTCAAGTTTGGAAGCTGTCGGCTTCACAGCAGCGATCTCGGCGGAATTGTCCCGGCATGGGCTGAGCGCGAACTTTGTATCCGGCTTCTATCATGACCACCTCTTCCTCCCGACGCACAGGGCTGAAGAGGCTCTTGAGGTACTCAGGACATTCTCAAAGCAACATCAATGATTGAACATAGTTAGCTCGATACGTGACCTGTTTGTATTTGAAAACACCAACTTCTCGGAGGAATCTCAACGAAAGCGATCACATACACTCGCTATGGATCACCTGACGTTCTCCAACTCAGGGATCTCGAGAAACCGATACCCGAGGACAACGAAGTTCTCGTAAGAGTCTTTGCTGCGTCCGTCAACGCATATGACTGGCATCTTCTGACAGCAGACATATTCCTGGTGCGTTTTATGGGTCTGGGGCTGTTCAGGCCCAAGTTTCATGTGCTTGGGGCCGACGTTGCGGGGCGGGTTGAAGCAGTTGGTAACAAGGTCACCCAATTCCGACCAGGCGACGAGGTATTCGGCATGGTACGAGGTGGTTTTGCCGAGTATATATCTGCTCCCGAAAATGCGTTGACGTTCAAACCGGCCAATCTTTCATTTGAAGAAGCGGCCGCAGTGCCGATGGCGGCAGTGACCGCCTTGCAGGGTCTGCG
>DATJPW010000015.1:0-20212 GCA_035506215.1 Desulfomonilaceae bacterium
CGCAATCGGATTTTTCGGGTCGGAGGAACCAACCCGCAACCGTTCAGTTCCCCCAAAAACTTCAGGAATGGCAAGTCCGCCGCATAATTCAAAGAATACCACTCCAGGGGCCGATCTTGAGTCTGAGGCACTTGATAAGTAGGGGCCTGCATTACATCGAACCAACGCTTGGAAGCAGAGAAGAAGAGTATCGTCTGTCTTTTCTTGAGACGGACAAGAAGAGGTTTTCGCAAGGGCTGGCACTAGGGTCCGTGCTTGCCCTGACGTTTATCTACAACGATTACATGTTCTTTGGAGCAAGTCGACAATTCTGGGTGCTCCTCGCTCTGAGATTGTTTTTCGTAGGCGTGGTTATAACTTTCATCGCTGTTTCAAAGAACCTGAAGAGGCCCGAGCATTTTGATTGGATCGCTCTGACTATAACTCTTGTCGGTGTCATGCTCTATCTGTATGTGTGGAGTAGTCGTCCGGCCTCGTATACGGTGATGAGTTTAGAGCCGTTAGTCGCGATAAGCATTTACTTGCTCTGCCCTGGGAATTTGATCTTCCGTGCCTTTCCGGCATTCCTGCTCACTACAGGCAACTTATTGATCGGCGTTCACTTCAGGACTGGCTTGGAGCTTCAGGAGTTCATCCTATTGCTGGTAACGCAGCTGGGGGCTAACGTACTGGGGATTCTTGTTTCTGTTCTCCTCAACAATTCAAGAAGAAGGCAGTTCCTGACGCAAGTGACTGTTCAGGAGGCCAAAGCGGAGCTCGAAGCAGTCAACGAGTCTCTCGAAGCAGAAGCCATAGAGCGCAAACGGGCGGAATTGACGCTTCGTCAGAGCGAAGAAAGATTCAAGGAATTGGCTGAGCTTCTGCCCGCGTTTGTCTATGAGTTTGACCAGAAGGGAATGTTCACTTTCGTGAACCGCAGCGGCTTGGAATTAGGCGGATACGCGCAGGGTGAAATAGCCAGAGGAGTGAATGTCACCGAGGTTATCATGCCGGGAGATGTGGAAAGGCTCGCCAACAACATATCCCGAGTTATGACCGGAAAGAGGGTATGTGGAGAGCCATACACGCTTCTGAAGAAAGACGGCGGTACTGCCGAAATAGAAACCTGGTCGGTCCCCATCATACGCGATAACACAATTGTGGGCGTAAGGGGCGTCGGCATCGACATCACGGAACGAAAGGCGGCCGAAGCACGCATCAAGACTTCCCTCAAGGAAAAAGAAGTGCTTCTCCGCGAGATCCACCACCGGGTAAAAAACAACCTTGCCGTGATTAACGCACTTCTCGACCTCCAGTCGCAGTTCGGCACCGATGACGTCAGAGTAATGTTCGAGAGCGTTCAGGATCGCATAAGAGCTATGGCTATTGCCCACGAGAAACTGTATCAAACGGAAAACCTGGCCGCCTTGAATGTGGATGAGTACACAAAAACCCTTGTGGATCAGCTTTTTGGTTATTATGGGGACTTGGCAACGCGGGTCACTTTAAGGAAAGAAATTGAGCGAATTTCATTAGGGATTGATACAGCAATCCCGTTGGGCATGATCGTGACTGAATTGGTCTTAAACTGTCTGAAACACGCTTATCCTGAAGGAAGAGAAGGAGAGGTGGCAGTTTCTGTTAGGGCCGTCGGAAAGCAAGAATACGAACTGATAGTGAGCGACACGGGTGTAGGAATGCCGGACGATGTGGATTGGAGGGAAGCCAAGTCGTTCGGACTAGATCTGGTACGCGCCCTCGTCGATCAGCTTGACGGTCAGATGGAGATCTGCGGAGTCAATGGAACGGACGTGCGGATACGTTTCAAGGAGGTCAAGAAGAGTCAAGGGGGACCGCGACGTGAAGAAGCCGCGAATTCTTGTGGTTGAAGATGACAGGATCATTGCCAGTTCCCTGAGGATGATTCTGGAGAAATTGGGTTATGAAGTTACTGCGCTCGCGTCAACAGGGCAAGCTGCTATCCGTGAGGCAGAAGAGACGAAACCCGACCTCGTTTTGATGGACATTGTTTTGGATGGGGAGATGGACGGTATAGAGGCTGCCCGGGTGATACGTTCCCACCTAGACATCCCGATAATCTACTTAACGGCCCATGCGGACCATGCCATGCGTGAACGGGCGGCCGTGACCCAACCTTTCGGCTACCTGTTAAAACCCATTATGAAGGATGACTTGCGCCAGATGGTAGAAGGGGCGCTTTCAACGGCCCAAGGTGAAACGGAAGAAAAACGAGGTTAGGCCGTCAAGTAGCTGACAAGAAGCCGTGGCCGCTAGAACACTCGATCCACCTACGGGACGAATTCGCATTGTTCCAGTGGCAATTGGAACAGCCGGATCGCATTTGATGCGGTCGCGCTCGAAATCTCTTGGATAGAGGTCCCCCGGACCTCAGCAACTTTTGCCGCGGTGTGTACTATGAACGCGGGCTCGTTGTCCTTCCCTCGGAAAGGTTCGGGCGTTAGAAAGGGAGCATCGGTTTCCAGGAGCAACCTGTCTTCAGGAAGTTCGCGGATTATGGCCCTGAGCCTCTCGTTCTTCTTGTATGTGACCGTGCCCGGGATAGAAATATAAAAACCTAATTCCAACGCCCGTTGGGCATCGCTTCGATCGCCGGAGAAGCAGTGAATAACGCCGCCCGCTGCAAATGGAGCGGCCTTTTCAAGTATTTCAAGACCTTCTTTGTGGGCATTTCTGAGGTGAATAACTACTGGTTTGGTCAAACGTTTGGCCAACTCCAACTGCTCCTCAAAGACTGAGACCTGAACCTCTTGCGGTGACCAATTTCGAAAAAAATCCAGACCGATCTCGCCGTATGCGACCACCTTCGGATGCCGGGCCAGTATTTCCATTTTGGCCAGCATACCGTCATGCACATCCTTGGCATTATGCGGATGGAACCCCACGGAAGCGAAAACTCGTTCAAATTCATCGGCGATTTTCAATGCTCGCTCCACGTCCGGGATGTCTGTACCTACGGTTATAATGGAGATGACTCCAGCCTCCCTTGCCCTCTTCACCACAGCCGCTGAATCCTTGAAGAGCGGCTCTAATTCCAGGTGCGCGTGAGAATCTATGAGACCGCCGGCCACTCTTTGATCGTGAGATTTTCCATTCATGAGATGTGATTTCACAAGCCTATCACCCTACCCTTCCCCCTCCTGTCAGGGGAGTAATTGGTAGGACCGGCATCTTGCCGGTCCGGACGAATGACCGGCAAGATGCCGGTCCTACTGTAGAAGGACGGATGGGAGCTTTGGAACTCGCCAAACTCCCACTAGTTAGCGCCGATGGGCCTCAGCGGCGACGGACGCTGGATGCCGACCGAGCAGGACGCCGGATTTCAATATCTCTAAGTATAGAAATAGTGGGAGAATCCTACTTGAAGGACGGACAAAGAACAAGAACGTTCCGCAAACAGGGCCGCCCTATGAAATCTTGTATCCGCTTCAGTGGACGTATTTCCCAGGCTCTTGAAGATTGGCCTGGGTCATGACCCCTCTGATAATTTCCGGCTCGATGACGCTCATTCTGGTTTGGTCATCGATTTTGCTGGCAATGAATGAGACCAAGTGTTCAAAATCCTTCTTGGTTATGACCGGAAAATGTTCGCCCGAATCCGAAGTCATGTAGTCCAGCGCGGTAAAGTTGCCCGTGTGCGGGTCCACTTCCCCTGAGATCTGAATTACTTCTACGTTGTCATTTGCTGCATGCCGGCCCACTATCGCTAACCCCCGAGAGCGCGAGAAATAGAGTATGGCCAACTTGTAAACACCCGGCGATTGGAACAACTCAAAGGGATTCATGACCTTCCCCATCAAAGCTGCTTGCGAAAGAGCATCTTGGGCATTGTGAATGAATTTTCTACAATTTAACAAGGGCTCTCTTTGATGTCAAGGAAGCCTTAATACGCACGGACACAGGCTTCAACGGTTCGAGATCGTCTTACTCTCTTGAGTTTCGTCCGGATTTCTTATAAAAGTTATACAACACGCGAAAAAATCTTCGCTCCTGTTTCGTAGCTTCTGTTCCACGAATATTCTATTATATAGTTCTTCGGAACGATCTGCCGGATTGGAGGCATTAATGAAGCAGATCATGTTTGGCCGGTGGGGTAAAGCTCTTAAAGATCAGAGCACCACAGGTACTGAGAGCGCAGCGAGGAACGACGATCCGTTTCCGCGGCCCGATGCGTTCCCCGACAGTATTGTTGCGCTTATGAGCGGCAAGGGCTTTCTTCAGTTCGAACAGAACTTCAACTTTCTTCCCATGATACGAGAGTATGTGAACCGTATCCAGTCACACTATTGTTGTGGAAAGTGCATCACCGGAATCAAAGGATCCAAGTTGTTGCTGCTGACTTTGGACAAAATCATACGTGGTGACGGTGAGGAATCGGACTTGGGCTTGTTGTCGCGTATGGCCGACATACTCAATGAAGCTGCAAAATGCTCCGTATGTCAGAGCGCAGGAGAGCTGTTGCGCGACGGTCTCACCTATTACCGAGACGACTTCTTGGAAGCTTGCAGGTCAGGCGTGAAGCAGGAGAACATCAGTTATCTGGGCAACATTTCCGCGCCCTGCATGAACACCTGCCCCTGCCACATCAACATTCCGTCTTACGTGGAGATGCTTCAGGAACTGCATTATGACGAATCATTAGAAATAATCAGAAGGGAAATGCCGCTACCGGGCGTGACCGGTCGGGTTTGCCCGGCTCCTTGCGAAAAGGCTTGCAGCGTAGCCAATATGGGCGATGTGGCAATTCCTATTAAAATACTCAAACGGGTTGCGGCTGATTATGAGATGACACATCATCTTCAGGCGCCCATTGAAAAGGTGGAGCTCGATGGACAGCCGGTGGCGGTGATAGGCGCAGGGCCCGCCGGACTCTCCGCTGCATATTATCTAAACCGTTTGGGCCATCCCGTGACCGTTTTCGAAAGCCTCAAAGTTTCAGGTGGAATGGTAAGCGTAGGTATACCCCCGTACCGTCAGCCCAGACGGGTATTACAGAGAGAGATAGATATCATCCGAGATCTCGGTGTCACGTTCAAGCACGGCGCCACTCTGGGCAAGGACTACCGAATCCAAGATCTACTGGATCAAGGATTCAAAGCCGTATTTATCGGGATTGGATCTCATAAGTCACTCCCTATGGGTCTCAAGGGAGAAGACGATGGCACAGCGGGCGTATTCAGAGGCGGTATAGATTTCTTGCGGGACGTGAATCTCGGTCATGAAGTGACCGTCGGTGATCATGTGGTGATCGTGGGCGGAGGCAATACGGCCATCGACTGCTCCAGAGCGTGCCTGCGAATGGGGGCCTCCCGCGTTAGCATCGTATACAGAAGATCAGAAGCGGAAATGCCTGCGGAGCCCGAGGAAGTGGAGGACGCTCGAGAAGAGGGGGTGAGTTTCCACTTTCTTACCCAGCCAATAGAAATACTCTCCGAAAACGGGAGAATGACAGGTCTGAGGTGCATTCGAATGGAACTAGGAGAGCCTGACTGGTCGGGACGCAGGAGACCTGTTCCGGTCGAAGACTCTGAATTTGATCTGGATTCAGACACTCTTATTCCGGCAATCGGTCAGAAAGCGGATTTGAGTTTTCTCTCCCCGGATGAAGGTATAGAAATCAGTCGTTATGAAACTATACAGGTTGACCCGGACACCATGATGACAAACAGGCCTGGTGTCTTTGCGGCCGGTGACGCCGTCAGCGGTCCGCTGACGGTGGTACATGGAATGGCTGGCGGCAAGAAAGCCGCGAGAATGATCCACCAATACGTTACCACCGGCAAGTGCTCGCCTTCCGAGGGTCAGTGGATTCAGAACTTGATAGGCAAAATAGAGCAAGACTATGGGGTGCTCGTAACCGCCCGGACGCCGAGCCGCGCAGGCGGTAAGCGTCCTCAAAGGAAACTCGACGTGCGCGAGAGGATAACCAATTTTACCGAAGTAGATTCAGGTTTCACCCAACGAAGTTCTTTCATTGAGGCCAGCCGGTGCCTGCGATGCTTTCACTTGATTTTGGCGGCCGTGAAAGGAAAAGAGGTCGAAGAGACGGGTTAAATGACACTGTCAATATCAGCTGTCTGAAGATACTCGGCAGAGTTAGTGCAAAGGCTCTGCACCAAGTTCAAGGGTTGAGTAATGCCTCAAATTATGATTGACGATATGGAAGTTTCGGCTACTGAAGGGATGACCATTCTTGAAGCAGCCAAGCAAGTCGGGATCTGGATCCCGACTCTCTGTTACCATCCAAAAATCAGTCCATCAGACTCCTGCCGAATGTGTGTAGTGGAAGTAGAGGGAGTGACTCGTCCCGTGACGTCGTGCAACACGATAGCGGCTGAAGGCATGCGCGTAAACACGGATACCCCGAGGCTGAGAAGCATTCGAGAGGAGGTCATGAGGCTGGTGCTCATGGACCATCCTTTAGAATGTCCGATTTGTCCTGCGGCCGGGGAATGTGAGATTCAGAATTTGACTTACCGTCTGAACATTTATGGTTCAGAGTACCCTGTGCAAAAGCGCGACTTGCCGGCTGTCCGCGACTGGCCGCTCATAGAATACAATCCAAACCTTTGCATAACTTGTTTGCGATGCGTGAAGGTATGTCACGAGGTCATTGGGGCAACCGCGCTGGCCCTGAAAGAAGTCGGATATAGCGCCAGGATCGACACAGTCGACGGTGGAATACTCAATTGTGATTTTTGTGGCGAATGTGTGGAAGCATGCCCCTCGGGGGCCATGTCCACCAAAGTGTCCAAACGCTGGGCAAGATCGTGGGAACTGAGAAAGACACCTACAATCTGTCCTCTCTGTTCCGCGGGCTGCCGACTGGAGATGAATGTTAAGGATAATCGGATCTTCCGTGTAACTAGCGATATTGACAGTCATAACAGAGGAAGCCTCTGTGTCGGCGGCCGCTTCGCCTATGACCTGGTTGAACACCAAGATCGTCTTCTTACACCTTTGTTGCGAGATGGAAACGAACTCAAACCGGCAACTTGGGAGGAGGCCATTGGGTTCGCTGCCGCGGGCCTCAAGAAAATCATCAGTGAATCAGGCCCCGAGAGCGTTGCCGGATTGGCCTCGCCTCGGCTGACCAACGAAGATTGCTACGCTTTTCAAAAATTTTTCCGAACAGTTATCGGGACGAACAATGTTGATAGTGAGGCGCGTTTCAGTTTCTTAAGAGTCCAGCGGGCGTTCGAGCTAACTTGTGGTGTGAAAGCAGCCACGGGCACGCTGGAGGAGCTTCTCGACAGCTCGGCATTGTTTGTTATCGGGGTTGACCCCTTGGAAGAGACGCCCGCTCTGGCTTGGAAGGTGAAGGCCGCCGCGCGGCGTTACGACAGCAATGTAATAGTGGCCAATTCCAGATCGACCAGCCTTGACCGGTTTGCCAGAGTTCGGCTGCCGATCCGTCCTTACGCTGAAAGCGACCTGGTCCTGGGAATGATGAAGATCATTTTGGACCTCGATCTTTGGGATAGAAAGTTCGTGCGAGATCAATCGGCGAATTTCCTTCCTCTGAAGAAGCTGCTTGATAAGATTTCACTCGCAGGCATCCTGAAAAGAACCGGAATTACCGGTGAAGCTTTGGAAGAAGCGGCTCGTATTTTCGCGGAGGCGCCGGAAGCTTCCATCATCTTCGGCGGAGATGTCATCCTCCAGGAAGACGGGCTCCAGTGCGTCATGAATCTTGTCAATCTAGCTCTGCTGACCGGTAACCTGGGGCGCCCGAAAGCAGGTATCTACCCTATTTTCGAAAAGGGTAACATTGTCGGGCTATGTGACATGGGTGTAATGCCCGAATACTTGCCCGGTTACCAGGACGCGGCCAGGGTGAGAGATCTTTTCCACCGCACCTGGAATACCGATCCCCCTTACACCAAGGGTAAGACTGTCACTGAAATGGCACGGGGACTGGAGACGGGCGAAGTGAAAGCAGCGTATATCGCAGGAGCGGACCCGCTGACTGATTATCCTCACTCAGGTCGATATGCCTCAGCCTTTGAAAAGGCGGAGTTGTTGATCGTGCAAGACATTTTTCTCAGTCCTACTGCACGGATGGCCCACTGTGTGTTCCCGGCCGCTTCTTTCGCGGAGAAGGAAGGCACTATGACCAACATTGAACATCGCGTCCAGAAGCTCAATCAGGTGATACAGCCTCTGGGACAATCCAGACCCGACTGGAGCATTTTTGAGGAGACTGCAAAGGCATTGGGCCATTCTATGGGCTATTTTACAGTGGCCGACGTATTCAAAGATATCGCGGCAACCATACCTTTCTATAAGGGTTTGAGACTGCCGGATCTTCCGCCGGACGGAAGGATCGTTCGACCCTTTGCCGCAGAGACCGGGACCGGTAGAAGCGATAAGCCTTATTCATTTGCGCCTGTTAGGACATGGGAGGGTCCGGAACCGCCTGAGGCTGCTGAGTATCCATTCGAAATGTTGGCCGGACGATCCATGTACCACTTCGGCTCGGTCACTACAAGCTCAAAGAATCTGTTGGACCTTTGTCCCGGGGGATATGTTGAAATCAGCCGACAAGACGCGGAACAATTAAGACTTGCAGACGGGGACCATTTGGAAGTACATTCTCCTAACGCCTCGTTCACTGCCCCTGTTAGATTGTCGGACAAGATTTCACCCGGCATGGTATTCGTGCCTTCAAATTTTCCGGACATGGCCGTATACCGACTCTTTGAGGAGAATACGACCGTGTGTCGAGTCAAATTGACTCGGTCCCCACGGAGTAAGGCGTGAAAAAGCCCTTTGGCGAACAAATCACTTTTTGGCTGCATGGCCGATGTGCTCTCAGAAGCATACGACTTGCCGGCACCGTTAGTGCTGAAGTGAAGCCACGATTGGTGGAGTAGGGACGCGGGAACGAATATCTTTTTACCCGCACAGAACCGGTATAAGGATGACACGCGCAGAAATACAAGGAGGTTGGAATGAATTCCCGCGGTAAGCCCAAGGCCGCCGTTCTGGTCATTGACGATGAGCAAATAGTTCACGAAAGTGTGCGGAGGATTCTCGAACAAGAAGGCTATTTGGTTGACGGCGCATACCGAGTTGACCAGGGCCTCGAGAAACTAGCAAATGAGCCATATGATCTGGTGTTGACAGATCTTATGATGCCCGACCGCAGTGGAATGGAAGTAGTGGAAGCCGTTGCTCGCGACCACCCTGACACGGGCCTGGTAATGTTCACCGGTTTCGCCACCGTGGATTCTGCTGTGCAGTCTATGAAACTTGGTGCGCTGGATTATCTTCCGAAACCTTTTACGCCCGATGAACTAGTCACGGTGCTGCATAGGGCTTTGGAAAAAACGTTAAAGTCGAGACGTGACCGCGAGATAGATCAGACCTATGCCGAGGCAGAAAAGGCGCTCAGGTCCAGTCTGGATTTGAAAGAGATCCTTAATCTCATATGTACCAGTGTCGTTCGCTTGTTCTCGGTAAAGGGCAGCGCGGTGATGATGCTTCAAACGAAGGACCAGACTCTGGAAACAGCCGCTTCATGTGGTTTAAGCGAGGCCTACCTCACAAAAGGAGTCCTGGACAGTTCGAAAAGCATCGCGGAAGTCTTTAAGTCCGGAGAGCCCGTTTCTGTCGGGGACTCAGCGTTTGATTCCAGCTTGCAGTATCCGGAAGCGGCCCGTCGAGAGGGCATTGCGTCAATCACGTCAGTGCCGCTAAAGATTGATAATACGATCCTCGGTTTCCTGCGAATCTATAGTGCAGACGCTCGCAAACTGGATGACGAAGAAATGGACCTGTTGATCAAGTTCGCCGAACAAGGGGCACGGGCCCTGGAAAATGCCATGTCGTACGAGAGGGTCCGCGATGACATACAGGCCATGAAAAAATACATACCCGGACCGGTGGCACGCAAAATGGAGCATCCGGGTAATGGTTGATTGAGCGCCTAGAACGGCTTTTGCTGAGTCTGCCATTGTATCGACTCAAGCTGTTAATGAAGGGTTTTCAAGTTTGTGAAAGATGAATATCGCCGGGAGTAGGACAATATGGAGCAGAAAAAGGGAAAGATTCTCGTACTGGATGATGAGCAGATAGTATTGGATAGCATTAGACGCATTCTGGATGGAGAAAACTATGAGGTGAGGACTTGCCGCAGTGGCGATCAAGCTCTAAATGCTATCAAAGAAGGTGGATTTGACGTTTTGATTACCGACCTGAAAATGCCCGGTATGGACGGCATACAGGCTATGGAAGCTCTGACGGAGATCGATCCGGACCTTTCTATGATTATGGTCACCGCATACTCAACAGTGGATTCAGCCGTCAAGGCCATGAAACTCGGGGCGGTAGACTACATAAGAAAACCCTTTACTCCGGACCAGCTCACCGCCTTGGTCGATCAGGTCATGGAGAATCGAAAAGTCCGCTTCGAAAGGAGATACCGCGAAGATACTTTCGAGGAAGTCAAGGGTGCCATCGCCTCAACGTTGAACTTGAAGGACGTCCTGGACCTCATAGTTCAGGGAGTGGTCAAAGTGATGAAGGTGAAGGGAAGTTCCCTGAGCCTGCTGGACAAGAATCGTGAAAAGTTCCGTATTTTCGCTTCTCACGGACTAAGCCGCAATTATGTGGAAAAAGCGCCTCTGGACTTGTCAAGAAATATCGGAACGATGATCCTGGACGGAAAACAAGTCTGGATAGAGGATGCCGCAACTGATCTTCGAATACAATATCCCGATGAGGCAAGGCGCGAGCAAATCGGTTCGATTTTGAGCGTACCCCTGATCGTTCGCAACAAAGTGATCGGCGCTCTTCGAGTGTACACCTCGGAACGCCGGGAATTCACAGATGAAGAAACCAGGTTTCTTTACGGATTTGCCGAACAGGTAGCTTTTGCCATCGAAAATGCTCGTTCATATGAAGACGTCAAGAATGAGTATGAAACGTTGCGGGATGATCTATGGGATTTCTTGGATAAAGACGGCTGGCTCTGAATAAATTCGTGATCGTTCATGATCGTTGGGCCTCTTCTGAGAATACTATTTATTCCACTCCGCGTTGGCAGCGCTTGTGAAGTTGAGGGCCAGTTACTATCATACCAATCCCAACGTTAATTGGTTGCATTTACATAAATTCTGAGACGTTATCGAGTATTGGAACGTAGGGGCATTGATCCGAAAGGAGCTGTGGTCAGTTCCTCGGCCTTGGAGTTCTCTCTGCGATAATTGCGACAGTTCCTCGAGGAAACCAACAGGGCTCCCAGGAGGCAGCCAAATGGCACAGGAGGACTTAGAGAAGGGCTTGCAGGAAAGGCCTTACCCTCTCATTTACAGAAAACCCGATTGGCTTGAGATTATCCTGGCGTGGATTGAAAAGCGGGTACCCCGTTTCTTTAAGCCCAAGACGGGTTTTCTCTTTTCCATCAAGAACAGAATCTTAATAGGGACTCTCTCGATAGTTGTCGGGGGAGTATTCTTTATCGGCATCATCCTCCAGCTCACCGTTTTTCCGAAGCTCCGAGGAGACCCATCGGTCATACTGAATCTGAAAATAATTCACTTTGTCGTCAGCGTAATAGTCATAGCGGTAAGTTGCCTTTTCATCGAGCTTATTTCTAAAAAGATAACTCGTCCGCTCGTGGAACTTACCAAGAGGGCCGATCATATAAGTCGGGAGGCGGGCGGCCCCTCCAGCCCCACTGACTTCAATTCCAAACAATCGTCTATAGACACATCAGTCGAGCGAGAAAGCCAATTGGAGCCTGCTAATGAAATCACCCAACTCACCTCGTCGTTTAACAGAATGATCGCTCACCTGACCGCCTCCCAAGCTCGTCTGAAGGAATCACAAAACAAATATCGTTTTCTTTTCGACAACGGGCCTTTTCCAATATTTGTTCTCAATACCGACGATATGCGAATCGTGGACGTAAATGCCAGAGCGGAAGAAGAATACGGTTACTCCAGGGAACAACTGCTCAGACTAAGCTTTATGGACCTCGGGCTTGACCAACAGCGTGAGTTCACCAGCGGTTTATTGAAGGAACTTGTGCCTATTGAGCCGATGCTTGTCCCAACCGAAGGCACGCTTCATCCAGTCCTTTTGCATAAACGTCGGGACGGGTCAAAATTGAAGGTAAATTTTCACGCGCGTTTAAGCCGCTACAGAGGCAGACCGGCTATAATTGCCGCAGTCTGGGACATCACCGAAAAACTGGAAAAACACGCCATGCTCATACAAGCCGGCAAAATGGCCACTGTGGGCGAAATGGCTACCGGCATCGCGCATGAGTTGAATCAGCCTCTGAACGTTCTCAGGTTGGGGTGTGATTACCTTGTAAAGAAGACGAAAACCGGCATGTTGTCTCTTGAGGATCTCACAAGTGTAACCACGGAACTGACCGCCGGTGTCCAGCGTGCATCGAGAATTATCAACCACCTTCGGGAATTTGGTCGTAAGAGCGATGAAATCATGACGGCTATTGATATCAATCAGCCGATTCGTAATGTTTTTACGTTGCTCGGGACGCAACTGAGCGCGAGAGAAATCCGCTGGGACCTTGATCTGGAAGAAAACTTGCCCCCGGTAATGGGAGACGCCAATCGGCTGGAGCAGGTTTTCATCAATCTGGTTCTCAATGCCAGGGACGCCGTGCTGGCCGAGGCGAAAAGAAAAGGTCCGGATGGTAAGATCGTGCCCAAGATGGTTACCGTTAGATCTTTTCTGCAGGATGAGCGAGTCGTAATAACTGTTGCCGACACCGGGCCGGGTGTTTCGGAATCGTTAAAGTTGAAAGTGTTTGAACCTTTTTTCACAACTAAGGAGAGCGGAGAGGGAACGGGATTAGGTCTTTCAATAAGCTATGGTATTATAAAAGAGCACCGGGGCACTATAGAAGTGGACACTGGACAAACAGGGGGCGCCTTGTTCCGAATGACTCTCCCTGTTCTTAAGAGGTGAACGGATCATGTCAAAAATATTGGTAGTTGATGACGAGGAAGGCATCCGAAATATGATGCGGATGACCCTCGAACTGGACGGACACGAGGTCGTGTTGGCCGAAGACGGCCCGATGGGTCTGGAGATGTTCAAAAAGGAGTTACCTGATGTGGTCCTCCTGGATGTTCGGCTCCCCCGTATGGACGGCCGAGAAGTGCTCACCCGCATTAAAGATCTCGATGCTGATTCGGAGGTCATCATCATTACCGGTCATGGAGACATGGAAATGGCCGTCGAGTGTTTGAGGCTGGAAGCGTCCAACTTTCTGACCAAACCAGTCGGCGAGGAAGTCCTATCGATTTCTTTGAAGCGATCCCTTGAGAAGGTCGCTCTCAGGAGAAAGGTTAAACAGTACACGTCCAACTTGGAGACTCTAGTACGGGAGGCGAACGTTGAACTGGAACAAGCTTATCAGTTCAGAGAAAATCTGATCGAAAACTCGCCGGACGCCATTGTCAGCATTCGTAAAGGTGGGTCCATCATCATCTTCAATTCGGCCGCGGAAAAACTCCTGGGGTACCGGAAGGCTGAGGTTATCGGGAAGATGAATATCCGGGATCTCTACCCGCCTGGAGAAGCTAAAAAGATAATGAAGGATATGAGGTCCAGCGAATTCGGGGGGCCTGGGATTCTGCAGAAAAGAGAAATGGTCATTCTTGACAAGAACGGCATCCAGATCCCTGTATATCTTTCCGCCTCAATCCTTTACCAAGGCGGCCAAGAAGCGGGCTCAGTCGGGATTTTCACGGACTTGAGAGAAATAAAGAAATTGGAAAGGCGGCTGGTTCGAACTCTCCAGTTGAGGGATAATCTCATCGAAAACTCGCCCAGCGCCACGATCTACGCTCACAAGAACGGAGAGATTGCCATATTCAATTCAGCTGCGGAGAGGCTCACCGGCTATACGAAAAAGGAAGTCATAGGACGCCTAAATGTTAGGGATGTCTTCCCTCCCGGAGAAGCGCAACAAGTCATGCGGGAGCTGAGGTCCAACGACTTCGGAGGGCCCGGTGTTCGCGAACGGAGGGAAATGGTTGTTCTCGACAAGGAGAGGAACGAGATACCGGTGTATCTGTACGCGGCACTCCTTTACGAAGACGGTAAGGAAGTCGGTTCCGTAGGGATTCTAACGGACCAAAGGCCGAGAAAAGCTTTGGAAAGACAGCTCTTGCGTTCAGAGAAACTCGTGTCCCTCGGAAAGCTGTCGGCCGGGATCGCGCATGAAATCAATCAACCCCTCACAGGAGTGCTTACCTTTGCCCACCTTCTTAAGAAAAAATTCAGGGACGATGAGCCAACGCTTAAAGACTTGGAAATTATCGTCCGAGAGACGACTCGAATAAAAGGCATAGTCCAAGGCGTTCTGGATTTTGCGAGAGAAACGCCCATGGAGAAAGAAGCTCGGCATATAGAGGAAGTCTTGGACCAAACCCTTGAGATCATCATTCATCAGCAAAGATTCTTCGGCATAACCTTGAACAAAGAATATGATCCGGCGATTCCCGAGGTGATCGTGGACCCTCATCTCATGGAACAAGTATTCATGAACATAATCCTAAACGCCGTGGACGCCATGAACGGGTCCGGTACTCTCACCGTGAGAACTCGCAAGGCCAAGGACTGGCTCGAGGTGGAATTTGTTGACACCGGATGCGGCATGCCTGAAGACATACTTGACAAGATTTTCGATCCGTTTTTCACGACCAAGGATTCCACCGAAGGAATGGGAATGGGCTTGGGATTATCGGTAAGCTATGGCATAGTGAAAAACCATAACGGCGACATCTTGGTCTCAAGCAAGGTCGGATCAGGAACTACTTTTACCATTCGTTTACCCTTGGATGGCGATGTCTCGTGAGAAGACCTTGTCAGACTCACCGCTGGTAATCTTTCGGTTATGGGCGACGAAAGATTGTCATTGCAGTGACAGTGTCCCCCATAAGCAGTTAAAGTTATGCTTCAGCAGTTGGAAGACCGGCCCCTTCCAAATGCAGCAGAGTTTTCTTGATCCCGATTCCGGAACTATACCCGCCCAGACTCCCATCGGCCCTGATGACTCTATGGCATGGGATCAGGATCGCAATCGGATTATTCTTGTTAGCTGAACCCACCGCGCGGCACGCGCGAGGATTGCCAACCTTTTTAGCGATATCAGCATATGAGCACGTTTGTCCGTATGGTATCAACGTTAGCTGCTCCCATACTCGACGCTGGAACGTTGTTCCCGACGCCGGATCGAGTGGGACCGAAAAGGTTGCGGATTTATTCGAGAAATATTCGTCCAATTCCGTTATCAATTGCCACATAAGCGGGTGCTGAGTCGATGTCATCGGCTGCGTCGGCGGTTTCACAAATGAGAGGGCTCGAACTCCTTGGTCCGATACCCGAAGTTCCAGCCAACCCACCGCATCTGAATAATAATGGTGCACGAATTCATCTCCAGCCATATGCGATCCTCCAGGATCAACATTGAAAGATTCGGATTGTGCCAAGATCGTGTATACTAAATCAAAAATAGGCATTCAATCCGATCGGAACAATGCAGCCGGCTAGTAAACCATCCGCCTCGATGACCTTCTTCTCCATGACCAAAACTATTTCAATATTTGCGCGACCTTTCCTTGCTTACACATTCGCCGGAAAGATTACGCCTGTCCTGGCCGGTTACAAGATTACCCATCGCTGCAACCTTTCATGTTTGCATTGTCCCTACTGGGAGAGGTCCGATGCCGAGCAGAACTTTAGTGGAGTGCTCGTGACAATGGAACGCTTGAAGCGTATGGGGGTCAGGATTCTTATCCTCGAAGGAGGCGAGCCTCTGCTTTGGCGGGATGGTGACAAGACCATTTTAGACGTTGTTCGGGAGGCTCGTAAGCTTTTCCCATCCGTCTGCATGACTACCAACGGCACTCTTCCCTGGAATTACATTCCGCTGGATCGAGTGTGGGTGAGCATAGACGGACCCCCTGGTATTCATGACTCCATACGAGGAGACGGCGCCTTCAATAGAGCATGGGAGAACCTGAAAGAGGCCGGCGATAACACTACCTTGGTCAGCACAACCATCAATCAGACCAACATGAACAGCATACCGGAATTACTAACCATGCTTAGAGGTCGGACCGCAGGCATGACGATCCAGTTTCACTACCCTTACAGGGGACTCCCCGATCCTCTCTTTATCCCGGTTTCTGACCGTTCCGCTTTGCTCGATGAACTGATCCAATTGAAACACTTGGGCTATCCTGTAGCCAATTCTGTTGGAAGTCTCCAGGAAATGAAGAAAGATCGCTGGACCTGTGAGGATAGATTGCTGGCCAACGCGGAGCCTGACGGCACTATTCATCAAGGGTGTTATCTGAAAAATCGCGGGCCGGCAGTGTGCTCTCTTTGCGGATTTACGGCCCACAATGAGATGTCGCTGGCATTTAAGAGAAAATGGCAGTCCGTGCAGGCCGGAACAAGAATTTTCTTCGGCGGCTCGCAATGGAAGACCCTTCCATGAGAGCGCAAAAAAATGTATGATATCAATGGACAGTCTGGAGAGAGTCTCCGGATCCAAGGAGGTGGTAGAGTCCTGGTGGGCTCCGCGGTCTTCAAAACCGTAAGCAGGGCGCTAGTACCGTTCTGGGTGGGTTCGATTCCCATGCACCTCCGCCATTGCAATATTAATGATTTTGAAAGAAACTCTCGCACAACGAGGTTTCCTTCCGGGTTTGTTCAACAGTCTTAGGTGATTGATAGTTTGTTATCGCTCTTTTTTCATAAAGAGAATTCTTGCGCTGTTATGACCTGGGGAACCGGGCAAACATGATAAGCGCAAAATTCCTTCAATCTGCTGAGGAGAAGAAAGACTTTCCAAAGGGGGGGCTTGTCGAGGTGGCTTTTGCTGGCCGTTCCAACGTCGGGAAGTCCTCACTTATCAATTCCTTGCTTGGCAGACGCAGTCTTGTCAGAACATCCAAAACCCCAGGCCAGACGCGCAAATTGAATTTTTTTCTGATTGATCAAAGTCTCATTTTTGTAGATCTGCCAGGTTACGGCTTCGCCAAAGTTCCGCTTTCCGTTAAGCGAAAGTGGGGACCTATGGTGGAAAATTATCTGAAAGACAGGAGAGAATTAGCAGGGGTGATTCTAACGGTAGATGCCAGGCATGCTCTAACCGCCTCTGATGAGTCAATGGTACTTTTTCTAAAATCACTTCGAGTGCCTATTATTATAGTGGCGACAAAGGCCGACAAACTAGCCAGGAGCGAATTACTTGTGAAGCGAAGACAGATCCAGGATCAAGTTGGAGAGCCGGTCTCAGTGATAATTTGTTCCTCCCATGACGGCACTGGCAAAAAGGATTTGTGGAAAGAGATCAAAAGCCTTATAGAGTGTTGGCGTCTTTCTTGCGATTACGCGAGGAGCGGACAGGAGCTTGCCCGAGCCCTTTCTACTGACAAATTGATCTAAAGAGAGAGAATTTAATGGTTAAAAAAATGCTTATAAACGCGTGCCATCCGGAAGAATGCAGGATGGCGGTTGTTGAAGAAGGTCTGCTTGAAGAGCTTGATGTTGAAGTAAATATCCATCGGGAAGCCACCCTGGGAAATATTTATAAGGGCGTAGTTACAAGAGTGGAGCCTTCGCTCCAAGCGGTCTTCGTAGATTACGGCGCAGGCCGGAATGGATTCCTGTCCATTAACGATGTTCATCCTTCCTATTTTCCGGAATCTTTTGAAGGGGCCCGCAGGCGTCCGCGCATTCAAGATGTGTTCAAAAAAGATGACCATGTAATCGTTCAAGTGAACAAGGAAGAGCGTTACAGGAAAGGGGCCAGTCTCACCACGAATATTTCACTGGCCGGCCGCTATTTGGTCCTGATGCCGGGGACCGACCTCTGTGGTGTGTCAAGGAAGATAGAGGACGAAAATGAGCGTAAGAAACTGAAGGACATCCTCAAGCAGATCAAATTACCGGAAAATATGGGCTTCATTATCAGGACCGCAGGCATGGGCCGCACTAAAACCGAACTCCTGCGTGATCTGGACTATCTGCTGAAGCTCTGGCAGTGCATTGAAAATAATATGGCCAGCGCCCACGCGCCCATCTTACTTCACAGAGAGCACGATCTCGTGATTCGCGCGATAAGGGAACACTACTCACCTGAAATTACTGAAATCCTCGTAGACGACAAAGAGGTGTTCAAGAAGGTCCGCGATTTTTTCCATCAAGTTATGCCTAAATATGAAAAACTGGTCAAACTCTATCAAGAAAAACGGCCTTTATTTAATAAGTACCAGCTTGAGGAACAAATTGAGCAAGTTTACAGCAGGCGGATTAAATTGAAATCCGGCGGATATATGGTCATCGAGCCCACCGAGGCTATGGTGACTGTTGACGTGAATTCGGGTGGGGCCACGAAGGAGAAAGATGTAGAAGAGACTGCTTTCAAAGTTAACATGGAAGCCGCTCCGGAAATAGCGCGTCAACTGAGATTGAGGGACTTGGGCGGCATCATTGTCATCGACTTCATCGATATGTCCCTGAAGAAACACAGGCAGGAAGTCGAGAAGGCCCTGAAGGCAGCCTTCAGACATGATCGTGCCAAGAGCAAAGTGCTCAGGATCTCGTCACTGGGTTTGATCGAGCTGTCCAGGCAGAGGCTCAGGTCCTCTCTCGGCACGGGCGAATATTTGGACTGCCCGCTTTGTGACGGCTCCGGAAAGGTGCGCTCACCGGAGATGACTGCCTTATCGGTTTTCCGAAGGATCAAATCACAGCTTGTCAGACGTGAAGCGTCAGAGGTTAAGGTGGTTGTACCAGTGAAAGTGGCGGAGTATTTGCTCAACAATATGCGGTGCCAGCTTGTCGAGTTGGAAAGCCAGTACTCGGCCAGGATCACCATTTCTGCCGCACAACACATTTCAGATAAAGAGATTTCTGTCGAAGCTATCAAAGAAGAGACCCCGGAAGCACAACCCGAAGCGCTCGTAATCCAACCGGAGCCGGAGAAACTAACGGCAGTGTCCGATCAGGAAATGGCCGCCAAAGACGAAAAGAAGGCCGACGAAACCACCTCGAGGCGGCGGCATCGAAGTAAGCAGAAACGAGGGCAAACACAGCAGGAAGGGACACTTGCGCAGAAACGCCGGGAAAGTGAGGCAATGAACGAAGAACCATCCGTAACTGAGCCAAAACTTACGGGCGTCTTCGACATGGGGCCTTTATCTGAGCCTGTGAACCGAACCGGCCTGAGAGCAGATGCTGAGACTTTCTTGGCGGAGACGATTAGATACTCCGTAAACGCGGACCCAACGGACGTGTCGCAAACGCAATCGTCGGACCTCGTCCCGGGATCGAATTCAAAACACGCCGAAGAAGAGCGCACCGAAAATGATGAAACCGCCCATGAAGATCTGGAAGCTAAGGATCCCAACACAGACACTCCGGACCGGAAAGTGGACCAGAAAGAGCCACCGGCTGAACGGAAGTCCTTTCTCCGAGCTTACCTGAGATTCTTATAGTAATTTCAAAGACCTGTCTTTCAGTGGCATCATGTTCGGCCGTTGCATTCCTAACCAAAAACTGTTAGCGTAATTGCAGAGGTACCATTTTTCCTGAAAGGAGGAGAAAACGATGCCCAAGGAAAAAGGTGCAATCCATGTCGTGGGTACCGGCACCATCGGCGAACCGCTGATTGGAATGCTGTGTTCTTTTAAAGACCAAGCTGGCTTTTCTGAAGTGACATTTCATAAACGCTCCCCTCTTCCGCGGGATTTACCGAAGATGAATGCGCTAATTTCAAGAGGGGCCCTGCTGTCGGTGGATGAGGATAAAATAGGGGACTTCGAAGCCCTGGGCTTAAAGCCTACAATGATTCACGAAGAGGCGTTGGCAAAGGCGGACGTGGTGGTGGATTGCACCCCTTCGGGAGTTGGCATTTCAAATAAACACGAATTTTACGAAAAGTATGTGGCCACTACCAAAGGCTTTATAGCCCAAGGTAGCGAATTCGGGTTCGGAAAAATGTATGCCAGGGGCATTAATGATGTCGCTCTGGAGGCGGGAAAAGACCAGTTCATACAAGTTGTAAGTTGCAATACTCATAATCTTTGTGCACTTATCAATTCTGCAGCATTGGTTGACGGTGAAGACAATCTCGAAGAAGCTCGTTTCCTATGTATACGAAGAGCCAATGATATCAGCCAAGTAAAAGGCTTTG
>DATJPW010000016.1:0-2983 GCA_035506215.1 Desulfomonilaceae bacterium
GGTTGAAAGGCAGCCAAGGGTTGGACAGGAGTCCCGCAGTTATTGCAGAACCGGGATCCTGACGGAAGGTCAGCACCACACGAGCCGCAGGTGAGGGTCAAACGCACCCCGCACTCCAGGCAGAAGCTCGACTGCGGCGGATTGTCGTGCTGGCACCGCGGGCACTTCATGTCGGAGCCTCCTGACCCCGGGTGAAGGATGCCCGGATGATGTTTCTGGCGATATTTTCCATGGCCTTACCGTCTTTGGGCAGAATCTTGGAACCACAGTGGACATTGAGCCGGAATGCCGCCGTGACAAGATAGGATTGGCCGCTTCCACCGCGATCCTGCATTTTCGCAAGAGCATCCCAAGGACTTTGTGTTGATCAATCCCCCTTGCCCTTACCCCTCCAGTCCAGCACCTCCTAGGCTCTTTCACTCGGCGCCAGTTGACACAAGCTCGCGATGTCACGTAACGGCGGCGCGCCAAATAAGCGATTGTACTCGCGGCTGAATTGGGAAGGGCTCTCATAGCCCACGTGAAACGCCGCCGTAGCTGCATCCGCGTGCTCCGTGAGCATCAATCGCCGCGCTTCGTTCAAACGCAACCATTTCTGGTACTGGAGCGGGCTCATAGCTGTCAACTACGTGTCGTCTCCGAGCAGCACGCGTTTGGCCCATTGTGCGATCAAGCAAATGCTCGGCTCTTGCATGTAGCTCGTCGGCTGGGTGGTTCGTCCCGCCGATAAAGTGATAAGCCCGGGATCGCGGTCATGAGCTGGTCGTCCTTATCGGTCCATCGGGTAATGCTCTTTCTCAAAGCTTCGAGCGCAACTTCCATGCTGTTATTCTCAAACGCCTGATTGACGGCCTGCTTACGCATTGATAGCTCCCACCCCATACTACCAGACCCCACTTCGCTGTCCAACCCATTTGTCGAAAATGTTGGACGATTAGGCAAGAAACGAACAGGATTGGTCTACCTGCTTTTGTTCGTTCGGAATTATAATGTTATCATTGCCTTGAACCGTCACGAACAGTTGCGGTTTCACTTTGACAGGGCGCTGGACAACGGGCTTAAAAAAGAGGAACTGATCGAGGTAATCACCCATCTGGCCTTTTACTCGGGTTGGCCCAACTCAATGAGCGCCATCATGGTTACAAAGGAGCTATTCTCCAATAAGGATTCTTCCAGGTGACTGGAAGTCAACGG
This sequence comes from Desulfomonilaceae bacterium, assembly GCA_035506215.1. Classification (GTDB taxonomy): domain Bacteria; phylum Desulfobacterota; class Desulfomonilia; order Desulfomonilales; family Desulfomonilaceae; genus DATJPW01. The sequence goes on from DATJPW010000016.1 coordinate 1,195, forward strand.
ACGGCACTTCCTAACAGACTTTGCCGGGGAGGTACTGACATTGAAATCTATTGACAGCAATTCCCATCTACCGCAAGCAGATACCGTCGTAGGGGCAAGCGAAGCAGACGTGGCCAGGTTGGCCGGTTTGATTAGCGCTTATGCCCCCCATGACGGTTGCTTTGAACTGCGCATCCCGGGGGTACACGCCATTCGCAGATCACAGACGAACAAGGAGTTGGTGCATGCCTTGGCGCAACCAGCCTTGTGCATCGTCGCGCAGGGAGCAAAGCGCATGATGCTGGGGCAGGAGGTCTATGAGTATGACGAGTCGCGTATGATCGCGTTCTCCGTTGATCTGCCAGTTACTGCCCAGATCACGCGAGCCAGCTACTCCAAGCCTTTCCTCGCTTTCAGACTGGATCTCGACCCGCACAAGGTCGCCGAGCTGGTCTTGAAGGTGTATCCGCACGGTCTGCCTCGTGTTCCCGAGAGCCACGCCGTGTATGTCGGTCAGGTCAATGTGAGCATCGTCAAGGCCGCAACAAGGTTGGTCGAGTTGATGGCTGAGCCCGGGGACGCTGAACTGCTAGGCCCACTGGTGATCGATGAGATTCTGATCCGTCTGCTACGCAGTCCCATTGGTGTCCGGGTGGCTCAGATCGGCACTGCGAATTCCGGTGTGAACGGAATCGCGAAAGCAGTATCCTGGTTGCGCGCCAACTTCTCCCAGCCCATGAAAGTCGAAGAGCTTGCCGAATTGGCGCACATGAGTGTTTCCTCTTTCCACCAGCACTTCAAGTCCGTCACCTCAATGAGCCCCCTGCAGTTCCAAAAGGCGCTACGTCTTCAAGAGGCGAGGCGTCTCATGTTAGCGACGATGACGGACGCGAGTACTGCGAGTTGGAAGGTAGGGTATCAAAGCGCTTCGCAGTTCAGCAGAGAATACAGCCGCCTCTTCGGGAATGCGCCAACCAAGGACATAGCCAGGTTGCGTGAGCTCCCGACTCTGGATCTGACCCATTTCGCATCGTAGGTCGCTCCTACAAAAGAGGACGTGTTGAACACGTCCCCTCTGTAATACCAAGTTGCTCTCAAGATGAAGCAAACCCGTTCGCCCTGAGGTATCGAAGGGCGGTTCGTGCTTCGATACCTCAGCACGAACGTTCTGTCGTATTATCACTCTTTGAATGCAACTTGGTATAACTCGTCCGCGCCCGTTTTTTGGTACATGGGCGGCCTATGCCAGCCGTTGCTTTAAGACACTATTCTTCCCGCAATCTGCTGAGCCATAAGTCGAGAACTTTATAAACCTCGCCTTCCCCGGCTTGCCCAGGCTTGTATAAGTCGAGACCTTCAAGGACAACGGCGTTTTTGGCCTGCTCCTTGAAATGAGGGAAAAATTTCCCGATCCCTCCCTCGTGGGTACAAAAGGCGGAGACTTTTTTACCCGCGAAGTCCGCCAACCGTAAAAAACTCATCACCGGGGTTGATACCGTGTACCACCATACTGGGCTGCCAACCGATATCAGGTCATAAGATGACATATCGGGTGGGCCTTTCTTCAATGCCGGCAATTCGCCTGTCTCCAACTCCCTTTTGGCCTCTTCTATAATTTCGGAGTAGGCGGCTAGATAGTCTTTTACCGTCTCAATTTCAAACACGTCGCCCCCGGTTTTCTCCCGTATCATTTCCGCAATGCTCTTTGTGTTTCCAGTAAGGGAGTAGTAGAGGACCAAAACCCTGTTTGCGTCTTTTGTTTCATTGCTCATGACGGTACCTTTCTTTTGCGTTCTCCCATGGTGGCATA
>DATJPW010000017.1:0-5585 GCA_035506215.1 Desulfomonilaceae bacterium
AACAGCATGGAGATACGCCACCGTCCGCGTTTAATACCACGGTGTGACACAACTGATGGCAGAGAGGTGCATGAGCGCTCTGTTGTTCGGCATTTTGCAGTATAGCTTCTTCCGGACCGCCTGCCGGGACGACCCGGAAAAGGTCCGCGCCGGACTCGATAGCAATCTTACGAGCGGACTCTATTTCGTGACGGTTGTGTCTAAACAAGAGATACTTGCATTCCACGAGCGGTCGAGTGAGGCCCAACGTTCGTTTATATTCATTCAGTTGACGTAGGTTCGCCAGCACTTGATCGAGCTTGCCTGTTCGGTGATACTTCTCGTATGTTTCCTGGGAAGCTCCGCTGAAACTCACGACAAGATGATCCAGCCCCATGTCGCACACAGATTTCAGGGCTTCATCGTTATGGAAACTCAGATTGCTGGAAATAACCGTGAGGACCCCTTTCTGGTGAAACGCCTTTACAATAGCCCCTATGTCCGGATGCAGGAACGGTTCGCCCCAATTGTAAAGATTGGCCGATACAACGTAATCCCCGATTTCATCGATCAGCGCCTCCAGCTCGGACAGGTCGATACGGCGCCTTTTTCGACCGGAATCGCGACGGGCCCCGGTGGGGCAATAGGGACAACGTAGATTGCAGGCATTGGTGACATCGATCACCGCGACATATGGAAAAGAGCGCACTCGTGCTGAGCGCTTAAACTTTTCCAATTCGCACCGGAGCATGTTTCCTATTTTCTTGAAAGTCAAGTAACGAAGCCCCAGGGATAGAACAGCCACGTGCCTTCCCAGAATCGACCCTGGTTGCGGAATCCCGTTTCCAGTCCTTGGGATCGACCTGAGATTTTTGAGTAACCGACTCACTATTTCATGCCCTTCATAAGTTTTCTCAATTTGTGAATCCAATGCCGCACAGCATTGTCTTCGCTTTTCCAAATCGATATTTGAGCACGCTCTATTTTTAAAAATATCACACCTAGTGGTAAAAGGTAGTAAAATAGATGTTAATTCTCGGATGCGGGACTATCTTGAGCCGCGTCCCTTGCCCGGAAAGTTGTTCGGAGTGGTTAGTCTTGAAGTTTGACGATCTTTTGACCATGTGTTGGCTCCTGGTTTTGCGCAACAGGAGACGTTACAAGGCCGTAATTACCGGTATTGCCGTGGGAACCGCGGGATTCATTGTCATTCAAACTATGGGCGATTCCGTGGAAAAGAAAATGGGTGATTACCTGGAGCTTCTCGGTGAAGCCACGGTGATGAAAGCTTATTGGGAGAACAGCAACAATTACCATCCAGGTCAATATTATATGAGTGACGTAGCGCTGCTCAAGCTGGTTCCCCACATGATGGCCGTAGCGCCGGTGGTCTCCCTGCCCAAGATAGACGCTCATTTTCACACAACTAAGTGGATGCCGGGGCTGTTCGGTATCGATCATTCCTACTGGCTTACCCAGACACCGCATCTGAAAAGCGGCCGCCTCATAGGTCCGTCTGACATAGTTGGAAGGAAAACTGTCTGTGTACTCGGTGAGGAAGCTGCCAAGTATCTTTTCAACGATTCCGATCCCGTAGGACGAATCATAAGAGTAGGAAATTTGACTTTTGAAGTGATCGGGACACTTGGCGGCCTACAAGGGAGCGATATTAAGCGGTCAATCTTTATTCCGATCACTACCGCGCAAAGTCTTTTCCAGGGTCTTTATTGGGTGAAAGAGATCTATCTGAGGGTTGACGACTGGAATAGAGTGGCGTCTACGCGCGAACAGGCCCTAAATATACTTACCACCAGGCACAAAGGCTATGAATCCGGGATTCGGGTCCTTCACTATCCGCTTCGTATCCAGAAGGTCGCTGACACCATTTATATGGTAAAGCTTTTTATCTATGCCGCAATTACTGTGACCATAGTCCTCGGAGGCCTTGGTATTACCAATGTCATGTTGGCCGCAATACAGGATCGAACGAGAGAGATCGGGCTCAGGAAAGCTCTGGGGGCCGGCGAACATTTCATTTTACTGCAGTTTCTCCTGGAGGCTATCTTCATAAGTCTTTTTGCAGGCGGTTTGGGAGCGATTTCAGGCATCGTCTCGGTTGAAATTTTGAAAGTCATTCTGGACGTGAATGTCTCTCAGATGACCATGACCATGAACGTTTTACAGGGCCTGATATTCACGATGGTACTTGGAATCGTATCAGGCATGTACCCTTCAATCAAAGCAAGCCGAATGGATTCCGTCACGGCCATGCGGTTTGAGTAACGCACTTCAGACGTCGTAATTTATTGAGCTGAAGATAGAGCGACTGCACAAGAAGTTCCGTGGATTGCTTTTTTCGGATGTCATTGGGAATATACCGGGCGCGTGTATCGGGGATCATGTGGGCCGGAAGGATCCCTTTTTCCAACTGACCATCGCCTTGGTTTCACGAAAGGAGCGGGGACATGTTGTACAAGAATTTGGACGGGCATGTCTATTGCCGATACGCTCTGACCCCTCCGATTATAAACTCGGACAAGGCCTTCAAGTACGGGATCAGAGTCCCGTGGCTCGGAGAACCGGGGCAGTTCAGCGGACCGGACTTGGGCAGAAGCGTCAAACTCAGGCTCGTTGTCGATGGCGGCAAGAGGAAAATGACATGTCACGGCAAAATCGACTGGTTCGAGCCGGAGCAAAACACCGGGCAAATGTTCGTAGGATTTGGCAGCCTCTCCCTGACTGACACGGAATTCGCCGTACTGGAAAGAAACCTTGTGGAAGGACCCGGCAAGACATTCGAATTTGGGGTCCAAGTTAGAGACAAGGCGCTGGATGCTGAGACCGTGACGGTAAGCGATGAGGCTAGAGAGATCATGAGACTGACTGCAGTAAATTTTCCGATAAGCATCATCGAAGAAATTGATATGAGAAGAGGAGAGACGAGATTTTCTGAATTCGTCACACAAGCGGTGCGGGAATATCTCAAACGCTGAGAAACCCTTATTAAGGCCGCCAGGGATAGCCAGTTTGACAAACCGCCTGCGGAAGCGTCTTCGCATGTCTTGATTATCACTACTGTATTCGCTTACCATCAATTCAAGATTCAACATCCTGCGTCGCTTTCATGGACCTTGAAACCAGGACAAGGTGTTTTTCGCCAATCGGAGGAGTTTGCATGCGGGAAATGATATTTGTCGGCCAGAATCTTGTTATTGCGCTTTTTTTCCCGGTATTCATCGCAATGTTGCTCGGCATAGCGGGACTCATAATGTGGCACCGGCCAAGATGGAGCTTCGGCCTCCTGGCAGCCGGAACGGCTTGGTTGTTGATTATGTCCTTTCCGCTGACCTCACTGGTTCTGATTCGCGCCCTCGAGTCCAAAGCAGGCCACTATGCAGATCCCAGGAAGCTGTCCGAGATGGGAATTCGTTATGTCCTGGTGCTTTCAGGAGACTTCCGCGACGGGGACCTGACAACCGCGGACAAACTGGGAAACTCTGTCTTGCGACTCATTGAAGGTGTGCGTCTGTGGCGCGAAATCTCCGGGTGCAGGCTCGTCTTGACCGGCGGAGAGATTCCGGGGTTAAGCCGAGAAATGAGCATTGCTCGCGCTATGCAAAAGATGGCTGCCGAGATGGGTGTCCCTCGAGATGCCATAGTCTTGGAATCTGAATCCTGGAGGACCGAGGATCAGGCGCGGTTAGCGGTTGCAATAGTGGGTGATCGCCCCTTCGCCCTGGTGACCTCGGCATACCACATGCACCGCTCCATCTTGATCTTTCGAGAATTCGGGCTAAGTCCCGTTCCAGCGCCATGTGACTTCTTGGCCAAGACCATTTATGTGGATTACAGCACTTTGATGCCGCAGGCGGTCGCTTTGGCTATGAGTCAAACCGCGATAAGGGAATATTTGGCGACCTATAGCTTCTTACTAAAGACGGGTTTTCAAAACGCGCTCCATTAGCGTACGATATGACGAGGACCTGATCGATGGGGCGGACAGACAGGTCGGAAACAACACAAGGAGCCTGCCGTTGTGATTGAGGGCAAAAATAAGCCCGGTCTCGCCGGGCCAAATAGGGTATGGTTGTTTTTGCTTCCTGGGTTAGTTATCTCATACAATTAGCATGTTGTCAACTTTTTTGATATAATACTTTATAGATTGTATATAACATCTGAACATAATTAGCTTATATTCACAGAAAAACAAAATGGTTCTTGACCCAAAAACTCTTTCCGATGATGGTTCGCGAAAATTTATGGCCATTGCTCTAAGCCTGGCATCAAGGGCGGCCCGCGAAGGGGAGACCCCCGTGGGCGCTCTGGTTGTCCAGGACGGAAAAATCATTGGGAGAGGTTACAATCGAGTCGAAACCGAAAAGGACCCTACGGCCCACGCTGAAATACTCGCTCTGCGGCAGGCTGCTCAAATCAGCGGCAACTGGCGATTGTCCCGTGCCACGGTTTATGTTACATTGGAGCCGTGTATTATGTGCGCAGCCGCTTTACTTCATGCCCGGGTGAAGCGTTTGGTTTACGGGGCCCGGGATTATCGATGGGGCGCGGTGGGCAGTCTTTTTGACCTTTCCCATGATCCCAGGATAAATCATAACATCGAGGTGGTGTCCGGAATCATGGAAGCCGAGGCCTCGAAACTTCTTGAAGAATTCTACAGGGGGCTGCGTGACGGACGGCGTTGAGTTGCTTCCGGAACTGCGGAGAGATGCCCGAGTGGTCGAAGGGGGTTGACTCGAAATCAACTGTGTCCTTGTGGCACCGGGGGTTCGAATCCCTCTCTCTCCGCCAAACCTTGCGCAAAGTCAAGTCCTTGCTCTAGCCTATTCTGACAACCTGTTTCCTCAGAATTACCGGTGCGTGAATTTTGCTGGCCCTGGCAGGCAACATGCCAGTGCGATAAATAGCGACGTCAACCTTCTCATCTCGTTCCTCCCTTCAATTGTCCTTTCTCCAAATAATCGACAGCTCCAAATCTCACCAGACCTAAAATTCTCAGTAATATTTTAGATGCGTTGCCGATAAACAAGGTTCTCATACCGGAAACAAATCAGGGTCTTCATGAATGAACGCAAGAGCGCGGCCAGGCCGGAAGGCAAGGCTTTATGATAAACGACCCTGGGGCCGGGGCGTAAAGAGGTCACCTCTGGCCGATTGTCGTGGTCGGTCCGAACATTCGGGCCCCCTTGTTTGGCGCACGCCCCAACTCGAAATATGGACCGGCTTTTGGGGGTCAGGTCTCTCCATTTTCGGTTCCAATTTTGGCTGACGTTGATCGCTGACTAGAATCTGTTTCCACAGTTTCGACTTCCCCGTCGTTGGTGAACACAAATTTTTCTTCACAAGCCGTCATGGCGTCGGTAGATTGTGGACAATGGATTGTAGCGCCCACTAATTCCTGAACTGTATCACTGGAGGACTTCAATGATCGTCATGAGTGTAAAGGACGTGCCGGAAAAAAAGATTCCCACCTTTCCGTATAGAGGCAAAGACCTCGAAGTCAAAGAAACTTATATACAGTGGTTGTCACAGGCGGGACCCCAGGACACCCCCGAATACGGGTTGAGGTTCTTCACAATTGGTCCTGGAGG
>DATJPW010000018.1:0-2014 GCA_035506215.1 Desulfomonilaceae bacterium
ACGATCTTATGTTCTCGAATTCCCAGGTCTTCGGGTTTCATTATCTCGTAAGTGGCCCGGTCTTTGAGAATCCCGTCCTGATGAATTCCGGAAGAATGGGCAAAGGCGTTTGAACCGACAATTGCTTTGTTGGGTTGAACCGGGATATTCATAATACGACTGACCAGGCGGCTGGTGCGATAGATTTCCTGGAACTTGACCTCACTATGGGCCTGGAAAAAAGCCTGTCGTGTCTTGAGGATCATAACAATCTCTTCCAGCGAGGCATTTCCCGCTCTTTCGCCAACTCCATTCACGGTACACTCAACCTGGTTGGCGCCGTTCCTGACCGCGGCCAGACTGTTGGGCACCGCCAGCCCAAGATCGTTGTGGCAATGGACGCTGAGGACGACATGATCCAAGCCCGGGACCCGCTCCTTAAGTCTCTTTATGAGGTCTCCGAATTCGTCAGGAATGGCGTACCCCACGGTATCGGGAATATTAATAACAGTGGCCCCGGCCTTGATGGCCCCACCAACGACCCGGCACAGATAATCAAAGTCCGTGCGGGAGGCATCTTCCGTAGAATACTCCACATCTTCACAGAGTTTCTTCGCATATCGTACGGCCTCGACTGCCATTTCCAGTGCGGTTTCCCGGTCGCGGCGCAGTTTCTTCTGCAGATGGATATCCGAAGACCCAAGGAAAACGTGTATACGCGGACGTTCCGCACCGCGTACGGCTTCCCATGCGATATCGATGTCCTCTTTCAAAGCCCTCGCCAGGCCTGCGATCACCGGGCCTTTGACCACTTCTGAGATTGCCTGGACCGCCTTGAGGTCTTCAGGGGATGAACAAGGGAATCCAGCTTCAATGATATCGACTCCCAGTTTGGCCAGTTGTTCGGCAATCTCGATTTTTTGTTTCTTGTTGAGCTTGGCCCCCGGCACCTGCTCGCCATCTCTCAAGGTTGTGTCAAAAATGTGTATCTTTCGGCTCATCGTTCTCTCCTTTCCTAATTTGTTGGCATCCATTTTCCACCTTCTTCACGGTCGATCAAAAAAGCTCAAGAATCCCAGCACAACGCATCACAGCAAAAAAAAAGGCCATGGGTGGGAACCCATGGCCTTTGGTTACTTTCGATTTCAAGCCCTCACGGCGCTTGCCGAAAAACAGCATGAGATCCCTTGATCTGATCCCGCAGGTCTAGTAATAGAGATAGTAGGAGGGAGAATGTTTTGGCTGTCTTCTGCACTTGTACTTCCTTACCGGAATTCATCATCAGGCCGAAATCCTAAAGCTTCGCAGCAATCCAGAAACACAGAGCGACTTCCGCTATGAAAAGCACGGCATAGAGTCCCTGCTTCAGAGTCGAGAAATCCTGTATGATTCGATTTGCCTCTTCCATTACTTCTATTGCTTCGGGAGGATCGATCGCAACTTTCATGTGCCCACCAAAATAGTCATTAAAATGTCATACGGTTACACTACGGTTTCCATTATAGTGAGCATGAGTGAAAGATCAAGAGATAAATGACTAAAAAAACCGCAGCCGAAAATGACAAGGTCAAAGGGTAAGATTTTTTTTGATTTCATTCCCGGCGATGTGCGGCAAATCCTGCTCCACTTTGTCGAAAAGGGATTCGATGTCTGGCTCGTAGGTGGAGCGCTTCGGGATCTTCTCCGGGGATGGATACCAAAAGACTGGGACTTGGTGACAAACGCTACACCGCCCCAGGTGATGACGCTCTTCTCTCGCGTCATACCAATCGGGGTGCGACATGGCACGGTGCAAATCCATTCCGGGCAAAGAACTATTGAGGCCACATCCTGTCCCGCGGCCGGTCCGGAGGGAATTCTTGCCGATCTTAAACGCCGCGATTTTACCGTTAATGCGCTCGCGCTCTCATACCCTGAAGGACAGCTGATCGATCCCTTTGGGGGGCAAAACGACCTCCTTTCGCTCACTTTGCGCGCCGTGGGTGATGCGCGCGCTCGATTCTACGAAGATCCTCTGCGGACGCTCAGAGCTGGG
>DATJPW010000019.1:0-4975 GCA_035506215.1 Desulfomonilaceae bacterium
CATGGTTCTTCTCCTTTCAAAATCAATTTACGGCATGGCCGGCAGTTTAAAAAAATCGAGGTTTTCAAACACCGGTTTTAGTTTTCCTGATTCTATAGATTTCACAACATGGAAAACGGTCTCGTTCACCGGAGTCGCTATTCCCGTTTTTCGTCCGTTCACACAAACGACGCCGTTGATAGCGTCAATTTCGGTCTTAAACCCTTTCTCCAGATCCTGCAGCATGCTTGCTTTCAGCAGCCTGTGCGGACCGTACAACGCCTTGTAGATGGCGAATTTCTGTATCATCTCGTCTTCCGATTTGAAGCTAAACATCCTGAGATCCTGGCCCTGCATCGGCTCCAGAGTTACGCCAAGGGCTTCTGCTACCTTGAGGAGTTCCAGCGACAAATGAGAAACACAGGCAAGCGCCTTTACGTTGTCGAGGAGGTCTCCGTAGGTGCATCCCAGTGCGGCGGACATTCCGCTCATGGTGGAATTTATGAGCAACTTTGCCCACCTTATGCCGGCCAGATTGGTCGTGACTTCGGTCGGGCAGATCAGGTTCAGGACATCTGCGACTTCTGTCACCCTCTCGCTCATCGTGCCATCAGGTTCTCCGAGATCAAGGGTCATCTTCTGCTCTTCCGAGGTAAGTTCCGACACCCCGGGCTTTATCCACGTCGCACCCCAGCCAACGGCACACCCCAGGACTTTTTCGCGTCCCACATAGGACATGACTTCCTCTTCGGGCACGCCATTCTGCATTGTCACTACTATGCTTCTTTGATGGAGATGAGGCAGAAGGGCTGTGAGCGCGGGCTTGTTGGCCGTCTGTTTTACAAAATAAAGAACGAGGTCAAACTGGCCTTGCAGCGCATCGGGAGTTACCGCCTTAACCGGGACATTAAAATTCATTTCCCCCACGACGCTCGCCCCGTCACGGTTCAGGGCATCAACGTGCTCTTCGTTCGCGTCAACGAGCAGCACGTCAAATCCTTTTCGGGTCATTATTGCACCGGCAATCGTTCCGAGGGAGCCGGCACCCATGATCATTGTTTTCATAACATTCGCCCTCTTTCTTGATTAAATCTTCTTCAGCATTTTGAGCAGTTCAATCAAACGGGTGTCGCGCCACTTCGATATCTCTTCCGTTGTGCGCCCCTGGTCGGCGGGACGGTTCTCCATTTCGGCATTGACACCTTGTTGAGCCTGCTCGATCCAGCCCTGTGGCATTTTCTTCCAGTCGGCCATATCGGCCCACCAGAGCTCCACCGACGGCCCCATGTGCTTGAGCGCTCCGGTAATTCCGTACGGGCCCCCGGCAAGCTGGAAGACAAGGTTCGCTCCCATGAGGGCGAACCTCAACCCCGGTCCGAAACACAAAGCCTTGTCGACATCCTCAACGCTGCAGATGCCGCGCCTGACAATGTCGATTGCCTCGCGATAGAGCGCCACCTGAAGCCGATTGGCAATGAAGCCGAGCGCCTCTTTCTGCAGGATGATGGGCTCCTTGCCGATACTGCGGTATAATTCATAAGTCTTGGCGACAGCCTCTTCGGATGTCTTCTCACCTTTCGCGATCTCCACGAGGGGAATGAGGTATGGCGGGTTATAGGGGTGGGCCCCTACACAGCGCTCCGGATGTTCCGAATCTTTGGTTATCTCGGATATGAGGAGACCCGACGTGCTGCTTGCAAACACCGCGGTCGGTGATGCGTGACGGTCTACTTGCGTGAGCAGTTCTTTTTTGACCGCGTATTGCTCGACAGCCGCTTCCTGGATGAATTCGGCATCCTTCACCGCTTCTGCCATATCTGTTGTGTAACTGACCCGGCCGAGGGCCGCTTCAGCGTCAGCGGAAGTCATAATCCTTTGAGCAGCAAGGTATGAGAGGGTTGCGCCGACCCTATTGCGCCCCGTCTGCAGGGCTGCGTCGGTGATATCATAAATCACTACACTCAGGTCTTTCCATGCGAAGTTCACTGCCAGCCCTGAACCGATAAGGCCGCCTCCGCCAAGTACTGTAACATTTTTTATGTTCATGACTTCTTCCTTTTTTTTGGGTTAATAAATCATTTTATGTTTGAGTCCAGGACACCGAGGGTTCACCTTCTGTCTTACCCGCCTTAAAGGATCTTGGGCAGAACTAAGAACGAAAAGCTCATGACTATGAACATCCAGACCCAGCCAATGAATGTGTAGGGCAGGATGTCCTTGAACTTGATTTGGAAGCCTCCGAGGACAGGCAGTGCCCAGAACGGGTTGATCATGTTCACCCAGAGGCTGCCGGCTGTGTAGGCATTGAGTACATCTCCGTAAGCAACGCCGAGATTCTTAGCTGCTGGTAAGATATAGGGCGCCTCGATGACGAACTTCGATCCTGCAGAGGGGACAAAGAAATCGATGATGCCTGTGTAAAGGAATACGATCCAGGTGAAGGTTGTGGGAGTAGAAATATCTATGAAGAACTTCGTGATGATCTCGGCAAGACCTGAGAAGCTGATCATACCGAAGATGCCCGCGTAGAGCGGGAACTGGATGATAACGCCGTATACGGTCGAGGTGCCGCGCTGGACGGACTCGATAAAGCTCTTGGAATTGCCATGGAGGATGAGACCGATCACCAGAAGGATAAAGTTCAGCATGTTGAGATCCAGGGCGGCCAGTCCCTTCGCGCCGAATACCTTGACAATTCCGAACACGCCGGCGGCGCCGATCAGGATCGGCAGGACCCAGGAGCGGTCGAGCCGCTCTGCCGGGGGCAGGCTTTTCTTATCGACAGGGTGCTCGGGAGGCGGCAGGAACATGGCTGCTCTGGCATCATCGACTTCGACCGAGTGCTCTTTCCTGGGCGCGATGGCCAGCAGGAGGATCGGAATGGTCATCAGGAGCACCAGGTTCGTCAGCAGCAGCTTGATATCAAACGCCGACTGGGTGAGCGGAATTACGCCGGCGACCTTTTCCATGAAGTTGCCCGGTGTGGCCATCAGCAGCTGAGCCGCCTGCGAGGGCCCGTTGTCCACCAGTGCGGTAAGATAGGCGATGGCGGCTATGAACGGATAGTGTATCTTCATGCCCCGCTTCTTGACGGCAATCGCGCGCCCCATGATTATGCCAACCATCAGGCCGATTCCCCAGTGAAACCACATTATCACGCACATGAAAACTGAGTAGAACAAGATTGTTTGGGTCCTTGTTTTCGGGATGTCTACCAGTTTCATGAGCCCGGCCTTGACGTACTTCGAATCGGCGACAATGAAGCCGGTGATCATCAGCAGACACATCTGCATGGCGAAGGTGAGGAGGACCCAGAAACCCTTAATCCAATCACCGACCAGTTGCTCAGGATCATGCTTTGTGAGCCCCCAGCCTGCAAAGAAGACGATCACTGTGAGGATAAGGGCGAATACGAGGGCATCTGGAATCCAGCGGAATGCCCATTGGGCGAAGCCTTCCGTGAACCGGGAAAGCATCGTGCTCTCGTTGTTATTGCCATTCTGTTCAGGCATCTTTTGTTCTTTCAGCATAATTCCTCTCTCCTCCTAATTTTTTAAAGACAGTAGTTTCGGCGTGAGCGCCCTCGATGTTGCCAAATTTCATAGACATCCCCGAAGGGCCTTTCGAGCTCTCAACGGGTTTTCTCTTCTTACCAGTGCCATCTGCCGACCCAGCCGATCATTTCTTCATTGAACATCAGGTACAGCATTGCAAAACCAAAAAGCATCCATACCACTGTAATCATGAATCCAATCGTCTGGATTGTGGCCCTTTCTTTTCACTCCGCCGCAGACGCGCTGTTCTCCTTGTTCTCCTCGTCACACTTGCCTGGTTTTAGCGCCTGCCACTTCCTGGAAGGCTGCTTTCGTTCCTCATTCGGAAAAGGCAATAAGTAACAACTCTCCCCTCGGTCCACAAAATGTCTTGAACCGTGCGTAAAGAGCATGCGAACCATATGCAAATTCATCTAAGCTGCCTCTCTAATCATAGGCCAGGGATCGACTGGAAGTATGTCGTCCTCATCGAACCATAATCGCTCTATACAGTCACCTAGCGTGACATTTTTCCCAGTGATGCCCATATGTCCTAATGATGCCGTGCCACGATTCATCTTATCGGTTCCATTCCACAAAAGCGCGTCACGGTCCGACCATGCTCTCTCAAAACAATCGCCGAATTCTATCTTCATTATTTCCATTGTTTTTACCTCCTGCTTAAGACTTCTCTGATTCATCAATCTTTTGACTCGACTTCTCGATGTTTCCACTACCCTTTCTCAGCCTCATCCATTTTCTTTCCTCAAGCCTCTTTTATGATTTGACTTTACAAAGAGCATAGGACGTGCCATTTGAAAAAACGCAATGGAATCAATTGACTTCAAATGAGGAGACACAAGGCTCGCGACTACTCGCGTAAATGACTTGCGGTATTTCGAATATTTTGTATAATTCGCGAAATATCGAAAGCAGCGCCAGTGTTTTCGGAAGTTTTTATTTTGGGGGTTCGAATGAAATTCAGTGAGAGCGACTTTTTCCGCTATATCACCCTGAATATATGCGGAAGCCTGCAACTGGAAACCGCATTGCAGAGATCATTCGACGCGCTGAAAGAAGTTATGCCTCTGGACTTGATGGCCCTTCACTTCTACGAGCCCAGTCTGGGCGCCCTCCACACAATTCATCTTGTATCGAACAATGAGAACAAGAGTCTGGATCTCATAACGCCACTCGAAGGAAGGGCCAAGGCGATGTTAACCGACCCAGAGGTACCGAATGTGCGCATTGTTAATAATATTGAAACCGACCCGGTGATAAAAAGGATGGCGTACGTCCTGAAAGTATCCCCTGAGACATCTACGGTTGTGATCCGGCTGGTTCTCGAAAATCAGCGGGTCGCATCCATCGGATTCACTGCCAATGGCCTGGGCAGGTATACTGAGGAACATGCCCGCCTTTTGTCGCTCCTGAATGAGCCTTTTGCGATCGCCGTGGCCAAC
>DATJPW010000020.1:0-6119 GCA_035506215.1 Desulfomonilaceae bacterium
TTCCTGGCTCGACAACTTTTCAGTGACGCTACTCGAACTGCTGGTGTCCAACAGACTCTCTCGCCACTTCAGGCCCCCCGTATCGGGATTCAGTTCAAGCCAGCCGGTCCGTTGTCTTCCACCTGTAAAATCGAGTGTTCCTTCTAAAGCATAGGCCCTTTGTTCCCATGAAACCGTCACCGAATATTGGGCTGAGGACAGGTTTTCAAACAGGAAAAATCCATCCTTGGCGGTGGTTTTCCGGTGTTTCATGCCGGTCTGGATTTCCTGGAGTTCAACAGTAGCATCGCTGATCCGGCTCCCATCCGTAGTCCGCAGGATCCCTTGCCATGTGGCTGCACCCCCAGCGTACGCAGCTTGTTCAGTAACAAGAGAATATCCCTGTAGGAGCAGGCCGGCCAACAGGAAGAAGGAGATCCGAGTCGACAAATAGTTCATTTTGTGAGTGGGAACCTTGATGTCAATCGACGAGGTAAATGTCAGATCGCGGTGAACAGTTAAAGACCACCAGCTCCCAAGCATGAGAACATAAGATCACCTGCCTGCCATGCGATTGTCAAGCTTGATTCAGGATGAGGATAGAAGTTCAGAGGCATTACATGGAACAGAGATTTCTGTTAGTATCCCTTCGGGCCTGGCGGTAATCACTTGGAGTCATTCACAGGACATAGGGCATGTTGAGTCAACGTCTGCAATGGAAGTTGAAACGCTGGCTCCTCGAGCTGGAGCAACGACTGGAAGTATTTCGGAACCTCATGCTAGGAGCTCGCGTCAGCACCCGGATGTGCCCCTCCTGCCGGGCCCTGGTCGGTGTCGGAGATCGGACTTGTTCCTTTTGCGGTGCCAGGCTCAGAAGGCGCCCGAGTGGCTTGGGAAAAGTCCTACAAAACGTCTTGCCCCATTACGCCCCTATTTCCTATAGCCTGCTGGGCGTGAACTTTTTGCTTTTCGTGGCTGTTTTCTACTCGGACAGCCGTCACACTCCCGAGGACCTCGGAGTGCTTTTGAGAGGACCGAGTCCTGCTTCCCTGGTGTCCTGGGGTGCCGATGCCGGATGGCTGGTCGCTCAAGGACAAGTCTGGCGATTGGTTTCCGCAATCTTTCTACATGCCGGAATTCTGCATCTCTTATTCAATTGCTATGCCTTGGTTTTCATTGGTCCGCTCCTCGAAGAACTCTTGGGAAAAGAACGGTTCCTGGCACTGTACCTGGCCACAGGAGTTTTTGGCTATCTACTGAGCAACGCTTACTATCCCCCCTTCATGCCAACAGTGGGAGCTTCGGGCGCGATTTTCGGTCTGATTGGAGCGGCGGTTGTGCTTTCCAGGCGATGGGGGGCATGGGGAAGCGTTCTACATCAGCAGTTGGTACATTGGGCAATCTATGGGTTCGTCTACGGTCTATTGCTCGGCGCCAATAATGCGGCCCATCTGGGAGGAGCACTCTCGGGAGCTGGGATCGCTTTCTTGTTGCCCAACCCCAACCGCTCTGAGTCAAACAGCATGGCATGGAGCATCCTTTACTGGCTGTCTTTCATAATCATCGCCTCGTCGTTGACACTCGCTGTTCTTTCCCGTCTCAGCGGTTGACGACTCCAGATTTGCGGCTAAGCCACTACTAATACCAAGCTGCATTCAAATGGTTATGAAACGCCTTAGAAATTCAGATCTCCCCCTTACTCCGTGACCCTCTCCCACCGGGAGAGGGTATGCGACTAGATGCGGCAAAGGGGCAATCAAGAGTCGGATATTGTTGGCAGATATTTACACGAAGCCTGAACTGTAATAGAGTCGTCTTTACGAAAGATTACCACGAGATATTTAAGTTAACCGGTTCCAGAGAAGGATAGGGAGTTTCCATGAAGGTACTACTTCTGTCGATGCCGGATTCATTTGAGCATATGCCGTCCGTCGTAATCCGCATGCCAAACGGCGGGTTAACCTCTCTGGCCGGCAACGTCGATCCTCACCACCATGTTGCAGTGGCAGATTTGATTCTGGTTCAGGATCGTGTCCTTGAGACAGTCGAGCAGTTAGTGCGATCCATCAATCCGGATTTGGTTGGGCTATCGATAATGACCTTTCAGCGCAAGACCGCGCTGGAGATCATTCGCTGGGTTCGGATGCTCAAGCCAAATGTGAAGGTAGTGGTCGGCGGGTATGACCCGAGCCTGGCTCCCGAAGCCTATGTCGATAATTGCCCGAGCCAGGTAGATTTCATTGTCCGCGGGGAGGGAGAAATTACTTTTCGAGAATTGCTAAGGTCAATCGAGAAGGGTAACGGCTACTCGAACATTACCGGTCTCTCTTACCGGCAAGACGGGCGTTTTGTTCATAACCCCGACCGGCCAGTGAATCATTTGAACAATGACGAATTGTCTCTCCCCAATCGGGGAGCCCGCGTTCTCGGTGGGTACACATTGCTGGGGCGGCAGGTCGATGTGGTTGAGACGTCCCGGGGATGCACTTATGACTGTAGCTTCTGTTCCATTATCGAAATGCGGGGACGCAATTTCTACACTTACAGTTTCGACCGGGTCCTGGAAGACATTCGCGATGCCCGGAAGCACGGGGCACGCGCCATCTTCATCGTGGATGACAATATCACTCTCAATGTGCGACGTTTTGCGGCCCTTTGCCAGGCAATTATCGACGCCGGATTGAATGACCTCACTTATTTCCTCCAAGGCATGACCTCGGCCATTGCCAACCACGGCGAGATTCTGGCGCCCTTGATGCGTCGGGCCGGGTTTCGCTACGTTTTCCTGGGCATCGAGAATATCCTTGAAGCAGATTTGGCCTTTCTTCGGGCGAGTTCCAAGAATGCTCGGCGGGAAAATGGACATACTTCTGGAAACGCTACGGTCAAAGCCATCGAGTACCTGCACCGGAACAAGATGTATGTCGTCGGCGGTCTGATCGTGGGGAATCCCGATGACACCCGGGAATCAGTGGAAGCCAACCTGGAGTTTGCCAAGCGATACGTCGACTGGCCTTACATCCAGCACCCGACCCCTTACCCCGGCACTCCGATGACTCAGGAGTTCCGTCGAAGGGGGCTCATCATCAACGAGTCCCTGGAAGAGTACGACGGCACAACAGCCGTGGTTCGCAGTGAGCATATCGAGGCAGAGCAGATCGAGTTCCTGCGATGGCAGGCCGAGCGCGGGATTAAGACCCGTCATATGCCCGCAGCCTTTGCTTTTAATCCCCTCTATGTTCTCCGTCATTGTCGAAAGATGTTTGCCCATACCTACAGGGGGTGTACGTGGAGAACGTTCCTTGGGTTGGAAGATGAACAAAAGGCATTCGAACGCTACCGTGCTATTCGTAGGGCGGAACGAGAGCAACTTTTGAACTCCGAGGCTAAAATGAACAGGCTTCTGAATGGCTGGAGAAGACCCTCCCCAAGTGCAGTCGGGGATATCTGAGAACCGTTTGAAATCTAACCGGGTCCCGATTCCCGAGATCCGGCATTCCCCGTTTGACTGAGAGAATGTGAAATAATTCCGCCCTTTCGGCAACTCGGCTTGCAATCCTGCGGTAGGGCCTCGGATTTATCGGAGGCCGTGCGACCTCATACAGCCGTTTTTCTCACTGCAAAATCAAGACTCGAACTTGACAAAGCAATGGATTCCGCCTAGAATTTTTAGCAAATTTTGGAGCCAGTGCAGCGACGCATCGGTGACGTCTTGGGGCCTGTGCAGTGTGGCGCGGGTTGTCTGAGATATTGTTTCTCACCCTTAAACCCAATTCCAAAAGACAAGTTCCGGGAGGAAAAATTCAGCCAGTGACAAGGAGTGTAGAATGACGCCCAAAGAGCTCATCAAGTTTGTGAAAGAGAAGAACATCAAGATCATCGACCTGCGATTTGTGGACCTGCCCGGTTTGTGGCAGCATTTTTCACTTCATTTCGATGAACTGAGTGAAGCAGCGTTTGAAGAAGGGATTGGCTTTGACGGATCGAGCATTCGCGGATTTCAAAAGATTCAGGAGAGCGACATGCTTTTGATCCCAGACGCCGCCTCTGCCTTTGTGGATCCCTTCACCACGGTCCCAACGCTCGATATCATCTGCAACGTCAAAGATCCGGTGACCCTGCAGCCTTACTCACGCGATCCCCGATTCATTGCACAGAAGGCGGAGAAGTATCTTAAGTCCACCGGGATTGGGGATTCCGCTTACTTCGGGCCCGAACCCGAGTTTTTTGTCTTGGATGATATCCGGTTCGACCAGTCTCAGAATCAAGCATATTACTTCCTTGATTCGAACGAGGGGTTTTGGAATTCCGGGCGCGAGGAAAAACCGAACTTGGGCTATAAGCCGCGTTATAAGGAAGGTTATTTCCCGGTCCAGCCCATGGACAGCTTGCAGGATATCCGCAGCGAGATGATGTTGGCCTTGATCGATATGGGCGTGCAAATCGAAGTGCACCATCATGAGGTCAGCACAGCGGGACAGTGCGAAATTGATATGCGATTCGACACACTGACTACCATGGGCGACAAGTTGCTAAAGTACAAATATGTTGTCAAGAATGTGGCACGGAAGCACAACAAGACAGCCACCTTCATGCCGAAGCCGATCTTTATGGATAATGGTTCCGGTATGCACGTCCACCAGAGCATCTGGAAGGGTGGGAAGAACGTTTTCTATGAAGCTGGTGGATATGCGGACCTCAGCAAGGCTGCCATCTACTACATTGGGGGAATCCTGAAGCATGCTCCAGCCTTGCTGGCTTTCTGCGCCCCGACGACCAACTCGTATCGTCGGCTGGTGCCGGGATATGAGGCCCCTATCAATTTGATCTACTCGCAACGCAACCGCAGTGCCAGTGTGCGAATTCCTGCATACTCGCGCAGTGAGAAAGCCAAGCGGCTTGAGGTTCGCTTCCCGGATCCCTCCTGCAATGGCTACCTGTGTTTTGCGGCCTTGTTGATGGCTGGCGTGGATGGAATCCAGAACAAGATTGTCCCGCCTGATCCCATTGACAAGGATTTGTACGACCTGGAACCGGAAGAAAAGGCGGGAGTGAAGTCTACTCCGGGAAGCCTCGAGGAAGTTTTGAGTTCCCTAGAAGCCGATCACGAGTTCCTGTTGAAAGGCGACGTATTCACAAGGGATGTGTTAGAAACCTGGATTGAATACAAGCGCCTCAAGGAAGTCGACGCGATTCGTTTGCGGCCGCATCCTTATGAATTCGCCTTGTATTATGACATTTAAGAAAACCCGATGGTGGAGGATCGAGGATGGAGGATCGTTTGAGGTCCTCTCCATCCTCGATCTTTCATCTTTGATCCTCCTTGTCCCGCCTCTTTTATCTCCAAATTGCTTCTTTCATTCATGAAAATGCGGTTTTGATGTGAGAGCAGCGCTCCTGCGCGGCGACCTCCGAGTCTAGACTTATCGCCGCTCGGAGATCGGCTCCCACACTCCCCCCAAAACCAGAATCTTCATCCGCGGCGGTGAGCTTGAAAAGATCATGGGGCGCTCTCTTGAAAATACCTGGGAGCGCAGGCATCCTTGCCTGCTTTTTGCACGATTGCTCCCCGTGTACGCATTTTCATGTTACGTGGCGCCCCTCTGAGGGGCATGAGAGGCTGTCATGAAAATGCGGTCTTGTTGGAGGGTGCGCGGGTGACCGCTGTCACCTGTCGCAACCGTGGCCCCAACGGAGCGGGGCCCTCCAGCATATTCATCATCCGTGGTGACCTGAATAGGTCATGGTGACCTTTTGGGAAAGGATGCTCCAAGAGGATATGCTATGATTGCGCTCGGAATTCGCGGAGCATTAGAAGCTTATGCAGCGGTATTTTCTGTGGAGTGAGGACCAACTGCATCCTATGTCTGCCAGAGTGATTGATGGAGCCAGAATCGGTCAGCAGATACGCAACGAAGTCCGTCAAGAGGTTGCAGATCTCAGGAATAGTGGAATTTTGCCTGGCCTTGTTGCAGTCTTAGTTGGCAACAATCCGGCCTCGCAAATCTACGTCAGAGGTAAGATCAAGGCCTGTGAAAATCTGGGCATTTTCAGTGAGTCACTACAATTTCCGGAGACCACCACCACACAAGAATTATTGGACCAAATCTCTATGCTGAATCAGCGGCAGGATGTTGATG
>DATJPW010000021.1:0-7009 GCA_035506215.1 Desulfomonilaceae bacterium
TGAAGTTCGGAAAGGCCGCCTGGAACAAAGCTCACCTGGATCGTAACCCGTTCAGGTTCGTTAAGCCAATAAAGACACCTGAACCCGGAACGCGGTGGCTCAACGATATCGAGGTTGAGCGGCTCCTCGCTGCGGCGCGTGAGAGCAATCAACCATTTTTGCCAGCCATGATCGTTGTAGCATTGGCAACCGGCCTCAGAGAACAGAACGTGTTCAAGCTGCGCCGGTCAGAGGTTAACTTCGAAACGGGACTCATAACCGTCGTGGCGAAAGGATCGCGTTACCACACGGTAGAGATAAGCCCTGAGCTTGAAGAGGTCTTGAAGTCGATTCCTGATAATGGCACCGACTATTTCTTTGTGAACCCTCGAACCGGTCGGCCATTTGTTAAACCTGACAAGGCCTGGGTCAATGCGAAGCGTAAGGCTGGGATATCTCTCAGATGGCACGATTTGAGGCATACGGCCGCCACTAAGCTGTTGAGAGAGATAGGAAACATCTACCTAGTCCAAGCATTTCTTGGTCACACAAACTCGTCAATGACTCAGCGTTACGCAAAGATCTTTCCGCCCCAGAAACGTGAGGCTGTAAGCCGTATGTGGGACAACGTAAAACTTACGTCGAATACATCACAAACACATCACGATACCGAAACTACCTGATATCATTGTCTCAGACTGACTCTTGCGCAGAACTGCCGCCCGAATCTTGTGCGTTTGCTTAGCAGGATGGCGAGCCAACGTCCGTTTTCCTTTCTCTGTTTCGATGCTTTCTTTCCTCGTTGGTCTCATTCTATCCTTGGAAGTTCCTGTACATTGTACGTGGACCCCGACGGACCACTCCCTCTCAGGAATGCGAAAACCGTCGAAAGAGTCTTTCTTCCTTAGCCTCACGATTTCCTGTCAGGTTTTCCTCGCGGTTGCGAATTGTTGGTTAAGCCGAACGCGAGATGGTCGGCCGAACAGCCTGGCGGCTGTTGAAAATGCACGAAGCGTCAAGGAGGCTTCAAATGAGAAAGTTGGTTTATCTGCTCACGCTGGCGGCTTTCGTATTTTCCGTTACCATGGCGGTGGCTCAGGGTCCGGGACAGCCGCCTGCCAAGGCAGAAGGCGACAAGCCTGCAAAGATCAACTGCTGCGTCAAAGGCGACTGCAAATCGGTTGCTACTGAAGCGGACTGCACCAAGGGCGGCGGGAAGGTCGTGAAGGACTGTAAAGACTGCAAGTAATTTGATCCGACGACTCCTACGGACGCCGGGGGAACAGTTCTCCGCTCCCGGCGTCTTTCCTTGGATGACTTTTTGGCTAGTGGATCAATTTGGAATTCCGACCTGATCGTCATTCCGGCGGAAGCCGGAATCCAGGGAAAAATTCACTGGACCCCGTTTTTCAACGGGGTGACGAAATGAGTCTCGTTCTTATTCCGAGAGATAGGAACTGAAAGTGACTCACGATCCAGATCTTGGAGCACGTGCACAGTCGCTGGATGGATGCTATCATGAGTTGTCGGCGGATTTGCCTTTAACCGTATGTCGGGAGCTTCCTTCACGGATGGAGAACAGAAACCCAAGTCAGGACGAATTGCTGGTACGGCAATGCCTTTCCGGATCAGAGGTAGCCTGGCAAGAGTTTTACTCGCGTTTCATACGACTGATGAGAAGCGTAGTGAAGAAACGCTTTGTCGTGTCACGTGAAGATGTCGAAGACCTGACGCAGTCCGCCTTCATTTCGCTCGCGACGGCCTTAAGCAACTATGATTACAGGCAATCGCTTCCAAGATTTGTCTGCGTGGTCACCGAGAGAGTTGTCATCGACGAATACCGCAAGCGAAGGGCGGCCAGGCGTGGAGCGGAGGCCGAAACAAGTCCATTGGACGAAGCGGGTCGAGATGTCGCTGACGGTTTCAAATCCAATCTTGATCTGCCGGATGAGCAGATGGAACGTGCCGAAGTAGCGGCCCATCTCCGAAACGCGCTGAGCGAGCTTGATCCCGGATGCCGGGAACTCTTGACACTCAGGTATTACAGGGACCTTTCATTCAAAGAAATTGCTGAGATACTAGGAGCGAGTGAAAACACGCTCACTGTACAAACCAGGCGCTGCCTGGAGAAGCTTCGGACCGGATTCCGTGGTGCTCAACGTAAGGGGCTGAAACATTGACAAAATCTAGACCACCCAACGATGCCCGTCATCCGGATGACCTTCTACTGCCTTTCGTTGAGGATCTGTTAGACCCGGATGAGAAAGCCGCTGTCGAAGAGCATATCTTTCAGTGTGCCGAATGCTCCGCACGGGTGAAAGAGTTACGGCAGACTATCGAGACCCTCCGAATCAACAGAGATGCGTTCTGCCCTGAGCCGTGGGAGCTTTACGAGTTTGCGGTCTACGGCCGCCAGAGTGTGGGCTCGGTTGCAGACCACTTGACTGAATGCCAACCGTGCAGGGAAATGGTTCAATCGTGGGCGGCTGAGGCCCCCAAAGAACAGATGCCGGCCGAACTTTGGGCGAAAGTGAACAGAGCGCTTTCAGCGGCTACCGTAGGGCAAGCGGCAATCCGAATGCAACCTGCCGGCATTTTGGAACGTCTGCGCGGTCTGTTCAATGCACCCACTTGGGCGGTCGGGGCCGTCACCGTGGCAATCCTGTTAGTGATAATCTTTTATCCATGGGAAGTGCCACAGTCCACAATAGCGCTCAGCTCAGTCACCTGGGAGGGCGTTCCAAAACCTAAAGTTGTTCAGCCTGTTACCAAGCGCGTGGCTATAATCGTAGCATTGAAGAATTTCCAGCCGCCGTTGAGTCGAGCAAAGATCAATGCCCTGTACGAGGCTGTAGCTCCGACCATGGATATTTACGAGCGGTACGACGTGCTCACACCATTTGTGGTGAGTGAAGCGGTGAAAAAGGGACTGATCGATACGTCGGGTCGAGCAAAGATGCTTCACGACCTCCGCAGCAGCCTGGATTGCGCCTGGGCAATCCTGGTAACAGCTGTCGCCGGGCCCGACGGAATCGGGTTCGAGGCTGAGTTCATCGACGCTGCCACAGGCATGATCCAGGAAAAGCGGGCAGCATCCCGGCTTTCAGAGGCCGATCTCGGGCCGGCGATCCACAAGGCCGTCACAGAACTACTGCAGGGTCACAAGTGACCCGCCCAAAACCAAAGGAACTATGGGCGGCGGGGACTGTCCAAATTCAGAACAGGAACTATCTATGTAGTCGGTTGCATGCATGCGGATTTACAAAACGTGACGTCTGTCAATGATTCACAGAATAATCGATCGCCTGAGACATAGAGTGGAACCCGATGAAACACTTCGAGGTCTTTTCGCGACCAAAAGGCAGTAGAAGCGGCGCCAAGACCGGTTTGATGGTCAGTATATGCGGACTGTTGCTGGCGTCTTGTCTGTTTTTTCCACAAGTGACTTTGTCGTCCACAATAACGCGGGATAAATCCGGCGCTACTTTAACCGAACGCGGGACCGGAGACCTTTACGCTCTTGTGGTGGGGGTATCCAAATACCGCGATGCCAAGGTGCCAAAATTGGAGTATTCAGATAAGGATGCCAAGGCGTTCGGGGAATTTCTTGAAACGCAAAAGGAGATCTTCAAGGAAACTAACGTCACATACTTGCTTAATGAAAAGGCCACCAAATCCGAGGTCGAGAAATATCTCTATTATACTCTCCCCAAGGCCGGAAAGAGCGACACGGTAATTCTTTTTTTCAGCGGTCACGGCGCTTACGATCCATTGCGACCGAAGGAATTTTTGTTTCTGCCTTATGACACGGAACCCAAATATCTGGGGACTTCGGCCGTGAAGATGAGCGGTCTTGAGTTCCTCAAAGGGATTGAAGCAGGCCGTGTTCTGATCATCGCCGATGCGTGCTACGCCGGCGGGTTTTCCGAGGGGAACCCCAAGTCATTAGCTCCATCGCTGGAACTATTTCGCCAGGAAATTCGCAACTCTTCGGGCAGAGCTATAATTACATCCGGCAGAGAAGAAGAGCTCTCCTGGGAACTCCCCAACCGCAGTAACAGTGTCTTCACACGTAACCTGTTACTTGGTTTAAAGGGTAAAGCCGACAAGAATAATGACGGGATCGTTACTCTTAGAGACGCTTACGAATATGCATACCAGAAAACCAGGGAGGAGACTAATGGCCATCAGCACCCACAAATCGAAGAAAAGGTGGTGGGAGCATTTCCCCTGTCCTATGTAGGGCCGCCCGTTCCCGCGCCGGAAGTAAGGCGGAGAATGTTCCATGCTGCCAAATCGGGAGACTCGGCCGAGATGGAGCAACTCCTTGCCGGAGGCGCCGATGTCAACTCAAGAGATGAGAATAACGATACCGCCCTCATAGTCAGTGCACGCCAGGGACAATCCGAGACAGTTGAATTGCTGCTCGGGAAGAAAGGCGTGGACGTGGATGCGACCAACCACTCTCGGGCCACAGCTCTTTTCGCGGCTTGCGGCCAAGGCCACACAGACACAGCCAAACTCCTGCTCGAAGCGGGAGCTAATGTGAACTTCAAATCATCGGATGGATTCACGCCTTTGGCGGCGACGAGCCGCGAAGGATATTTGGAAACGGCCAAATTGCTGCTGGCCCATGGGGCCGACATAAAAGCCAGGACCGACAATGGTAAGACGCCCCTGAATCTGGCCTCAAGCCGTGGCCACGCTGATGTAGTCAAGCTTCTCCTGGAAAATGGGGCAAACGCCGCGGCCATAGACTTGGATGGGCGTACAGCGCTGACTGAGGCCGCTCGAGGTGGGCACGCAGAAATCGTTCAACTCCTCTTGGACAAAAAAGCCGGAATAGCGGTCAAGAACGCCCGATTCCTGGATAAGCAGCTTATCCTCACCTCCCTCCAAGGCGATCGTGACCGTATGAAGGAGCTATTGGCCATCGGGGCCTCAGTCAATGCGGAAACGACATCCGGAGACACCGCTCTGACCTTGGCCGCGGGCCTCGGAGACCTCAAGACAATCAAGCTTTTGATAAGTCACAGCGCAAATGTCAATTTCAGGATGGGCGGCGGCGTGACTCCGTTGCTCTTGACTGCAAATGCCGGGCGACAACCTGTGGTGCAGCTTCTGTTAGCGAGTGGCGCCTATCCCGGTGATAAAGATAAGGACGGTAACACTGCCCTATGCCTGGCAGCCCGCAACGGTCATGCCGAGACTGTCAGGACGCTGCTTACCGCCCAACGAACAGAGGTTGACGCTCGAAATCTGATGGGCCGCACGGCCCTCATGCTCGCAGCAGAATACGGATATTCGGACGTCGTCAAATTGTTGCTTGCTTCGGCAGGGGACATTAATGCAGTGGACCAGGACGGCAACAGTGCACTCATCCTATGCTCTGAGAATGGCCATGAAGAGATTGTCAGGCTTCTCCTGAACAAAGAAGCCTCTGTCAATGCCCGAAATAACAAGGGAGTCACCGCCCTGATATCGGCGGTCAAGAATGGGCACAAATCCGTGGTGAAATTGCTGTTGGGGAAGGGAGCTGATATTGCAGCGGAAGATTGGGAGGGCAAAAGCGCCGTGACTCTCGCAGCCGAACGGGGCATACCGGAGATTGTGGAGCTTCTTAAGAAACGATGATTGAAGAGGCCGTTGGGGCTTGCATTTTGCTCGGGCTTTTCTGCGCCGACCCCGGAACGATTGTCGTGTAAACAATTAGCCTAGTATTTGCAACATGTTGTCCAGATGGAACACTGTTTCTTCACCTGCCTGGACGAGACGTCATTACCGAAACAAAAATATAACTGGTTTTTAACAAAGCTACGTGAGAAAATGGTAACAGCCTGGAAGCGTTGATTTAGTTAGCGATATGGGCGCCAGGCTGATTGGCATTTCGATTGAAGCTGTAGAGCGGTGCATGAACACGACGCCTTGGTACTCCTCGAAACCGATGATTCGTTTTCTCTGATATCTTGGTCAGGGTCAACAGGGGGCTGTCTGTGGCGAAAAAGATCAACCGCAAAATGGTCTTGGATGATATAAGGGCGGGCGTGGATGAAAATGCCCTGATGGACAAGTACGGCCTGACTCCCGGACAACTGGCAAGTGTAATGAGAAGACTTGACGAAGCCGGATTGCTCGCCGGCTCTCAAGAGGGCGACCTCATCGATGCCACAGAGCGCATCGAGCAGGTGCGTTTAACGTGTCCCGCGTGCGCAGCGTCTTTGCCGACGGGGCTCGATGAATGCCCCAAATGTGGAGTGATATTTTCCAAGTACAAGGCTTCCGATGAGCCGCTTAAAAAGCAAGAAGGTCAAACGGCGACCTCGATCCCGGGCTTGTTCACAGGCGAGATCGTTCAGGTGGAACAAAGGTCGCCCTTCGTGTGGATCGGCGCATTACTGGGTGTTGTTATCATATTGGCGGCCCTGTACTTTATGTTTCGCTCTTCGAACGAAACATCTCAAGTGAGCCGCAGTGAACCACCTGTCGTCAGGACAGTGACCACGCCCGAAGCCGAGCAAGCGCGGGACGCTGCCTCCGAAGTGGCCGAAGTATCTGAAGAACGAGAACCTGAAGCTGGAGCGTCGCCATCAGCAGGCGTTGTGGCAAGCCCCGATTCCGGCGATGCGCAAGCACGTCTTGAAGAGGTCGGTGAACCGACACAAACGGGCCCGGCAGACTTGGAACCTGCAACGTCTGTGCCGGAACCTGAAAAAAGCCCCAACAAGCCGGACACAGAGACTGTGAGGGCGTTGGACTCGTTCGGGGATTCTATTATCCAAGAGTTTGAAGGAGCCGTGCAACAATGGAATTCTGACGACTTCAAGAATTTTGCCGCGCGTGCAAGCCAGAAGCTTGAAGAGGCGTCCGCATCCGGCATACCGGAGTCGATCAAACAAACCGCACAGAATCTGATCGAGCAACTGCAAACGGAATCACGGGAAGGCGCTGCCCAAGCATTCAGGCAACTGATTGGACTGATAAAACCCGAGCTGCAAAAAGCCTCCCAGGAAAGCAGGGCAAAATTTTTCGC
>DATJPW010000022.1:0-20882 GCA_035506215.1 Desulfomonilaceae bacterium
ACATTCGGAATCAGGAAAATACCCGCGATTTTCGTAGTGCGTGACGCGGAGATCACAGCCTCCTTTGTAGGGCTGGTCCCAAAGAAGGCGATTGAACAGGTCTTGAGGTGACCGCTCGTCGCTCCGTTTCAACTAGAAAAAACGAAGACTTGCTTGACAACTGGTGATTATCTCTTCTGAATCTACGAGAAGAACCATGCAGGGACCGTTAGTAGCCCGAAGACCCCCGCTGCGGTCGGGCCGCCTCGCCCTCATTTCCAGGTAACTTGTTAATTCCGGTAAGTTACGTAAGCCCACATCAGCACCCTTTATTCCTTGAAAGATGTGGACCGGCTGTGAGCAGACAAGCCAAAGATTGTGTTTGACCGGGTCAGGATGGAGAGGTATGCTCAAAAGAGGGATAACACGGGCTTCTTCATCAATATGACGACGGTTTTGTTTTTTCTGGGCAGTGTGTGACCTTATATGTGCTGTCCCGGGATCAGAGGTAAACCAGTTCGTAATCGTCTTGCGGACCCCGACAAGGTAAGGCCCCTTAGTCTTCCGGCCGGAGGGAGGGCAGCATGAACAAGAAAGAGATCGACCCGGCGAACATACTGATCCGCACCATGAGAGAAGAGGATGTCGAGGCGATCACGCTTATCGACAGCATGTACTTCGGCGCCCCGCGACCGGAATATTATCGGGAAAAGCTCATAGCGGCCACAAAAGGCGCGGGGATCAACACCTCGCTTGTAGCGGAGGTAAGCGGGGAGCTGGTGGGTTTCATCATGGGTCAGCTCTACATCGGCGAGTTCGGAATTCCGGAGAACACCGGCAATCTGGAGACAATAGGAGTTCATCCCATGGCCACAGGGAAAGGCGTGGCCAACAAATTGCTCGAGCAGTTCACGATGCAGATGACGAAACTTGGTGTGAGCAAGATTCACACGCTGGTTGACTGGGATGACAAGAACCTGATGCTTTTCTTGCATCGTTCCGGCTTTGTGCCGTCCAAGCGTCTCAGCTTGGAAATGAATCTGAAGTAGCAAACGACCAAGATGTGTGAGCCGGATGGTCAGGAAATAGGCTCGTCTCGTAATAGTGAGCCTCAGACTCAGTGTTTCAACTGGTATGCCTCCAGCATTGACAGGAGGGATTCTGAGCGATTTTCAGATCCCTCCCTCTTTGTGTGTTGTTCTGATCTGTATCAATTCCCGCACCGCGCTGAAAAACCTATCTATGACAAGGCCTTCAGACGAAAGGGCTTTGTTCGGATCCATCTGAGCGATCACCTGGACCCTTGAATCATGCCCGACCTTCAAGGAGATTCGCTCCTTTGACTTGAAAGGCCAACGGGATGGCTTTTGGGCCTCGATAATACCTTCCGATTGATTCGTACGGCTGATCTGAAGGCCCAGGGAAGAAAGAGCCTTCTCGCAGATTCCAAATAATTCTTCGTATGGGGACGAGAAGGATTTTGTCTTTTCAAGACGGAACGTAACCGACACTTGCTGGCACCTCTAGAGGGTTGAGCCCCGTGTTTCTTGATCTTATACCAATTCGCATTCAAATCCCCCCGTTCCCCCCTTTAATAAAGGGGGGTTAGAGGGGATTTGCTTACAGACTTGAAAGCGAATTGGTATTACTGCAATCCTCGACAACAGATATAATACCGACTACACCAAAAAGCATTAGAACGGAAACGTTGCAAATTTTCTGCGGAACGCAGGCGCAACAAAGTGAAGCCCATTCGTCCCTGAAAATCAATTCAGTGCGGAGCGCAACATGGAAAGCGTGAACATCAAGACTGCGATTACCCTCTTTTGTTTGGGGATCATAGTCATTGCTGTGTGCATACCGCTTTACCTTGGCAAGATAAAGATGAATTGCGTTTACGGCTTTCGCATACGGAAGGCATTTGAATCGGAAGAGAATTGGTACGAAATTAACAGGTATGGGGCCAAGGCTATAATGTGCTGGTCGGTTTTCATCATGGCGCTCGGGATCGCTTGTCTCTTTATCGATCCGGCGTCGGTGCTTACAGTTGCGAAGTTCGGCTTCGTTTCTTCATTGGTCCCAATTGCTCAAACCTTGTATCACGCGAGGCGGTTGTAGCCGGCAACAGAGCAGCAGCAAGATTGGTCCGACGTTTGATCCGGTTTGAAACTGCCGGTCTGAGTCAACCTCTCAGTTTGATTGACTAACCTACCCACTTTCCTCAACTCTGAAACAGTAAGTTCGCGATTCGATCCCTCGACGGCCCACCAGCAATTCATAAGGATCTCGCTGCATGGATTCAACTGAGGCGAGATTTTTTCTTAGAACTCTTTTCGTGTTCAGAGAATGAGGGCCTAAGTCACCACTAACGGTATCCACCTGCCGCTGCTGCGCCGGGACCCCAGAGTCTCGGCGCAGTTGCCCACAGCTCACGAGTACATGGAACTGTCCGTTCAAGGCTCGTGGTAGATAGGGGTCCCCAGTTCGCCAAGACGAAAGAGGTTTAAGACGTGATGTCCATCGTAATCGAGTATTCGTAAGTCATCCTGCTGGTGGAGGTCGCCGGTGATAACGTTGTAATGATGCCCGTACTTCTCTTTGGCCATGTCCAAAGGAACATCAAAGGCAACGAATTTCTTGATTCCCTTTGTTGCCAACTTTTCAACCAGGCGAGAATCCGTGAGCGATGCATACGAAGTCAAGATGACAATAGGTCCTGAACCAGTAAAGAAGATGCCTGCCTTCATGACACACTCCTTTCTGTTGTTTCTCCGTTCGGGGCCATACTCACGACTTGGTCACCGATCCGGATCGTGCGCATGCCACTCCTCTCTCAAGAATTAGCTTTCATATCAAAGGCTTCACACAGGAATCATTACTGTGAACTAATGTGGGGGCGTGGCACGCGTGCGCCTCGAGAATAGACAGAGGATTCACCTTGGCCCGGAGGGCCTCCCTGGAGATGTTGCCTCCTAACTCCATCAAATGTGCCTTCATACAATTAGACACATCACCGACTGGAAGGATTTCATACGAGCATCGTTTTGTCTGGACTCGGTCTCCTGACCTTGGCTCCCATTGAGTGATGAAAAACGGAAACATTCCTGGGCCTGGGTGGTTTAGCACGGGGCGACGAAAATAGTCAGGTATCTTCTTCGTCCTTCTCAATCATGGCAAGCAGATATTGTGGGGTATACTTGGCAGTCAATGCTTTCAGTCTCCGGTAAATGTCCTTACGGTGACCGGCAGCTATGACAAATATCACCAAGAAATCGTCCTCTATCGCATAAATGATCCGGTAATCACCTACACGGATTCGGAAGTGATTCTCCGTAGCAGTGAGCTTCTTCACGCCGGCAGGCCGGGGATTTTCCGCCAACGAATCTATGGCTGCAAGGACTTTTGACCGGGCTCCTCCAGGAAGCCTTCTGATTTGACGCTGGGCTTTGGGGAAAATTAGGATGCGGTAGGACACGCTACTTGGACTCAAGTTCTAATTCAGCCTTGAATTTCTCCCAGAGGAGCACACCTCCCTTTTCTATCGCTTCCTCTGTAGCCTCCAAAGATTCCAAGAGATCCACATAGTCTTCAAGTCTCTCGAAATATTCGAGGTCCTCAATAGGGATCACCGCCGCAATTGCCTTGTCGCCTTGCGTAAGTCTAACCCTCTCCTTGTTCCGCGCGGCACGCCGGACCTGAGCAGAATAATCTTGCTTTTCCGTTGGCGTCACAGTTTGAGGCATGATTTTCAACTCCTCGAACAATTCAATTTAATGATAGCACACAGCATATTGGTGTGCATTAATTGATTTAACGCCTCCCCATACGGATAGACACTCGTTTAATCGTCGCGTTCATAGCCACTAAATCACACGCGCTATGGAGCCTCTCCGCTCTAGCAGTAAATTGGAACGAACAGGACTGATGAGTATAGCCTGCTGGTATCATTAGTATTATGAGGAGGCCAAGCGAGTATCACGGCGTGAATTGGGTGTCGTAACAAGGAAAATACTCAAGACCTAAACCTAAGGGCGGCAGCCGCCGAACACTGCTAATTCAAAGTACTTGAAGAAGCAATCCACATCGGCGTATCCGATTTGCCGTAACCAGTCGCACTGAGATTCAACCAAGGCAAAAATGTTCGCCTCCCGGTCGGGACGGTCAAAATACTCTTTCTCCACTGCGGCCTTTGTCTTATTCAATTTGCGCTGCACAGCAAGCTCATAAAGCGAATCCACCCTTATCTGATCCCACAGATCTGAAAGGCGTTCCGTAGGAGAGGCCACATGCTCCATGTTGATGAACATGCCTCCAGGACCGAGGACCTCGAAAATCTCCCCATATAGCCGCCGCTTACTCGTATCCGGCTGGTGGTGGATCGAGAATCCTGACACAACCAGCTCAAGGGGGGCATACTGCCGAACCGATTGCACCCATTCCGCTTGACCGTAATCGGCTTCACACAAATGGATCCTCTCCGCAAATCCGGCCAATTCAGTTTCAGCCGCGTTCAACATCGGTGGAGAATGATCCACGAGAACGCCGTTGGAGTCCGGAAACTCTGCCAAAATCACCGCGGCAAGGATCCCGTCACCACACCCGAGATCCATAAAGCGGCGAACCGGACGTCCAAGACCTTTGATGACCGCGAGCATCACATCGATTTGTTCCCGCAGAAACGGCCGCGAACTCTTTCTATCCAGATAGTAGGCCACTGTGGATTCTGACTTCCATACTGAATCGTTAATTTTACTCATGTTTCACTCATTCTGGCATAGGCGCTAGTTATGTACACTCAGAAGGCCACCAAACGGTCAAAATCCCCCTTTTCTAAAGGGAGATTTAGGGGGATTTCCAACAAAATCCTCCCTCTCCCTCCTTTACCAAAGGAGGGAACGTACCAAGTCGCCGCCAAAGACCCATTTAGGGTTTGCCTACACTGCTCGTCAAGGATTATTGACCTGACCTACATCCAACCATTCGGCTAACGTGAATGCGTAATCCGGCTCCAAATGCCGACAGGAGTAAAGGAATACAGTCCCGATGGAAGTGGTGGTCCGAGCGATGTCCTGATATTCCCTCTGCCCACCCATTTCTTCCAAACAGTTTAGAATCTCTTCTTCAGTGAGGTCAAAGGGAGGCCCGCTGAAAATGTCCATAGGGACCGGCCGCGGGTAGATTTTAGAATTCTCCCGAACGACTTGAGCTATGACTGAAAGCGGGCCTTCCTCCTTGCTTAGAAGGATTTCCGCGTACGTTTCGCTCAGGCTCCGAGTGGAATAATAGTAAGGGGTCCCATTTCCCGCGGAAATTTCTCGGAGATCTCCATTTTCTTCCAGTACCTCTCCGAGGATGGCTTCAAAATGCGATTTCTCATCCGCAACCCCTTGTTCTACAAGGCCTTGCTCGACAAGTTCGGTCCAAATCTCTTCGCATTGAGTGAGCTTGCCTGCTTCGCTCTTCTCCCGAATGATCTGCGCTATTTTCCGGCTGATTTCTTCTCGTTGCTCCACTTTGTCCTCTTAAGGCAGAAGCCTTTTCCTGGTCAGATCATCGGCCACCTTTCCGAGTCCGATTCTTTGGTAGGCCTTCGCGCTCGGAGCCCCGGTCTTTTTGTCCCAACCCATCTCTTCGTAGTACAAATCCATCGCCACCTTGATATCTTCCTTGTCCATACGATTGGTTCCCTTGCTGAAAGGGGCTTTGTCCGCAGTATCCGCAAATACCCAATCCGGCATCGTATCATGCTTGGTCCGCATTTCTTTGGTCCCCATATCGCGAATGGTCAAGGCCCGATGGAGCAAGAAGATCCGCTCCGCGACCTGGTCGAGTTCTTCCCGAGATTTCTTGTCGCCGGTAGCCACGCTGTAGAGCAATGATTCGATGGAATCGTCACCCCGGTAACCGCGCTCCTTCAGCGGTGAAGCAATCCAGGGTCCCATCCAATTGCAGAGAGATAGGGAATCGTGCAACTCTTTCCTCAGGAGCGACCATTTTGCCATTTTGGCCTTGTACGTGTTCATCGGCGTGTACGCGGCAAGAGCATCCACCGCATCCGGAGAACCCCAGATCTCCGTGGCTAATCGCTTCTGAACCTCGATGGGCAATCCATTGCGAGTGAAGTTGACATGGGAATGGCACTGGGCATCACGATTGTATTGTGTGTTGATGATCACGCCGCATTGCCCCGCGTCCTCGTTTGAATGATGCTTGGGATGACCCATCTTCCAGTATAGGAGGTCCTGATCTTGCAGCCATGCTTTTTCGGGAAGGCCCCACCGTTCCAACATGCCGCCGGTCCCCAATCCAAGAGCGGTGGCCAATTCACCTTGTTTATGGGCTATTTTTGGGAGAAGCTCGAAGAGGAAGGATGGGTCCCCCTTCTCATATTTGTCCCATGAATAGCCCTTAAATTCCTTCTCACCAACCTTGGTGCTCATAATGCCTTCGTAGTACAGCTTTTGGAAATCCCGTTGGAGTTGGCCGTAATTTTCCCAAATGCCGAGGTCGTCCGCTAAATGCATGCCCACCATACAGGCTTCAATAGAGGTCTGGCCTTTCGGACCATCGGGAAAGGCTTTGAAGAAGGCCTTGCCAAACAGCAACCCCGCGCACGTATTCTGCCCTACCGCAGGAATGCCGTACTTTGAAGAGACCGCGGGAACTTTGATCATGGTATGACAACGAATCGGGCAGCTCGTGCAGCCGTTTCCTCTCACGGTATACTGCCAAGCCTTGTCGCCAAGGAAGAAGGCCGCATTGTTGGCCCGGTAAGCGATCTTATTTAGGTCGTGGGGATCACATGCGCCAGTCTCTATATTCGGGTCCGCCGCGCCCCATTGCCGGCCCTTGGACGCAACCCAACGTGAACCAGCGCTGTAGTATTCGGCCCACGGTTGAGGACTATTGGGCACGACGTGCTGATTGTTGGCCCCCAAGAGGGAAAGGTGCAACTTGACGACTTTCTCCCATTCGTCCTTATTTCCGGCAATACGCACACTACCGGTCCCTCGGACACCAATGGCCTTCAGGTTCTTGGAACCCATGACCCCGCCGATACCGCCGGCAGAGTGGGAATAAGAGTTCATGACCACAGACATGGGAACCAAATTCTCACCGGCTTGGCCGATAGCGGCGACCGAGGCCTCCGGTCCCATCTCATGGTTGATTTCAATGGTAGTCCTTCGTATACCCTGTCCCCAAAGGCGACGGGCGTCTCTGATTTCAGCCTGTCCGTCCACAATCGATAGCCATACCGGGCGATCGGCCTTTCCTTCGACGATGACGGCATCGTATCCGGCATACTTGAGGTCCGCGGCAAAATGACCGCCCATGTGTCCGCTTGCGACCAGAGGCTTCGGCCAACAGGTAGGCCACAGAGTCGTTACGGCCGTCCTTCCGTTACAGGGAGCGCCCGTACCGGCCAAAGGGCCTACTCCAAAGACGATCTTATTCGCCGGATCAAAGGGTTTTGTTCCGGTTGGGACTTCGTCCCAGATCACTCTGTAGCCTATTCCGGTTCCGCCCAGAAAATCCTTGTATTTCTCTATGGTATCTTCAGTTGAGGTCCTCCCGGTTGATAAATCAACCCGCAAGACTTTTCCTGCCCATCCACCGGGCTTAGCCATTTCTTTTCTTCTCCTCCCTGTTACCCTTTGTGGCAATCGGCACAGCTCTGGGCCTTCTCAGGGGTAATAACGGATGTGGGCACTACTCTTAGCGGCGTTTTATCGGTCAGATCGCGCCAAGCCACATAGCTGAGGGCCCCGGCAGGACACGCCTCAACACACTTGGGGTTCCCATCGCAGAGGAAACATTTGGTGGCCTTGTTCGTGTCCGAATCGAATGACATCATCTCCCAAGGACAAGCCCTCTGACACATTTTGCAGCCAATACATTTATCGGGGTCCACAACACGCGCATTCGTCGGAGGTTTCACAACAATCGCGTCATTCGGACAGGCGTTCGCACAAGGCACAGGATGGGGGCATTGTTTGCAAAGATCCTGGATGACTAAGCCATTTCCCCAGTTGCCTTGGCCGCGCTGTCCTGCATGGAGTCCTTTTGGCCCAAAATCGAGGTTCCTGGCGATCTTGATCCTCGCCATGGCGGGAGAAGCTTTTCCGTCGTTAAACTCCGTGCAAGCCAGTTCGCATCGTCTACAGCCCACGCACCTGGTAGGATCTGCTATTACTAAGCCTTTCGCCTGATCCATGATGATGAGTGGCGCTTCTCTTTCGCCTCTGGCCTTCAGAGCGGAAAACCCCACAATCATGACCCCGCTTATGAGGAAAAACCCACGCCGTGAAAAGGGGCGATTCAAAGCTATAGAGCTCAGAGTCCTTTCCAAACTTTCATGCTTTTCATCTTCAGGACTGCCGATCTCTTTATCGATCTGCTGCATTTTGCGCTCGCTTTTCATTTCTTTGCTTTGACTTCACTGAAAATCGTAACCGGGATTAACCGGTTGGTCAACATCTGGGACCCTTGTAATGGGATAGCACGGTTACGGCTGCGAAAGATTGTCATTGCGACCCCGCTGCAGAGCGGGAGAAGCAATCTCTTGCAGGGGAACATGCTCCGAAATTTCGGACTGACCCAACACCTAGAGGCGAGGAAAGGGGTTCAAAGCACGTTTCGCATATCCATAAGATATTAATAGCGGATTGACAGGCATCCTGTGACGTGACAGAGTCGCGTCCATCAATATCCAGGGGCGTCTTATGAGCATGGAACCCGAATGGACGAACAAGCTCTATTTTGGCGACAACCTGCCCATTATGCGGGAATACCTCCAGCACGAAAGCGTAGATCTTATCTACCTTGATCCGCCGTTCAATTCCAAAGCCACCTATAAGGTGCTCTTTGCCGGAAAAAACAGAACCCGATCATCGGCGCAGATCACTGCATTTGAGGATACTTGGCATTGGGGGGAAGAGTCTCAAACTGCCTACGAGGAGCTCACAAGACGTTCGGACAAATTGTCGGATCTTATAGAAACTCTTTGCCGCGTTCTCGGAACCAACGACATGATGGCTTACCTGGTCATGCTGGCAATCAGACTCGCTGAACTTCAGGGCATCCTAAAACCTACGGGAAGTCTCTATCTTCACTGTGATCCGACAGCAAGCCATTATATGAAACTCATTCTTGATTCTGTTTTCGGCCCGAAAAGTTTTCGCAACGAGATTGTGTGGAAAAGGACGCCCTTCAGCGGAAGCAGCAAGGCGAGAGCAAGACAGCTTCCGAAAAGCCATGACATAATCTTTTTTTACAGCAAGGGGAGCAATTGGACCTGGAATACGCCGGCGGTACCCTACAGCGAAAAGTACCTTGAACGTTTCAAATGGAGAGATGAAAGGGGTTATTACCGTAAGACACTGCTAAAAACGTACAGCAAAGAAACTTTAGAACATTTAGAAAAGGAGAACAGGCTTATTGAGCCGGAACATTTGGGGGCACGATATTCTTACAAGCAGTATCTGGAAGAAAGCAGCGGCCGGCGTCAAATAGACGATGTTTGGACCGACGTCAATATGATAAACCCGGTCG
Source organism: Desulfomonilaceae bacterium (assembly GCA_035506215.1). Lineage (GTDB taxonomy): Bacteria > Desulfobacterota > Desulfomonilia > Desulfomonilales > Desulfomonilaceae > DATJPW01. The sequence goes on from DATJPW010000022.1 coordinate 9,532, forward strand.
CCAAAGAACGGCTTGGCTATCCTACTCAAAAGCCCGAAGCTTTACTGGAAAGAATTATCAGTGCTTCCAGCAACGAAGGGGATGTCGTCTTCGATCCTTTCTGCGGCTGCGGAACTACGATTTCAGTGGCCGAACGTCTCAAGCGTCGATGGATAGGAATTGATAGTGCCTACTTGGCAATCTCTCTTATGAAAACCCGTCTGCTGGAGACTTTCCGAAATGACTTGTCCTTTTATGAGGTTATAGACCGGCCGGTCATTCATGCCTTGAATCATTCCCTATAAACACTGTATTATAAGTGCGCTGACACAAGTACTTGTGCGGAATTGGACGAGACGCCATGACGAAAACAGTGAGAATCCCGGTTGCTTCTTTTCTCAGTGATTTCGTGAGCGGCGAACCTGACGAGGCACTGAGGAAAAAGTACTCGCTGAGCCCTTCTGAAGTGGATCACGTTATCGCCGAACTCAAGCAGAGGGGAACGATCACCTCAGAAGATATGGCCAAGCGGACGGAAGAGCTCAGGGTTCGCTTCGGATCCGCAGACGGCCCCCCCGACCCGGCCAACGAAGGCAAAGCGGCCGTGGATCTTGACACGGGTTGGGTGCTTCACTGTCCTTCATGCGGCGCTCCGGTGAGGCGCGAAGCCGCGCGATGTGATTATTGTAACGCGGCTCTGGATTTTTCACTGAAAGGCAAGACGGTTAATTGCCCGAATTGCTTTGCAGCCAATCCGGCCGATGCGAGGTTCTGTGTTCGCTGCGCTCGACCGATCACGGGCTTGGTCGATGACGAGAAGATCATGGAGGACCGGCTTTGTCCGCGCTGCGAAGTCCCGATGCGTGGAAAAAAGATCGGTGAATTTTCCCTGGTGGGATGTGACCGATGCGCGGGCGTTTTCGTGCCCCACGACATTTTCGAGATGATGCAGGAAAAACGAGATTCAGTAGTATTTTCAACAACGGCGCCTGGAAAGGGCGAAGTCGCGCCTCAATCAAATGCTGCTTACGTGAGATGCCCGGTTTGTCGACAGATAATTAATCGTATAAACTTCGCGAGGATTTCCGGGGTGCTGGTTGATGTCTGCAAGGAACACGGTATATGGTTCGATGGTGGAGAAATAGAAAAAATAATGGATTTCATAGCCCATGGCGGGCTTCAGCGAGCCAAGCAATTGGATGTGGAACGCCTGAAATCAGAAGAGGAGATAACGAGGCTCAGAAGCGGTTCTCCCGATGCAAGTGGGATTGCTGCAAGCGCCTCGTGGGGCGACTTCCGTGACATTGAGGGGAGCGCTGGGCTGCTTAAGTCCCTGCAGTGGGCCTTTGGTTTGTTCAAGGAATGATACGCGAACTAGAGGAGACAATGGCTGAAAAACCGATAGTGGCGGTACGAAGAACTCAGCCGGCAACGGTGCTGGACGATATAAGAATTGCTATGAATAATGCTCGGTTTACGGATTTCTTGGACCCATCCGCTCCCGTAATTCTGAAGGACAATATTTCCTGGCATTTTCCTTTCCTTGGCGCCAATACAACACCCTGGCAACTGGAAGGGGTCATACTGGCACTGAAAGAAGCGGGTTATGAGAAGATTGTCTGCGTCCAGAACGAGACAGTAGTCACCAATGCGTTCAAGGGGGAACAACTCAATCGGTATGTGCCGATTTTCGAGAAGTACCGAATTCCTGTCCTGTACAATTTCAGAGAATCCGATATTCGCTGGATTCCTTATCGCCCCAACGGAGAAATGCGGGTTTTGAACGAGATATTTCCCGAAGGAGTAAAGATCCCCGAATACTTTATTGGCAAGAACATCGTGCATCTTCCCACGGTGAAGTGCCACATCTATACCGGCACTACCGGCTCCATGAAAAACGCGTTCGGTGGTCTGCTCAATTCGAGGCGTCACTACACTCACTCGGTGATTCACGAAACCCTCAACGATTTGCTGACCATCCAGAAGGAGATTCACTCGGGCATATTTACCGTTATGGACGGTACTGTGTGCGGCAATGGCCCCGGCCCAAGAACTATGGTGCCGGTGGAAAAAGACTTGATGCTTGCTTCCGCGGACAGCACAGCCATAGACGCTGTTGCGGCAAAAATGATGGGCTTCGACCCCATGAAACTGAAGTATATCCAGATAGCCGACGCATCCGGCCTAGGGACAGGACGCCTGGAGGAAATAGAAATTGTGGGGGAAGACATATCCCAGGAGAACTGGGGCTTCACGGTGGGCAACAACGCAGCGTCCGCTGTGGGCAATTTTATCTGGTTCGGGCCCCTGGAGCCACTACAAAAGCTATTTTTTCGGACGCCCCTAGTTTATTTGTTCGTATTTGGGTCTTTTTTCTACCACGATTTCATATACTGGCCGCTCAAGGCAAAATCCCAGATGCACGCCTTCAAAAAGACCAACAAATGGGGAAAGCTTTTTGAAAGCTACCCTCAGTCCTAATTCGTCAAAATCCGGGCAGATACTGGTGGGTCATTCCCCACCGAAGAATTCCGTATTCAGGTGATCATTTAGTTCTTTGCGCACTCTCGCCCGAACCGCTTTGACATCCCGGCGCCATTGGTCCTGCTTTTCCAGGGCCTCATCCTCCCAGGGCAGGCGATCACCCGGAGACTTGGCGAGTATGTCGCGTTCCAGTTCCCGAGGCACTGGAGACTGCAACAGCTTTTCATACCGCGTTTTGAGTCTCTTGATGACGTGAAGCAGCTTGACGAGATCATCCTTGGACAGATGCTTGGAATGCTTTCCGGTGGAAAGCTGTTTGGGAATGAGGTGCAGATCTTCGAGCGGTGTGCCCTGTTTTAGGGCTCTGTTGATAATGTCCTTAAGATGCCGATAGTTGCTTGCGAAGTCTCCGGGAGGTACGGAAACCTCTTTAGCCGGATCGGAAAACTGAGACAACATCACCATACCTCCTACTAAAAATCTAGAATACGAGAGGGGTCCGACGCTCCCGACTCTCGAAAACACTGGCCTAGTAGCATGGGCCAGAACCCTAGTCAAGAAATAGTTGATAGTTTTTATTTAGTATGTTGATGAAAATGGAAAAAATGGACACTTATTTTAGTAGAACCACCTTCTCGGGAGAGGTGGAATGCGCGCTGGGGAACTGGGCCGGGGAAACATACAGAGCGATGAACGCTTTCACGGGCCGGTCAATGCACTGTTTTGCTCAGCCAAAGAATTATGTCGCGTAAAAGCAATCACGGTGCGCGTACTTTACTTTCAGCCCATCTTACTGTTAATTTGACTTGCCGAGTTGTTCCGAGGCGGAGTGAGTCCAACGGCGTCTTTATTGCCTCGGGCGACCGCGGGACTTATTGTAATGATGAAGATTTTCAACCTGAAGTTCTTCGGCCTGGACTGACAGGCCGGTCTTCCCAAGTAAGATAGGATTGAACTTGCGAGCGAAAGATATAGTCATACGGGGGGCGCGCGAACACAATCTCAAGAACATCGATCTTACGATTCCGCGCGACAAGCTTGTCGTAATAACAGGCCTTTCCGGGTCGGGCAAATCTACCCTGGCTTTCGATACTCTATATGCCGAAGGCCAACGGCGATATGTCGAGTCGCTTTCTGCGTACGCCAGACAGTTCCTGGAAATGATGGATAAGCCCGACGTAGACCTCATAGAGGGACTGTCACCCGCCATAAGCATCGAACAGAAGACGACTTCCAAGAACCCGAGATCCACCGTGGGTACTGTCACGGAGATCTACGATTATCTCCGTCTCCTTTATGCCCGAGTGGGCATTCCCCACTGTTGGGAATGCGGCCGACCGATAACGTCGATGACGATCCAGCAAATGGTGGACCAAATCATGGCGCTGCCGATGGGCGCGCGCATCCACTTGCTCGCTCCGATTGTTAGCGGGCGAAAAGGGGAATACCAGAAGGAACTCCAGCATCTGGCGCGTGAAGGTTTTGTGCGTGTGAAGATTGATGGCGAACCTAGGGACCTGTCTGAAGAGATAAAGCTCGATAAGAATAAGAAACACAATATAGATGTGGTGGTCGATCGCCTGGTGATCAAGGAAGGCATGGAAAAGCGATTGGCCGATTCTCTTGAGACCGCTGTGCGTATGGGTCAGGGCACTGCTGTGGTGGAAGAGCAGGACGGCGAGATCCACATCTTCAGCGAGAAGTTCGCATGCCCCGAGCACGGTGTCTCATTCGGAGAAATCTCTCCAAGGCTCTTTTCCTTTAATAATCCTTTTGGGGCCTGCGAAGCGTGCAGCGGACTCGGGGTACAGATACGCTTTGATCCGGAACTCATAGTGCCCAACCCCGACCTGTCCATTCGGCAGGGGGCCATCGCCCCATGGAACTCCAGAAACTCCATTTTTTTCGATCAAATGATTGTTTCCTTGGTTGAGCACTATCGTTTCGACATTGAAACGCCGTTCCGGAAATTGCCGGATAAGATACGGAACATACTGCTTTTTGGCTCCGGTAACGAACTAATCAATTTCAATTACGAGAGAGACGGCCGTAAACATTTCTATCGCAAGACTTTCGAGGGGGTCATCCCCAATATGGAACGTAGGTACCGGGAATCGGAGCGAGAGGACCTGGACGACGAGTTCAGTCGGTATATGAGTCACGTTCCATGCCCGGCATGTGGAGGCGCACGTCTGAAAAGGGAGGCCCTACACGTCCTCATTGGCGGTCTTTCCATCAATAAATTGACGGCGCTTTCCATTAGCGAAGCGTCCAAATTCATGGCCGATCTGGAGCTGGATGAACGACGCGCCGAGATCGGACGGCGAGTAATCAAGGAGATTCGAAATCGGCTCGGTTTTATGGAAAAAGTGGGACTCAGCTATCTGACCCTGGACCGATCTTCTGCCACGCTTTCAGGAGGGGAATCCCAGCGGATCCGGTTGGCGACGCAGGTGGGATCTTCTCTGGTCGGGGTGCTGTATATACTTGACGAACCCAGCATCGGTCTTCATCAGAGGGACAATCAGAGACTGCTGGCGACGTTGATGGAACTCAAGGATCAGGGCAATTCCGTGATCGTGGTCGAGCACGATCCGGAAACCATTCTGAGCGCGGATCACGTCATAGATATGGGGCCCGGAGCGGGCCGAATGGGCGGTGAGGTCATCTTCTCGGGAAAACCCCAAGACATTCTTGAATCGGAAGTCTCCCTCACAGGCAAATATCTCTCGGGCAAGGAGTGCATACCTACCCCTCAAAAACGGCGAGTTCCAGGCAAGAAGAAGATAGTCATCAAGGGCGCCCGGGCAAATAATCTCAAGAACATAGAAGTTCGTATCCCTCTCGGGTTGTTCACTTGCGTGACCGGGGTTTCCGGCTCAGGCAAGAGCACGCTCGTTGTAGACGTTTTGCACAAAGCCTTGGCGCAGCGCCTTTACAGGAGCAGGACGAAGGCGGGAGAAGTGGACTCCATCGAGGGGATCTCCTACATAGATAAGGTCATTGACATAGATCAAAGCCCTATAGGTCGTACTCCGCGGTCAAATCCGGCCACCTACACCGGCGTGTTCACGTTCATACGGGAATTATTTGCCAACCTGCCCGAATCCCGCATGAGGGGATACAAACCCGGTCGCTATAGCTTCAATGTGAAGGGAGGCCGGTGCGAGGCATGCCGCGGTGACGGCATCATCAAGATTGAGATGCACTTCCTGCCCGATGTTTATGTCAAATGCGACGTCTGTCACGGTGAGCGTTACAATCGCGAAACATTGGACATCAAATTTAAAGGGAAAAACATATCTGATGTGCTGGACATGACCGTCAATCAGGCGGCGGAGTTCATGGCCAATATCCCCACCATAGCGAGTAGGCTCAAGACACTGCAAGCGGTGGGGCTGGATTACATCAAGCTGGGCCAGCCGGCCACGACCCTTTCAGGGGGTGAGGCGCAGAGGATAAAACTCTCCAAGGAGCTCTCCAAGAGAAGCACCACCAGGACGTTATACATTTTGGACGAACCTACGACCGGACTTCATTTTGATGATGTGCGAAGGCTCCTTGACGTCCTGATGAGCCTGGTTGACCAGGGAAACACTGTTGTGGTCATTGAGCACAATATGGACGTTATTAAAGTCGCTGACCACATCATAGATCTTGGACCCGAAGGAGGCGACGAAGGTGGCAGAATCGTTGCCACCGGTTCCCCGGAAGAAGTGGCGGAGGTCCCAGGCTCATATACCGGACTGTACCTCAGAGAAGTCCTGGCCAATGAAAAAGGATACCGGCCATTTTCGGTGCAAGGGGGCGAGGCAGTGCCAAGTAAGGCCCCTGAGTCACAAGCTACGTCAAGTGTGCGGAAAAAATCCATAAAGCCCATTCGCACGGACAAGCGGGCTGCAAACCGTGTGCGTGCAGTCGGAGGCTGATCCGAACCGATCTAGGCGCCGACAGAGTTTCCTCCATATAACTATCAACGGAATCCGGATAGCACGGACCCAGGCCGATGCCATACATCGAAATCATGAATCAACTGAAATCCTTGGCTAACCCCGAGACAGTGAAGGGCATGGAGCGCTACGGAATCAATCCCGAATCCGCGTATGGCATTTCAATTCCGGAATTGAGGAAAATAGCCGGGCAAGTGGGCAAAAATCATTTGCTCGCGGAAAAACTCTGGGCATCCGGCATTCATGAGGCGAGGATCCTCGCGTCCATGATCGGAGATCGCAAGAAAGTGACCCCCGAACAAATGGATCGATGGGTCAAGGATTTCAATTCCTGGGATCTCTGCGATCAATGCTGCAACAATCTTTTTCGTAAAGTCGAGTTTGCTCGCGAGAAGGCCCTGGAATGGAGTTCACGTCCGGAAGAGTTTGTCAAAAGGGCAGGATTCGTGCTCATGGCATGTCTGGCTGTTCACGACAAGAAAGCAAAAGATGAGGAGTTCTTGACCTACATGCCCATAATAAGGAACGCATCCCAGGACTCCAGGAACTTCGTGAAAAAAGCGGTTAATTGGGCCCTGCGTCAAATCGGAAAACGCAATGCTGATCTGAATCGCTTTGCCATTGAAACGGCCAATGAAATTGGAGAACTGAATTCCAGGACCGCCAGGTGGATAGCCTCGGATGCTCTCCGGGAACTGACAAGTCGGGCGGTTCAAGAGAAGTTAATGAAACAGTGATCAGAAAAGGAGGCGCACGGTGGAGGAAAAACCAAGAATCGGCCATCGAGTGATCGGCACCATAAAAGCAGTGAAGGGACACTGCAATGCCGGGCACAAGGTAGGAGATCAGTTAGAGCTAAGCGGACACGACACAGGCAGCCTGTGCGGCTTCTTGTACCACGATGCATTCCCTTATATCATTATGCTTCAGTTTGGCGGGGGCTTCCCGCCTGAATGGGGAAACCCGGATATCGTTGAACTGGACTGCATGGACAAATCAAATACCGTGACCATCCAATTGAAACGAATACGGGAATAGGGGCGCACGGCCGTGCCCCCCTATTCCGCCTATTTCTCTTCTTTCTTTTCCATCTTGGCCAACTCCATCTGCCGGAGTTCCTTCCGAAGAATTTTGCCCACCGCGCTCTTGGGAAGATCCGTGACGAATTCCACGTACTTTGGAACTTTGTACTTCACAAGATTCTGTTTGCAGAAATCAATTATGTCGGTTGATGTCGTCGTTTCACCGGGCTTCAGGACCACGAATGCCTTGATCCTCTCTCCGGAATATTGGTCAGGTACGCCGATGACGCAGGCTTCGAGGATCTTCGGATGCGAAAACAGCACTTCGTCCACATCTCGTGGGTAGATGTTAAAGCCGCCGGATATGATCATATCTTTTTTGCGATCGACAATGGTGAAATAACCTTCTTCGTCAAAGGTAGCTATGTCTCCGGTCAAGAGCCACCCGTCTTTGAGGGTCGCAGCAGTCTCGTCGGGCCTGTTAATGTATCCTTTCATGACCTGGGGCCCCTTTATACAAAGCTCGCCCGGCGTGTTCGGTTCCACGATCTCCTGGTTATAATCGTCCACGTGTACCAACTTCGCGTCGGTGTTACAGATGGGTAGCCCGATGGTCCCCGATTTCGTCTTTGACCCGTAAGGATTAACGTGTGTTATGGGTGAAGTCTCAGTGAGGCCGTAGCCTTCGCAAATCTGCGTGCCAGTCAGCCGCTCGAAGTTCTTTATAGTCTCCATGGGCAGCGCCGCGCCACCGGAGAAGCAGGCGTTTAAGGACGTAATGTCGTACTTCTTGAGCTTCGGGAAATTGATCATGCCGTTATACAGCGTGGGGACCGCCGGAATGTAAGTAGCTTTGTACTTTGATATGGCTTGGAGGATAGGTTTGGGCTCCGGCTTGGGTATGAGAATGTTCCCGTATCCGTGGAAGATGGCAACATTCATCGCCGAGGTCATACCAAATGAATGGAAGAAGGGAAGACAACCGACCACGATTTCATCCCCCGGCTTGAAATCCGGGAACCAAGCGGTACTCTGCTGAACATTTGCCGAAAGGTTCCCATGAGTCAGTTGGACGCCCTTCGATACCCCGGTGGTCCCCCCTGTGTACAGAAGGCACGCTGTATCGTCCCACTCCGACTTATAAGGCTGCGTCGTGGGACCGTGTTGCTGTATAAGATTCGTGAATTCATATACATCTGGCTCAGCAGGGGTCTTGCGATGCATTCCTCTCTTCACTAGCGGGAAAAGCTGTTTCAGCGGGAACGGCAAATAATCTCGAATATGACATGAAATGATGTTCTTGATTCCGGTTTTTGACCGCAAAGCGATCATCCGTGGAACCAAAAGATCCAATGAGACTAGTAGCTTCGACTCGGAATCATTGAGTTGATGTTGTAGCTCCCGGTCAGTGTAAAGAGGATTGTTCATGACAACGGTAGCGCCCGCCCTCCAACCCCCATATGTCGCCACGACCATCTGAACAAGGTTGGGCAGGAGCATAGCTACCCGGTCTCCTGGCCCTATTCCCAGTGCCGCCAATGCGGTAGCGAACCGCGAAACCATTTCATCCAGTTGTTTGTACGTGACGGTTGTGCCCTGGAACAAGAGAGCCGGGTTGTCCGGATACCGTAAGGCATTCCTCGCCAGCGCCTCGGGTAGCGTGGCCTGATCGAATGAAATCTCGGCGGGGACATCTTTCGCGTAGGACTTCAGCCAGATTTTCTCCATGAGACTCTCCTTGCTTTATGAAAAATATGAATCTCGCGCTAATGAGAACTGAAAGGGGGCTTAATATTTCGTGAGTCCGAGCATCCTGCCGGACCCTCATTAACTTATCTTCAGGTGAGTGACTTTGTCTGCCGGTTTTTCAGTTCCGCTTCACTTTGTCGGGAACTCGTGTACCCATGTATTCTCTCGAAAAAAAATGATCCGTCAATCAATTCTTTTATACTACCGGGAATTATCTCCAAAACAAAAAAATCTCGTCTCAGTATATGGGAACAAAGCGATAAACAAAAACTTCATGAATGCTATAATGCTTTTTATGTGGAAAATACTTGTGCGGGAACTGCTGATTCTGATTGTCTCCGTGGCGGCATTACCGGCATTTCTGATTCTTTATCTGATATATACCGATTCCTGGAATGTCGGTCTCGTGTTCCTGTCTCGTCAGATGTTTGCCGGAGGAATGGATTTAGCCGGCACGCCGATGACCCTTTGGTTCAAGCTGCTCTCACCATATCTGGTGGTTCAGAGCATACGGGCCCTGTTCTGGTCGAGGAAGAGTGTTACCGGCACAAAATGGGCCAACCTCTATTTTGCTCTGCTCTTGGCATCTCTCGGGGGGTGGTCCTTGTGGCAGGCGTTGGATCTCCTTTTCCTGATGTACATTCTGGGAGACGTCCCCAGAGAGCTCCCACAGTTTTTTTCGCTGGAAGCGCACAATCTTCTCATTTTCGCGGGCGCCTTATTCTTCGCCATTAACTGCTTTCGCACGTTCCTGAACCCGAACAGGCACCGACCGCAATCACATTCGGATGATTGAGATAGTCGAGAGTACTTTTCGCGGATTGACGTCGGGGTCGGATCGAGTGGTAAGAATGGTGCCATATGGGGCAGTGTATCTGAGCACGGGGGGTCATCCCGCCCGATGCCGTTGATTTAAGCAAGACGCTATAAGTTACGCCATAGGCGTGATCGCTGTCGCGGTACGCCCCGGATCAGAGTCCGGGATAGGTCTCGTGGCGTGGGCCTTTCAGTCCGTAAGCAGGGGGAACCTTGGATGGGATCCAGGGCAGGTAGTTCAGGTCCCTTTCGATCCGTCACCCCGGCGATCTTCACGCATGCCCCGTTGAAAAACGGGGCCGGGGTCCAGATCGGTAGGCGCCGGCCTCCGTGCCGGTGCGTAGAAATAAATGGGCCGGCAGGGACGCTCGGCCCCTACCGGGATCAATGTCTGCTCCGGCCCCATATCCGGAGATCTCTGCGAAGAAGGGGTATTTGTGGGATGGGGACAATCTGATCGTTGCACAGAATTTGAACAAATGCTGCACGATAATTTCACACACGCGCCATCATCGTTGCACATTCGTGTGACATGGTGAAGGCGTCAGTGTCAGGAGGGTGAGCATTCGACTCTATATGTGGCGGTTTCCATCTGCCCTCGGAAAACCAAGACTCCCCATCCTGCTCGGATCAATCCAAGCATTGCGGGGCACTAAGCCATGAAGATACATAACCTTATCTTAGCGATATTTTTTCTTCTCATGACTGCCGGAAACGCCCATGCGGCAAGCTTTGATTGCGGAAAAGCAACATCTGAAGTCGAGAAAATCATATGCAGCAATGATGAATTATCGAGATTGGATGAGTCCTTGAACAAGGCATACCAAAAAGCGCTTACGAGGACTGAGACAAGAAAGCAAACAATCGAAAGCCAAAAGCAATGGCTGCAAAATGAACGCGATGCATGTGAGAATGCGGAGTGTATAAAAAATGCGTACGAAACTCGAATATGGGAACTAAGCCCGTCCTCGCATGACGATTATCGCTGGACCGGGGATCTCAATCCTGAAGGTGATTGGCAGTACATTCCAGTTGATCCTGAAATTTGCAAGCTCTATGAAAAAAATCTTCGGTATTTCGCAAAGCGGAATACCCCGATGTCGTGCAACCGTCCAATAGCTCCGCATCTTAAGGACAGGATCAAGGAAGTGGAATGGGAAGACCTCGATCCCGATAAATATCCTGATTTACTTCGTGCTATTGCTACATTTAACGATTACTTGCTAGACCCTGGTGAAGACAAGATTCAGCGACACCTCACATACGTTCGTGCCGACATTGCCAACAAAGTTAGGGTATTTCGACGAGCTAAGTTGTCACTCGTCGGTCGGACTCAGGTTCAGGCATACAG